>DCFV01000182.1 GCA_002314435.1 Acidobacteriaceae bacterium UBA1795 | reverse complement strand
TGCATCGCCGAACCGCTTGCACTTCTCAGGGTCGCCGAGCAGTTCGCTGATGCGCGCGCCAAGATCCTGCGCAAACTTCTCCGGGTCGCGTGGAAAGCTCGTCACCGGATCCTGGTCAAACGGCACCAGAAAGCCCGTCTCGCCCTCGACCACCACTTCCTTGATGCCGCCCGTCGCGCTTGCCACCACCGGCGCACGGCAAGCCATCGCTTCCAGATTGATAATGCCGAATGGCTCATACACCGATGGACAGCAGAAGACCCGTGCGTTGCTATAGAGCTGAATCGTCTCCTGCCGCGTCACCATCTTCTCGATCCACACAATGTGCGGATGATCGTGCCGCGCCGCTACCACCTTGGCGCGCAGTTCGTCTGCAATCTCCGGCGTGTCCGGCGCGCCCGCGCACAGCACCACCTGCGTCTGCGGCGGCAGGTAGCGGATCGCATCCACAAGGTGCGTCACGCCCTTCTGTCGCGTAATGCGCCCAACAAACAGAACGTAGGGCACGGCCGGATCGACGCCGTATTCGATCAGCCCTCTCGTCTCGTCGGTCTTCTGATACTCGTCCAGGTCGATGCCGTTGTAGATCACGTGAATGCGCGTCGGGTCCACCTCCGGATACGCGCGCAGAATGTCCGCTTTCGTTCCGGCCGAGACAGCAATGATCGCGTCTGCATCCAGAATCGCTGTGCGCTCCATCCACGAGCTCATCGCGTATCCCGAGCCCAACTGCTCGGCCTTCCAGGCACGCAGCGGTTCCAGCGAGTGCGTCGTCAGCACAAACGGCACGCCGTAGAGCTTCTTCGCCAGGTAGCCGGCCATCGACACGTACCACGTGTGGGTATGCACCACGTCAATGCCTTCCAGCGCCTTCACCTGCGTCAGGTTCAGGCTGAAGGCCTCCAGCGCGCCTTTGAACTTGCCTGCGGTGCCGTTCGAGATCTCCGCCCACGGCTCCTGCCCGCGTACATGCAGGTTCCCGTTGTCGGCCTGCTGCGGCCCCCAGCAGTGCACCTCCACCTCGATCGCCTTTGCCATTTCCCGGCTCAGGTAATCGACGTGTACCCCCGCACCACCGTACACCTGCGGCGGATACTCCCGTGTGAACAAGCCCACTCTCACGCTCTTGCCTCCTGCTCTACCGCGCTCAACCGTCAAGTATAGTGGCGGGTCTTCCGTGCCAGTTCGGTATGAACCTAACCTGTGCGCCGCCGATTGGGCAACCGGGAAGTGCGCGGCTCCGTGGGCGGCCTCCCGGTGCTATCCTCAAACTGTTCGCCAGTGGCTCATTTGACGCGATTTTCGATGTCCTCTAACTCCCCCGTCCGGCGTCGCCAACCTTGGATCGCGTGTGCCCTCCTCGCGCTCCTCGTCTTCTTCGTCCCGGGTTGCAGCAAACTACGCCGTTTTCACCATGAGCACCACGACATGGTCTACGTCTGGGTCCGCCAGATGTACCTGCGCGACCGCGTCGCCGCCGTCTCCAACCATGTGGCCCAGGTGAACAACGGCCAGTCGCTCGAGGTGCTCGAGCGCGGCAAGCGCTTCCTCCGCGTCAAAACTGAGAAGGGTGAGATCGGCTGGATCCCCGACCGCGCCGTCATCGACAGCAAGACCTACGAAGCCTTCGCCCAGCTCGTCCCCCAGCACAAAGACGACCCCGTCGTCGCAACTGGCACTCTCCGCGACGACATCTACCTGCACTCCACCCCCGGACGCGACACGGACCGCTTCTACCTGTTGCCCGGCAATGAGAAGGTGCAGATGCTCGTCCGCGCCTCCGTTCCCAGGGAGGCAGCCAAGTCTCCGGCCCCAGCCCCGGTGCCCGCGCCCAAACCGGCAAGCCCTTCCCCGGCGCCAGAGCAGCTCGCCCCCGAACCTCCGCCGATGGAAGACTGGTGGCTCATCCGCGACGCCCAAAACCGCGTCGGCTGGGCTCTCGGCAGCCGCGTGGACGTGGACATACCCGACGAGGTGGGGCAATACGCCGAAGGGCAGAAGATTGTCGGTGCTTACATCCTCACCAAGGTCCACGACGAAGAGTCCAGCGCGCCAAATCACGATGTTCCCATCTACGTCACGGCACTAGCGCCGCCCAAGTCCGGCCTGCCGTTTGATTTCGACCAGATCCGCGTCTTCACCTGGAGCCTCAAGCGCCACCGCTACGAGACCGCATACCGGCTGCATCCCATCCAGGGCTACCTGCCCCTGCGCCTCGGCACGGAACCAGCACCGGGCGGCACAACTGAGCCTGTCTTCAGCTTCCAGGTCTCATCCTCGCCGGACGTGGCCATCAACCCTGACACCGGCATCGCCAAGCCCGCGAATCCGCGCACGCTCTCCTTCGCACTCCGCGACACCTCGGTGCGCCGCATCGGCCCGGACCTCGCGCCCATCCCCATCACCCACTCGCCCGAGGACAAAGCCAAAGCCGCCGCAAAGAACGCCAGGAAAAAGAAATAGCTCCGCCGTTCACTTCTGCAGCAGTGCAAGCCGGTCCAGAAACCCACGCTGCGCCGGGTGCAGTCTCTCTCGCGCATCTTCGAGAGAAAACCACGCCGCCCGGTCTACTTCAGGGAATTCCTGCACCGTTCCGGACTTCGGCGGCCACTCCAGTGGAAACGTGTTGCTGCGGATCGCCTCCGCCTCGCAGTCGCCCTCCACGGCCCACGCCACGATCACCTTGCCCGACGGCAGCCGCGCCTCACCCAGCGGAAACGCCGCGCCTCCGCTGGGCGGAAAGCCCGTTTCTTCTTCAAACTCTCGTCGCGCCGCAGCCTGCGGGTTCTCACCCTGGATGCATTCGCCCTTGGGAACCGACCACGCGCCTGCGTCCTTCGTGCGCCAGAACGGCCCGCCCGGATGTACCAGGAACACTTCGACCGTCCCGCCTCTGTGGCGATAGAGCAGTAATCCGGCACTCAATTTGGACATACGCAGCTCCGTGCCAGCACGTCCTTCCAGGCAGCGCCCCGGCATCAGCAAATTGCATGAAGTGAGTTAACCCCGACGGCGCAGCTCGTGTTCCACCACCCGCTGCATCTCGGCTTCCGGAGCCGGCTTGCCGGTCCAGATCTCGAACTGCCGCGCGCCCTGCTGCACAAACATCTCCACGCCGCTCACCACGGCAATGCCGCGTGCCCGTGCCAGCTTCAGCAGCGGTGTCTCCATGGGGTTGTACACCATGTCGAACACCAGCTTGGCGTTCAATTCTCTCTCGGCAATCGGCAGCGCCTGCTTCGAGCCCTTCATGCCGCACGGCGTCGAGTTGATCAGCACGTCGAACTGCTGCTTGGCAAAGGCCTCGTGCTTCAGTGCCTTCGCCTTGGCCTGTCGCGCCAGCGCTACCGCCGTCTCATGTGTGCGGTTCACAATAAATACCTCAGCACCCTGCTCGACAAGACCGAACACCGCCGCCCGCGCCGCTCCGCCCGCGCCCAGCACCGCCACTCGCGCGCCCTTGAGCTTCAGGCGTTTTTCGAGAGGCCGGACCACGCCAGCCACGTCCGTGTTGAAGCCGTAGAGTTTGCCGTCCGCCCCCGTGCGCAGAGTATTGCAGGCGCCGATGCGTGCCGTCAGCGAATCCATGTTCGCCAGGTGCGGCAGCACTTCCTGTTTCAGCGGCATGGTCACTGCCACCCCCGCGAGCGGCAACTCGCGCACCACGGTCAGCAGGTCGTCCAGTGACTTTACCTTCAGCGGCAGCATCACCGCGTTCACCACCTCGCGGCGGAAAGCCGTGTTGTGCATCAAGGGCGAGAGCGAGTGGCTGATCGGGTTCCCCGCCACGCCAAAGATCCGCGTTGCCGTGTCCAGATGATCCACGCGGTAGAGTTCCCGCAGCGTATGTGCAGAAACCTGCCCCGGCGCCGTCTCGGTACCGTCAGAGAACGAGGCAAAGGTAAACGCCGCCCCGGCCCGCGGCCCCAGCACGCGGCTCAGCAGCCCCTCTTCGCCCATGGCGATACCCACCACATGCGAAGCCAGTGACCGGTCCTCGATTAGCCGCAGCACCGCCAGGTTGTCGGCAAGCGACCGCGCCGTCGAAACCACCTTCACAAAGTCGGGCTTGAAGGCCTCAATCCGATCCGCCGCCTGCTCCAGGCTCCGCGTCCGCGTAAAGTCGTGGAAACTCACCAGCAGTGCCGCTCCCGCCTCACGCAGCTTTACCAACTGGGCAGGCTTGGTCTCCTCGGCCGACTCCACTTCCAGGTCAACGATCTGGCAGCCGGACTGCGCAGCCTTCAGCAGAATCTCCAACTCGGCAGTTAAAGTCCCCGCAAAGTTGCCACCATTCTCCTTGCGGCGGCACGTAGCAATCGCTGTTGCCTCACGGTGCTCGGTCAGAAACTGCTTGATGTAGGGCAGGGCAGCCGCTGGCTTCGTCAGCGAGTCCAGCCGGAACTCAAAGAAGTGGCTGTCTTTAAGTGAAGCTTCCGCGCGCTCCACCATCTCCGAAGGCGAGCTGGCCGGAATCGCCACGCACAGCTTTCCTAGGCGTAGCCGCGGCACAATCGGGCTGGCGGAATGGTGCGACACGGCGTGATCGGTAGCGTGAGCCATATTCGTCAATTGGGGCATCTTAGATGGCTTCACGTTCGGATGCAACCTGCACCTCCGGCCGATTGGGTATTTTCGGTTCCCACCGCATCCCAGCAGGGCGATATGGCAATCTGGAACTTCGGAGGTTTGTCCCGCATGTCTACTGCTGATCCCCTCGTCGCCGCCGCCGTCACCCTCGACCTGCACACCTGGGAGACAGGCGGAGCCACATCGGCTGAGGCCCTCACCGCCTGGGTCAGCGCACGCCTCGCCGCACATAAGGCTGCGCTCGCCGCCCTGCTGGCCGTCGAGGGGCCGCGCACCCCTGCCAACTCCCTCCGCCTCTACGACGCCGCCATCGAGCAACTCAACCTCGCTGGTGCGCAGGCCGGCGTGCTCAACTCCGTCGCCACCGCTAGCGCTGTGCGCGACCAGGCGCAACTCGAAGCCCAGCGTGTAGCCATGGCCGGCAGCGCCCTCAGCCTCAACCGCGCCGTCTACGACGCTCTCTCCGCCATCGATCTCACCGGCGTCGGCCCTGCCACCAAACACTACGTAGAGCGCACCCTGCTGAGCTATCGCCTCTCCGGCGTCGATAAGGACCAGCCCACTCGCGACCGCCTGCAGGCTCTCCACGAGCAAGGCACCCGCATCGCGCTCGAGTTCAGCCGCAACATCCAGGAAGGCGCCAAGTCCATAGAGGCCACCGCCCCCGAACTCGAGGGCCTGCCCGCCGACTACCTCGCTCGCCACGCCGCTGACACGGAAGGCAAGATCGCCCTCACCACCGACCCGCCCGACATGCAGCCGGTCATGACCTTCGCCGCCAGCCCCGCCTTGCGCGAGCGCATGTTCCTTGCCTACAACACGCGGGCCTACCCGGCCAATCAGAAGCTCCTGCTGGACCTGCTCGCCACCCGCCAGGAGATCGCCACAGTACTTGGCTTCCGCAGCTGGGCCGACCTCGCCACCGCCGACCAGATGATGGGTTCAGCAGCCAACGTGCGTACGTTTTTGGCCAAGCTCGACCAAGCCAGCCGCGATGGCGCCGTGCGCGAGCACGAGCTCATCCTCGACTTCGCGCGCAGCCGCCAGCCCGGCCTCGCCGCCATCGACATCACCAGCCGCGGCTACTGGTACGAGCAGTTCCGCCGCTCGGCCTTCGACTTTGACTCGCAGTCTGTCCGCCCCTACTTCCCCTACGCACAGGTCGAGGCCGGCGTGCTCGCCACTGCCGCGCGTCTCTTCAAAATCGAGTTCCGACTCTCCACCGTCCCCGGCTGGGACCCCGCCGTCAGCGTCTTTGAGGTATACGACGGCGGTGAGCACGTCGGCCGCTTCTATCTCGACATGCACCCGCGCGAAGGCAAGGACAAGTGGTTCTCCGCCGCCCCTGTAGTGACCGGCGTCCGAGGCCGTTACCTGCCCGAGGCCGGGCTCATCTGCAACTTCCCTGGCGGCACCGCCGACGACCCCGGTCTAATGCAGTACTCCGACGTTGTCACCTTCTTCCACGAGTTCGGCCACCTCATGCACGCTATCCTCGGCGGCCACACGGAGTGGGCGGGCCTCTCCGGTTTCGCAACCGAAGGCGACTTCATCGAAGTCCCCTCGCAGATGCTCGAAGAGTTCTTTCGCGACGAGAAGCTCCTCCAGTCCTTCGCCCGTCACTACCAGACCGGCGAAATCCTGCCCGTTGAGACCATCCGCAAAATGAAGCTCGCGGGTTCGTTTGGCCGCGCCGATTGGGTCCGCTCGCAGCTCTACTACACCACTCTCTCCCTCGACCTCCACGACCAGGACCCCGCCGGCCTCGATCTCGACGCCACCACCAGGCGTCTCTATCAGGGCCTGCAGCCGTGGACCTGGCTCGACGGCAATCGCATGTATGCCAGCTTCGGCCACCTCACCGGCTACTCGTCCAACTACTACACCTATGCCTTCGACAAGGTCATCGCCCTCGACTTCTTCGCCCAGTTCGACCCCGCCGATCTGCTTGGCTGCGACGCTGGCGCCAAGTATCGCAAAACCGTGCTCGAGCAGGGCGGGTCCAAACCAGGCCGCGAACTGGTGCGCGACTTCCTCGGCCGCGACGAGGAGTTCTCCGCCTTCTCCTCGTGGCTCAACGAGGAGTTCCAGAGCGAGCTGCTCGCCGCCCATTAGCCCCGCGCCGCTCCGCCAGTTCAGGAGGAGTGGCTCATTCCCCAGGTCGACGCGTTCTTCGCACGGCCCACTCAGCCCTAATCAACAAGACTCCGCCGCCGATAGACCCACATGAGACAACTCATCTCGCGGCGGGAGCCTTCCTGTATCTGCCGCTCGATGCGGTGTCTCGTCCCGGCTGCCCCTGCGGCTGCCGGTGCCGGGCCCAAATCATTCTGCGGAGAACATAGACCGATGGCTTCGATGCTATGGAACGAAACACTGAGTGTTGGAGTAAAGACACTGGACGATGACCACAAGAAGCTGGTCGACATGATCAACGAACTGGTGGACGGCATCACGAGCAATCGCCGACAGGAGTCCCTGTCCCAGATTCTCGACAAACTGATCCACTACACGCGCTTCCACTTCCGCCGAGAAGAGGAGTACTTCGCCCGTACCGGCTACACCGCTGCCGCGCATCACGCCAGCGAGCACCGCGAACTGATCCGCCAGGTTACCGACCTGCAGGCCCGGTTCAGGTCCGGCGGCGCCTCGCTGCTATCGCTTGAAGTAATGAAGTTCCTCAAGGAGTGGCTCGTTCATCACATCATGGTCGAGGACAAAAACTACCGCGCCCATCTCAACGCCAACGGCATCCGGTAGCGCTACGACAAGGGGCGTCGCCCGGGCAAGCTCACCGCCCCGCGCCCCTTTCTCCGCAGAAAAACTCTTCCGCCTCTGTACAAAAAAGAATGAGCAACCTTTTTCCCGGTTTCGGAGTCTTATCAAGTAACAAAAAGAGGCTTCCCCCGATTCTCACGATCCCACCAGATGCGATTCACCCTTCTCACGAAGGTCCGGCGACGGACCTCATCCCTTAAACCCCTCCGGATCTCCTCCAAACGCCTCTTGAGCGGGCCTGCTGGAAAGCAGGCCCATGTGCTCTCTGCGCCCTTCCGCAGCCTCTCTCCCGCTACAATCAAGCTGTGAAGCAGCCCCAGCTCTCTGAGGAAACTCTCAAGAAAAACATCCAGGAAATTGACGCCCTGTTCCGCACCGCCGGACTGGTACGCCGCCGCCGCTCCACGCCTGCCGGCATCACCCGCGAGCTGCGCCTCCAGCGCGCTGAGCCTGAAGACCTGCGCACTGTCGCGCCAAAGCCGCGGGTAGCCCCCAACGGTGTTCATTGGCTTCCCGTTGCCGGATGGCAGCGCCTCTCCTGGCTCTGGGCCGGGTTCAGCACACGGAAAGGTGGCCGCAGCCGCGCCTATTGCGCCGAAGATGTGCCCCCCGAATTAAATCTCGGATTTACCCCGGAAGACGACCGCTCCATCGTCCTCGAAAACCGCCGCCTTCTGGCCCAGGCCGTCACCGGGAGCAGCGCTACGCCGCTTGTGCCCGTGCGCCAGATCCACTCCAACCTCGTGGTTCGCCTGCACGCGACGGACGCCGCGCGTCCTTTGCCCTGGAAGGCCGACGGAGCCATCACCGACGAGACCGGCATCCTGCTCGCCGTGCAAACCGCCGACTGCATCCCCGTGCTGGTGGCAGACCGCAAGCGCCGAGTTGTGGGAGCTTTCCACGCCGGTTGGCGCGGCACCGTCAAACGCATTGTGGAGTTGGGTGTTGGCCGCATGCGCATCGAGTTCGGCTCCCGGCCAGAGGACCTGATCGCCGCCATCGGCCCTGGCGTCGGTGCCTGCTGCTACGCGGTGGGCGAAGACGTGCGTTCGCAGTTCGAGTCCCAGTTCAGCTACGCGCCCCAGCTTTTCCACGAGGTCTACGACTCAGACCCGGTGCGAACCAAGTACCCGATGCTGTTTCTCACCCAGCGTGCGCCCGGCCACTCGCCCATCGGACCCAGCCTGCACGTCAACCTGGCCGAGGCCAATCGGCGTCAGCTGCTCGACGCGGGCCTCTCACCCAAGTCGATTCGCGTTGTCGGAGGTTGCACACAGTGCCAGCCGGAACTGTTCTTCTCGCACCGCGGGGCACAGGGCCGCGCCGGGCGGCTGATGAGCATCATCGGCATCCGCCCCTAAGTCAAGAGAATCGAGGAAATTGCGAGAAGAACGCGCGGTCGGTTACGAGGCCGGAGTCGCCGGAGCGGCAGTCTCGGCCGGATTCACCAGGTCGCGCAGCTCCTTCGAGGGCTTGAAGTAAGGAACCCGCTTGGCCGGCACCTCCACCCGCTCGCCGGTCTTCGGATTGCGGCCGATACGAGGGTTGCGCTGCCGGATACGGAAGGAACCGAAGCCGCGAATCTCAATCTTGTCGCCACTCTGCAGCGCCGAGATCACCGAGTCGAATACGGTTTCCACAATCACCTCGCCATCGCGGCGAGTCAGATCGCCCAGGCGCGTGACCTTTTCAACCAGATCTGCTTTCGTCATGCATCGACCTCCCGACACAGCATAAACAGATTCTCGACGTCTGCAAGACAAAAATCAAGCAGTGTCTTCCGATTTGCGCCTTTTACATCAGCAAGTTGGCCCGCCAGCCCCCTCTTTTGCCTCCCGCCAGCCCGCCGCTTGCCGGTCGCGGTATCATGAGCAAGGTTTCTTTTGCATCTCGGGATATCAGGGGCGGGGCGGCACCGTGGCGCATTTTCCCAAGTACAGCATCGTCATTCCGGCGTTCAATGAGAGCGCGCGTATTCCCGCCACTCTCGACGCTGTGCTTGGCTGCATCCGCGCTCACAAATGGGACGCCGAAGTCATCGTTGTCAACGACGGCTCCGTTGATTCGACCGCGCAGATTGTGCGCGACATCGCCGCCCACGCTCCCGAACTGCGCCTGCTCGAAAATCCCGGCAATCATGGCAAGGGCTACAGCGTCCGCAACGGCGTGCTCAACGCCCTTGGCGACGTTGTGTTGTTCACTGATTCCGATCTCTCCGCGCCCATCGAAGAAGCCGAGCGCCTCTTCGCGGCCATCGCGGCCGGTGCAGACATCGCCATCGGCTCCCGCTGGCTCGAGAGCGGCCGCCAGACCCACCGCCAGCCTCTCTACCGCCAGATCTTCGGGCGATGTTTCAACGGCGTCACGCGCCTTGTCATGGGCCTGCCCTTCGTCGACACGCAGTGCGGCTTCAAGGCCTTCACCCGTGCCGCCGCGCAAACCGTCTTTCAGTTGCAGACCATCGAGCGCTGGGGTTTCGACCCCGAGATTCTCTTCATTGCCCTCAAGCGTGGCTTCACCGTGAAAGAAGTGCCCGTCAGCTGGGCCCACGACGCACGTACCCGCATGAGCTATCTCAAAGACGGCATGCAGATGCTCAAAGAGCTGGCCATAATTCGCTGGAACGCGCTCATCGGCCACTACAGCCGGAGGATTGAGGCGACTTTCCGCGCCGGTGAATCGCGCTAGACCTACCGATAAGCATCAGCCGCTGAATACACAGTGGTTCCTGCTATTACCGATTGCCCTCATTAATGTCCTTGGTCCAATTGCACGTCGATCAAGCGCAGGTCAGTGTCGCGGTCGCGCGCAGTCAGCAGAATCTTGCCCGATCCATCAGCAACAAAGCTCGACCCGCCGTAGGTTTGCCCCGTCCAGGGTCCGTGTGTCATTTCGCCCACCAGGTCCACACCGGCCATGGGGCACTTGAGTTCAGCGGCACGCTTCTTCACCAGTTCTTCCAGCAGCGAAGAGTGCTGAGGCCATTGCTCGTTCGGTGCGGCCCAGCCGTAAGGAACCAACACGAGGTCCGGCTTGAGAGCCTTCAGGCGCTCAAGATAATCGTCCGAAAATGTATCGGCGCAGATGAGCACGCCGATGCGCCCGAACTCCGTTTCGACAACGCCGATGTCCTGCGCCAACCCCTGCGCGTAGGGCGGAGTCATCAACTCGGGAAGCACATTGATCTTGCGGTGTTTCCAAAGAAGCTTGCCCGATCGATCGACGAGGATTGCGGAGTCATACAGCTGGTCGTGATCTTTTTCGTCGAGGCCGATCGCGATCATAATCTTGTGCTTGCGCGCCAGTGCAGCGATGCGGTCGCTGTCCGCCCCGGGAATGGGCTGAGCCAGGCGGTGAGCCTCAGGGTTTTCCCATCCGAGGATGGAAGACTCCGGGAAGATGGCTATGTCGGCGTGCTGCGCCTCGGCCTGGTCCAGTGCGTATTCGATGCGGCGAAAGTTCCCCTCGCGGTCGCTGTCGATGACCAGGATCTGGCAGATCGCAAGACGCACAGTCTTCGCAGCGGTCTTTGCCGATGCGCAGAAAGCAGCTGACAGCAGGATCACGCATGCAAGCGAAACGTAGAGCTTTCTAAGGGCCACGGGAGCGGTTCTCCGGAGCAGCGCAGATCGGATGATCGTACCGCAGCGATCATACGGCAGCCGTCGCACCTGCGAAAAGTGCGCGCGATCTAAGCCGTCGCCATCTTCGCCACTGCCTGCAACCCACGCGCCTCAATCTCAAACTCGCGAATCTTGTACTTCTGAATCTTGCCCGAGAGCGTCGCCGGAAACTCGTCGACAAAGCGCACGTGCTCCGGAATCTTGTAGTAGGCGATCTGTCCTTGGCAAAAGGCGCGAATCTCTTCCTCGGTCGACGTCTCCTCCGGCCGCAGCCTCACCCAAGCCACCACAATCTCGCCCAGCCTTTCGTGTGGAATTCCCACCACCTGCACCTCGCCCACCTTGGGATGCGTGTAGAGAAACTCCTCCACCTCGCGTGGATAAATATTCTCTCCACCGCGAATGATCACATCGCGCGAGCGGCCCGTCAGGTGAATGCATCCGTCGGCGCGCATTACGCCCAGGTCGCCCGTGCGCAGCCAGCCGTCAGGCTGGATCACCTGCGCCGTACCCTCCGGATCACCGTCGTAGCCTTTCATAATCGCGTAGCCGCGCGCGCAAATCTCGCCCTGCATGCCAAACGGCAGCATCTCCCGAGTTTCAGTGGAGACAATCTTGATCTCGGTTTGCGGCATCGCGCGGCCCACCGTGTTCACGCGCACTTCAATCGTGTCGCCCGCGTCGCTCATCGTCACCACAGGCGAGGTTTCCGTCTGCCCGTAAGCGATCACCAACTCGCCGATATGCATTTCGTTCAGCACGCGCTTCATCAGCTCCACCGGACACGGCGCCCCGCTCATCATGCCTGTTCGCAGGCTGGTCAGGTCGTAGCTCGCAAACTCCGGTAGTCCAAACTCAGCCACATACATCGCCGGCACGCCATAGACCGATGTGGCGCGTTCCTCGTGAACCGCTTCGAGCGTCGCGCGCGCGTCGAATGTCCAATTGGGCAGAATGATCGCTGCACCGGAGTTGACCGCGGACATGGTGCCAATCACGCAGCCGTAGCAATGGAATAGCGGCACTGGGATCACGATGCTGTCCTGCTCCGTATAGTGAAATCCCTGTGCCAGAAACTGCCCGTTGTTCACCACGTTGTGATGCGTCAGCATCACGCCCTTGGGCATCCCCGTGGTACCGCTGGTGTACTGGATATTGGCGACATCATCGACTGCCACATGGTCCGGCAGTCGCCCCTCGGCATCCAGCAGTGCAGGCCACTCCGTCGTGTCGAAGTAGATAGTGTGTTGCAGCGCCAGCGTACGGCCATGGCAGGCGCGGTCCAGAATCTCTTCGTAGTCGGCGCGCTTATCCTTGTGCCACAAAAAGAGCGCCTTCATCTCCGAGCGCTCCAGAGTGTAGCCCAGTTCATGCGAGCGGTAGGCCGGATTCACGTTCACTAGCGCGGCCCCGGCGCGGGCGCAGCCCATGTGCAGCATCAGCCACTCAATGCAGTTGGTGGACCATAGCCCCACGCGGTCGCCGCGCCGGATGCCCATGGCCCACAGCCCGCGCGCCACGCGGTCGGCAGCTTCGCTCAACTCTGCCCAACTCATGCGGCGCCCCTGGTGGCGTGCGGACACGCCCGGGCGCTCAGGATAGCGGTTGGCGGTGCGATGAAGCAGGTCGCCGATGGTCAGTTCCAGCAGGGGGCGGTCGGCGCCGAGGCTATAACTCAGGTTGGAAATCGCTTCGTCTACAGGCATACGTCTGACTTCAAGTCACCGAACGGCAGTGTACGCCCGCGCGCAGTTTCCGCCAAGTGATTTGGCTCACAAACGCCTCAGTGCACATGCCCGGCCGGCTGCATCAAAACACATTGCCCTGAGAGCAGGGAAGCGCATGCAGCGCAGCGCGCCTCCGGCGTATCGTCATTCCATTCTTCGGCGGAAGCGGGCGCGACGCAGTAGACAACGCAGTTCCGCCCGGCGCGTTTGGCGCGATACATCGCCGTATCCGCCACGGCCATCGCCGTGCCTGCCGATGCGCTCTTCGTCGGAGCCACCGCTGCGCCAACGCTCAAAGTGACAGGAATCTCCAGCGCGCCCACCTGGACAGGCGTGGCTGCCACAGCGGCGCGGATGCGTTCCGCATGGTTGCGCAGATGGCCGGCATCGCAGTCCGGCACACCGATCAGGAACTCCTCACCTCCGAAGCGGCCCACAAAGTCGTACTGGCGCACATTCTGCCGCAGGCGGTCCGCAGTCTCGCGTAGAACAATGTCGCCGGTCATGTGTCCGTAGGTATCGTTGATCGCCTTGAAGTGGTCCAGATCCAGCAGCAGTAACCCCGTATCCGTACCTGCGCGCTCGGCTCTCCGCATCTCGT
>DCFV01000035.1 GCA_002314435.1 Acidobacteriaceae bacterium UBA1795 | reverse complement strand
GTGAAGAAGATGAACGAGGAGCAGATGATTGAAGCGGTTCGCAACGGTATGGGCAAAATGCAGCCGTTCAAGGGAAAGCTGACGGACGCTGAGATCAAGGAATCGGTTTCGTATTTTCGCACTTTTTTGAAGTAGTCGATTGTTTTGCGGACTAGAGTCCACGAGCAGGGAAGATGTACAGTGCTTCCGTGACTCCGTGGGATGTCCAGCGCAAGCATGCCCCGGCGACTTTCCTGTGCCGCCGGGGTTCAACACTGATAGACAACCCATGACGCAGGCAAGCAGTCAGGGTCTGCGGGTGGAACAAGGTAATAAGGAGTTCTTCATGACCAAGACGACACGTTCTCTGCTGGTGATGGCCGCGGCTGCCCTGCTGGCCGGCACTATGAGCTTTGCCCAGTCTGCGGGCGAGGCGACCTACAAGGCAAAGTGTGCGAGCTGCCACGGCGCGGCCGGCACGCCCAACCCGGGCATGGCCAAGGCGATGGGCATCAAGCCCTTCTCCGATCCCGACGTCAAGAAGCTGACGGCTGCCGAGATGATCACGGCCACCACCGACGGCAAGGGCAAGATGCCCGCGTTCAAGGGCAAGCTCACCGATGCCGAGATCAAGGACGTCGTTTCCTATCTCCGCACACTGAAGTAAAGAACCATCTGGGCCCGCCGTGTGCGGCGGGCCATTCCACTTTTCGGGGGGCCAAGTGCCACTGTTGCTTAGATTTCGTGAACATTGGGTAAGGCCGGCGCTGTTTTTCGGCAACAATCCCATCAGTTTGGCTGGCGGCGCCGTCACCACCGCGTCCGGCGTTACCATGATCGGCTATTGGCTGATCGAACTTCTCGGCCGGTCCAACGACAATCCGTACCTGGGTATCATCTTCTTTCTGATTTTGCCGGCCTTGTTCCTGCTCGGGCTCGCGCTGATTCCGGTCGGCGTATTTCTCCGTCGCAAGGCCCTGCAAAAGGCAGGCCAGATCCCCGCCGAGTTTCCCAAGGTAGATTTCAACGATCGCGTCTTCCGCCACGGCGTAGACATCGTAATGGTCGCCACCATCGTCAACCTGATGGTGGTCTCCGTGGCTACCTATCGCGGTGCGGCTTACATGGATTCGCCGCAATTCTGCGGCCAGTCCTGCCACGTCATGAATCCGGAGTATACGGCGTACCGTATCTCAGCCCACTCTCATGTGGCCTGCACGGAGTGTCATATCGGCAGCGGCGTCGAGTCGTACTTTGCCGCCAAGGTGAACGGCACCAAGCAGCTGATTGAGGTTTCGACGCATTCGTTCGCTTCCATGGCCAAGTTCGTTCCCGACTATCCCACGCCGATTCCCTCGCCTGTGCGGAACCTGCGTCCGGCACGAGAGATCTGCGAGGCCTGCCACACGCCGGCCAAGTTCGTGGGTGAAAAGCTGTTGGTGAAGTCGAACTTTGCGGACGACGAGCAGAACACCCAGACACAGGATGTCGTGGTACTGCACCTGGGCGGGCAGGATTCGCTCTCGCACCTGACCGGCATCCACGGCGTGCACCTGGGACACATCGAATACGTGGCTACGGACGAGACGCGCACTTCGATTCCGTGGGTGCAGCGGCGCAACGCCGACGGTTCGGAGACGGTGTTTGCCGCCTCGTCGCTGAAGGGCGCCAACCCGCCCGCAGGCGAGCGTCGCGTGATGGACTGCATCGATTGCCACAACCGCGCGTCGCACACGTTCATGACCGCGGAAGACGCGCTGAACCGTGCCATGGCTGATGGTTCGATCAGCCCCACGCTGCCCTGGGTCCACAAGGAAGGCCTTGCGTTGCTCAAGGCTGACTACTCAAGCCAGGCAGATGCTGCGGTGAAGATTCCGGCTCAGCTTGAGGCTTTCTATCGCAGCGGCAATCCGCAGGTGCTGGCGACCAAGGCTGACCTGGTGAAGCATGCCAGCCAGAAGCTGGTCGCGCTTTACTCCGAGAACGTCTTCCCGGACATGAAGGTAACCTGGGGGACGCACCCGAACCACATTGGCCACATGAGCTATCCGGGCTGCTTCCGTTGCCACGACGGCGACCACAGCACCAAGGACGGCACGGTCATTACGCAGGACTGCACGGCCTGCCACAATCTGTTGGCGGTTGACGAGTCGAAGCCCAAAGTGTTGGCCGACCTGGGCATCCAGTAAAGCAGTTGCGGTTGAAGCCAAAAGGGCGGCCTACGGGGCCGCCCTTCTTGTCTGCGTGTGACCGGTGCGTGTTACGCTGGCTCTTCGCTGGAAGGAGCTCTCAGCACCATGCATAACGGTCACGCCACGCATTTCAACCTGGTCGCTGCAGCGCGCGCGACGATGAGCGAACACGGGTTCCAGCCGGATTTCCCTGATGGCACCGATGCACAGCTTTCGGCCATCAGGGCGCAGAGCGTCCCGGCCATCGCCGCGGAGGTGAAAGACCTGCGTAGCCTTCTGTGGTCCTCGATCGACAACGACACCTCGCGGGACCTGGACCAGATCGAGTGGGCCGAGCAGTTGTCCGACGGTCGCATTCGCATCCTGGTGGGCGTGTCTGATGTGGACGCGCGCGTAGCCGCGGGCACAGTGATCGACGGGCATGCGAGCAGCGAAACCACCTCGGTCTACACCGGCGTGAAGGTTTTTCCCATGTTGCCGGAGGAACTCTCTGAAGGCATCACCTCGCTCAATGAGAACCAGGACCGCGTGGCCATGGTCATTGACTTTGCGGTGGATGCCGCAGGGACGGTTTCCGATGGCAAGGCCTACCGCGCGCTGGTGCGCAACCAGGCGCAACTGGCCTACAACAGTGTGGGTGCGTGGCTGGAGGGGCGCGGTCCCGCTCCGGCAAAGGTCGCAGCGAATGCCGACCTTGCCGCGCAACTCAAGCTGCAGGATGCCGCCGCGCAGCGCATGGTGGGTGGACGTTTCCAGCACGGTGCGCTCGATCTGGAAACCGTGGAGACGCGACCGGTGATGCTGGCCGAAGAGGCGGTTGACATTGTGCGGCTGGAAAAGAACCGCGCCACGTCGCTCATCGAGGAGTTCATGGTGGCGGCCAACGGCGTGGTTGCCAAAACCTTTGACGCGGCGGGCGTAGCTTCGATCCGGCGCGTGGTGCGCATCCCCAAGCGCTGGGACCGCATTGTGGAGGTGGCCGCGGGCCTTGGTACCCAACTGCCCGCTGCGCCCGATTCAAAGGCGTTGAATGAGTTTCTGCTCGCGCAGAAGCAGAAGGACCCTGATCACTTTCCTGATCTCTCGCTGGCCGTAGTCAAGTTGATGGGACCGGGCGAGTATGTGCTGGTGAAGCCGAATGAGGCTGCGCCGGGGCACTTCGGACTGGCAGTGCAGGACTACACGCACTCCACGGCGCCGAACCGGCGCTTTCCGGATGTGGTGACGCAACGGCTTCTGAAGGCGTGGCTGGGGCGTGCGGCACACCCGTACTCCGAGGGCGATTTGAATGCCATCGCGCAGCGCTGCACGCTGATGGAAGACGCCGCGCGCAAGGTGGAGCGCGAGATGCAAAAGCGCATTGCCGCTGTGGTGCTGCGCCCGCGCATCGGACAGATCTTCCGCGCCATTGTTACCGGCGTGAACAACTACGGCACATTTGTGCGCACGCTGGACCCGCATGTGGAAGGCATGCTGGTGAATGCCGGCAAGCCTGGCGCGAAAAAGGGGCTGGATGTTGGCGACCGCGTGACAGTCAAGCTGGTGGCCACTGACCCCGAGCGAGGCTTTATCGATTTCGCGATCTGACCGGAGCCGGTATTCAAGCCTGCGTATCGGCGGGCAGCGTTGTTCCCGCGGCTTCTGCGGTCGCGGGCGCACTGCCCGGCTCATCTACCCAGAGACACAGGATCCACCACATCACGACGACAATGTAGACGGTGCTGTTGGCGTTGATGAGCTTGTCCTTCATGCCCATGACGCGCTGATACTCCTCAAGCGAGTGCGGCGTGGTGTGCCGGGCAATGAGCTGCCAGATAAACTGCACGCCCATTTGTGCCAGGGAAGCGACGGAAAGGCCGATGACGATCTGCTGCACGTGGCTCCGCCGTCCTGCGCCAAACCGGCTTCCGAGCAGCACTACCAGGAGGGCGAGCCCGACTGCGAGCACACCGTCCAGCAGGCCGAGCTTTTCCGCAAGAAGTTGCAGCAGGCCGAGTGCGGCGATTGGCGTGTCTGGCTTGAGTGTCTTGAACGAGGGCCAAGGCCCCCACTCTGCCAGGACAACCGCACCTACGGACAGAAGTGCCGCGGTGCCGGCAATCCATGCTATACGGCTGGCGCGGCCAAGGGCGCGCCGGGCCATTTCCACCAGAACCAGGAAAGAGAGGATGGCGGATAGATCAGTCAGCACGATGGAGATGCCGGCCATGGTCAGCTGCGGCAGGCGTCCGTAAAGCAGCCGCGCCGTGAGCAAGCTCAGTGCGGTGACCACAATCGAGCCGGTGAACAAGGGAAAGCGGCTGGCGCGATCTCGGCCCAATAGAACCACCAGCAGAACCAGCAGAGAGGCAAAAGTGATCGTCCACAGAATCTGGATCGTGGTAAAAGCGAAATTCAGATGCATGCTATCCTTACGTCCCCTAGCCGTCGAAAGCCGCACTGGGGGCAAAGACCAGTCTAGGACATTTGGGTGCAGGGGGTACCGCAGGAGGGAAATGGTGCGCCCG
>DCFV01000207.1 GCA_002314435.1 Acidobacteriaceae bacterium UBA1795 | reverse complement strand
ATCTGCGTGAGACACTACACTAGATTGATGGGGAGGTCCACAGTCATCTCTGAAAGAGGCACAGAATCCGTTGCGGAGGCTATGACGCCCGAGCAGCGGCGCATGGTGCACGATCAGCTTGCCCTGATTGCGAACAGCGAGGCGTTTGTCCATTCGCCGCGTGCCCTCGAGTTCCTCAAGCGCATCGTGCATCACGCCCTGGCCGGGGAGACCGAACAGCTCAGCGAACGCATGCTCGGGGCCGAGATGTTCGGCCGTCCCATCGCCTACGATACGGGCAGCGACTCGGTGGTGCGGGTCAAGGCCAGCGAGGTCCGTAAAAAGCTGGAGCAGTATTATCTGCAGCATCCCGGCTTCGTGCCGGTCCAGATCGAGCTGCCCAGAGGCTCCTACGTTCCCGTTTTCACATTTATCGAGCCTACCGCCGCGAGCGAACCAAATCAGGCCGCCGCGCAACCAGTCTCAGCCGTCCCTTCGGTGGAGACGGCCCAACTGGCGACCGTGCCGCGACAGTCAGCTGCAAAGCGCTGGATCTTGTTGTCGCTGGCCATGCTCGGCGTCGTCCTGCTGGCAGCCGTTCCGATCTGGCGGTCGATGCTGGTCAGACGTTCCACCATTCAGTCGATTGCCGTGCTGCCTTTCGTCAACCTCTCCGGCGACCCTGCCCAGGACTATCTCGCCGACGGCGTGACAGACGAATTGATCGGGGACCTCGGCCAATTCTCCGCGTTGCGTGTCATTTCGCGCACCTCCGCGATGAGCCTGAAAGGCTCCAACAAGACGCTCCCCGAAATATCCAGGCTGCTTGGCGCGGATGGGATTGTGGAAGGCACCATGCAGCGCGACGCGAGCTAGGTGCGCATCACCATCAAGCTGTACGACGCCCCGCATGATCGGCTTCTATGGGGTAACAGCTACTCGCTCGACCGGTCGAACCTCAGGGCGCTGCAGGCCGAGTTGGCTGTGACCATCGCCGGCCACATCAACGTCGCACCGGTCCCCTCGGCCGCGCTGCGCAAGGATAAGCCGCCTCAAGCCAATGCGGCAGCCGAGGAGTTATATCTGCAGGGCCTGCAACAGCAGAATGCCAACAGTTTTGGAAAGGCAATTGAACTCTACCAGCGCGCGCTCGGGCTGGACCCGGCCGCCGCGCAGACTCATGCCGGCTTGGCCTACTGTTATGGCCGGCTGGGCGAAACCGGTCAGATGGACTACGCCGATGCGTTTTCGCACCAGAAAGAAGAAGCCATCAAGGCAATTGGACTAGATAGCTCGGTTCCCGAAGGCCATATCGAATTGGCCAACGCCGCGATGAATCTGAACTGGGATTGGGTCACCGCGGCCCGGGAATTCAGCCAGGCCCTGCGCCTGAATCCGAGTTCGGCCCTGGCCCACGAGCGCTACGCCATCTATCTGGAGCGCACCGGGAATTTCGATGGAGCAATCGACGAGGTAAACAAGAGCATGCTGCTCGATCCGGTATCGGAGCGCTCCTTCAACGAGGCAATGTACACCTACTATTTCGCAAGGCGCTATGACGAAGCCCTCGAGTTGCACCGTCGCGCATTAGCCGGGGGCATCCTAAAAGCGCCTGATACATTCCTACTCGGCGATATCTACGCGGAAAAGGGGCTGTATGCAAAATCGATCGCAGCCTATCGCGGAGACGGCATCACTGTACCCGGCGTGCATGTCCTTGGGCATCTTGGCTACGCCTACGCGCGCTCCGGCAATCGTCCCGCCGCACTCGACGCAGCAGAGAAGATTCGGACCCAACTCACCCAGACCGGCATGGGAAGATACGAGATCGCCATCGTCTACGCCGGACTAGGCAACAAGGAACAAGTGATCTTCTAGCTCGAAGAAGCCCTCAAGGAGCACGACGAAGGACTCACCAATCTTCGTCAGGATCCCTGCTTCGACTTCGTGCGAACGGATGCGCGATTTTCCAGTATTCTTCAACGACTCGGTCTTGGATAAGTATTGCCGTGCGCGCCAAGCTGGGCAAAAGGGCCAAGACTCGCCTCTTTTGCCCAGCCGGTGCTTTTCAGCGGATGCGCAGACAGTAGGCGAAGTCGTTGGGCAAGTGCTGAGGCAAACGCACCTCAAGTCCGCGCTCGTCCTGCGTAAACACAAGCGGACCATCTTTCCCCAACAACTCCACACGGGCAACCAGCTTTGGATACTCCGTCCGCCCTCGCGTGAGCGTCTTGATCGTAATGGAGTCGCCCTTGGGCGCACCAAGCACAAAGGCATACAGCGTCTCGCCCTTTGTGGTGAATCGAACATCCTCGGCAGTGTAGGGGCGGTTGCCAGATTCGTTGAAGTCGGCGGATTTCTGCACGTCCGGCGCTCCTTCGCCCTCCAAAAAGAACGGACGCGTCCCAAAAATCGCCTCGCCGTGCACCTTCATCCACTCCGCAAGTCCGATCAGGAATTCGTGCTCGTCCTCGTCGATTGCCCCGTTGCCACGCAGAGGAACGCTCAGAAGCAGGTTGCCGTTCTTGCTGACGATGTCCACCAGCATCTGCACCACGGTTTGGACGGACTTGTACCTATGGTTCTCGAAGAGCGCGCGATTGTAATGCCAGTCCCCTATGCATGTGTCCGTCTGCCATGCATCCTTCAAGATACCCTTGGCGCGGCCGCGCTCAATATCGTAGACAACCGTGCCTTCTTCTTCAGGCTTCAGATTCTTGGCAAACACCACCGCCTGTACGCTGCCGTGGCTACGCACGCTGCTGTTGTAGTAGTGGGCAACGATATCGCGCCCGGTCTGTCCCAGCGGAAGCCCATAGTTGTCAAAATAAATGAGGTCGGGCTGGTACTTGTCCAAAAGATCCTGGCAGCGCAAAAACCACTTGTCGACAAACCCGGGATCTTGCTGCGGCGGCTTTTCGTTCCACACACGGTCGTTGGCCTCGTGCCACGCATCCGCGTCCTTGATGGAGTGGATGCCGTCGGGCATCACGATATTGCGACCGCAGTAGAGTTCCTGCGGGTCGAGCCCTTCCCACCACTTCCCTTTGCCGTCCGCCTTGGTAAGAGTGTAGGCGTCATAACGCACGCCAGCCAACGGACCCTCGGGATCGTAATCGTATGCAGTTTGAAGCCAGTGCCATGCGTGCGCGGAGTGGTTGCTGACACCGAACTTCAGCCCATGCTCCTTGGCGAGACGAGCCCATGTCCCAACGATGTCCCGCTTGGGCCCAATCCTCACCGAATTCCAGTTGTGATAGCGCGAATCAAAACAGTCGAAGTTGTCGTGATGGTTCGCCAGGCTCATAAAATACTTCGCTCCGGCGTTCACATACATTTCCATCAGTTGTTCCGGCTGCCACTTTTCCGCCTTCCACAGATTGTCGATCTCCATGAAGCCAACCTTCGATGGATGACCATAATTCTTGAGATGGTGCTGGTATTGCCCGCTTCCCTGCATGTACATCTGGCGGGCATACCAGTCACCGGCCTCAGGCACGCACTGTGGGCTCCAGTGCGCCCAGATCCCGAACTTGGCGTCGCGAAACCACTCCGGAGTCCGGTATTGCTTTAGAGAATTCCACGTGGGCTGAAACGGGCCGGAGGCAATCGAACGGCCCGCAGCGGGTACTGCAAGTGCTCTTCTCAGGGGTAAAACTGCGGACAATGTGGTGAGAGTCTTCAAGATGGTTCTTCTGGAAAAGCCCATTTTCTGTCCTCTGACGTGCAGGTGGCACAGCATGAAATCAGTCTGAAGATCTGCCACGCGCTGGCCCTATGGAAGCAGCATATCCCGATCCGCCGGCGTGAGCAAAAGGAAGGCGCGGAGAATGGCGCAACGTGGATTGCGGGCTGCATTCCTTGGGCGCTGCAGACGGCGCGCACCTTGTCCATGGATCAACGCAAATCGCGCTCCCAAGCATTATTCCAACATCAGGCCCAATCTGGATACCCTCCGAGCAGGTCCATAATCCGAACTGCGCATCAGCGGACGGGGTTCCCGAAGATTCGATCCGCAAAATTCAAATACTGTTCCCAGTCGTAGGCGGTGACATCGTGGCCGCCGGGCCGCACGTGGTATGAAACCACACTGCCAATCGGATGATCGAGCGCCGGCATGAACCGATCGGAGATGCCGGACTTTCCATAGAGGGCGTATACCGGCGAGACTGCCCTGGCCGCAAGGAACTCACCCTCGGGATCAGAGAATGGATCGTCGATGGCACTTGCAACATACAGAGGCCGGGGTGCGACAAGCGAAAGCAGCAGGTGCCCATCGACCGGCAGGTCTTCAACTCTGCCCAGATAGTGCTGATAATTCCGGCAGAACCAGTAGGGAAACGCGATCAAGAGATGATCGATGGATTCACCGTGCCGCCGACGCGAGAGGGTTGCGCCCGCTTGGCCGGATTCGCTTGAAACCACTGCGACAAAACGCGCGTCCTGCGCGACGGCCCAGAGCGCCGTCTTGCCGAAACGAGAAAAGCCAAATGCTATCAATTTGTGTTGATCGACCTGCGGATCGCGGGAGAGTACATCCGCAATACGGCTCATGCCCCATGCCCACGCGCCAATAGCGCCCCAGTCGTTGGCCAGGGGCAGGCTCTGTGTTCCAGAGAAGAACAAGGGACGAATGCCGTAACCGATTCCCCCAATGAAGTCCGGCTCAATTTCGCCGGCATACATCGTCGCTACGCCATAGCCGCGGGCCACGATCTTTTCTATTTGCCACTGCGATGCCGCAGCGCCCCGTGTTTTCTGGCCGGGTACAACCCGCACATGCCGCGATAACTCCTTGGCCAGATGCAGCCCATTCAGCGCGGGGTCTGCAACCCATACTGGATTCAGGTCGATCCCCGGATCTGGGTCGACGGTCTGGTTCCCCTCGAAGTTGAGCCCGATAAACACCGGAACCGGCTGCTGTTCCTGTCGAGGCAAGTACAGGAGCAGATGCCAGGTGCGCTCGCCGCGGGGACCTACTGCGAGAGTGACCTGTATGCGACGCGCATGTCCCTGAAGAGCATTCGGTTCGACACTGGAGCGAAGCACGCGCAGCGGAAGCGTGCCGGACGGCGTCTTCCCGTAGACATTCTCTTCAAACATGCGCAGGATCTCGGGACGCCGGTCCTGCTCGAATGCGCTTGCAGTCTGCACGAGTCTGCCGTCGGCCAGCACCAGGGGATCAGGCCACGCTTCTGCACGAACACCCTGCGCAAAGCACGCTGCGTCCCGTTCCGCCAGCAAAGCACAAACGCAAAGAACCAGCCGCGCCGCTCTGTACATCAATCTCATCCTTGCTCTATGTGCACGATCGCACCGGACTCGCGCAACTGCAGCCCCATGGATGCCAGAATCGATTCGAAAGCCTGCAATCACAAGCACTGCATGCACCAATAGGGAAGCCCAATTTCTCCTATTCTATTTCCAGCAGATGCTCCAACGTGGCCACGCGCAACTTCCGGTCATCTCCGCACCGCGCGGCGCGGGACAACCAGCAGAGCGTGCCCTGCGGCTCGAATGCTGTTTGCACTTTGGCCGGCGCGGCAATCAAGCCTTTTGCGCTTTGGAGTGCCCGGCGAATTTTGGATCGGCTCGTTTCATGCCAATAGGCGCGGATGTTGCCGGGCCCCTCAGTTTACTTCGAAGATGAGGACTTCGCGCGGTGTTCGATGAAGATCGCATCCCAGTAGTGCAGGGAGGGGAGCGTGAGTTCGACCCATGTGGAGGCGCCCTGCTGCAGGAGTTGGAACGGGACGGCATGGTAGGCGCCGCCATCGATATCCGGAGAGGCCCAACCCACGGCGGAGACCGTGCCCGGTGAGGCGATGCGCACGCGCAGATTGGGCAGCGTGGGCGCATCGGGGCGCGTCATCATTGAGTCGCGCCAATGGTCGTCGTTGGAACCGAGCAGATTGATGAGGTGGACGATAGTGGTGGAGTCCTTGCGGCGTGCCAGGGTCCACAGCGAGGCCGGGACGGCGCGCGGATTGGTCAACTGGCCGTCGACTTCGATCTGGACGCCGCACGGATCGAAGTCGAGATCATCGCGGAGATAGTTTTCGTAGGCGGTGAGGAAGTCGTAATAGTGGCGCAGGGCCTCGTGCAGCGAAGGCGAGACGGCGAGACGAGTGTCGGCGGGAAAGTACTCGCGATAGAGCATACGGTCGCCGTCGCCGAGCTCAATGTGGGCCGCGCCGGAGGCGAAGATGGACGCGTCTGCCAGCAGGACGCTGGGCATGTTGAACTGCTTTGCCATGGGTGCGGGTCCGGTTTGCGGTTCCTTGTGAACGTACGCGGCGAGGACATAACCGTCGTGCGGATTGGCGTAATGCACCTGTTCGACAGTGGAGAGAATGCCGTCGTAGGTTTCATTGTCGTCCCACAGCTCGGAGTAGACGAATTCGGCGGCCGAGCGCGCGATGCGCTCCTGGCCCAGCGTGCCGACAGCGTTGAAGACGATGCGCTTATGCAGCGCGGCGCTGGCATGGTTGATGAAGGCTGGAAAACCGGAGATGTAGTCGACGGGAGAACCGTCGAATGCGTAGCCGCCCTTTTCTCCGAAGGTGTCGATGTGCCATCCATCGAAGGGATAGACCGCGAAGAGATCGCGCATCTTTCCATAGAGGTACTGCTGCCAGCCGGGGTCGTTCTGGTTCATGTAGTTGAGGCTGTGCGTGGCCCAGTCCGGGGTGTTGTCGAGGACGAGGCTCTTGGCGCTGGTGGCGGTGCGGGGAGCATCGGCGGAGGTCCAGGTGGCCCACTGCAGCGGCAGCGGATGCTCGGGGCGGGTAAG
This sequence comes from Acidobacteriaceae bacterium UBA1795, assembly GCA_002314435.1. Taxonomy (GTDB): domain Bacteria; phylum Acidobacteriota; class Terriglobia; order Terriglobales; family Acidobacteriaceae; genus Telmatobacter. Next base: position 3,418 of record DCFV01000207.1, on the reverse strand, counting down.
GGCGTCGTCGTAGGAGCTGTAGCTGGCGTTGTAGGCCATGGCCATCATGTTGAAGAGGTGCGCCTGATCGATGAGATCGTGGACGATGGCGGCGTCGACGCGCCGACCGGCAATATCCTTCCAACTTGCGGCCGGGTGCTGAACAGAGCCGGCAAGGGGCTGATCGTGGCGGTACTGGAAGTCGTAAAACTCAAGGCCGTTGATGTGGAAGCGATTGAGCTCGGCCATCCATTCCGCGGGCCGGGTTCCCTCGGCGGCGTTGTAGTGGGCCAGATAGCCGTAGCGCGGGAAGCGCTTCCAGTCGGATGAGACGTCGATGGCTGTCTGCCGCTCCGCGAGCACATGGCCGTTTGCGGCGGCAAGCTGCACGGTGACGAGATAGCCGCGGTAATCCTGGGTGGGCGGGGTGCACAGCAGCGCCTGGGGTGTGGCAGGCCCGGACGCGAGGCGGGCCGACTGGCATTGCCCGACGATGTGGCCAAGATGCCGGATGGATGCGGAGAGCTGCTCGCCGCCGGCGGCTTGTCCGGCCATGTCGACAACGATGTGGACTGCCTCTGCCGGCGCGTAGCGCGCCTTGTCAGGCCAGGCATCAGCAAGGTGAAGGTCCTGTGCGTGTGTGAAAGCGGCGGCAAGGAAAACAATAAGAGAAACACCAACGAACGAGCGCATGGGACCATCATGCAGCCGTCTCCGTCGCCGATGGCATGAAGGATTGCCGAGGTTTCGCCGAGGGGCACGAAGCTGCCCTAGTCGAAGTGGTCCACCAGGGTAAGACTGCTGGATGCCTGGTCCAACTCGGCAAAAACAAGGCGTTTGCCGTCAGGCGTGAGCGACAGGCCAGCGAAAGGCGTGGGCGAGTGCCTGAACGTATAGACGGTCTGACTGCGGCTGCTTGCCGGATCGATGCGATCGATGGTGAACTGCGCGCCGTGCTGCGCGAGCGAGTAGACTGCGCCGCCGCTCACGGTCCAGTAATTCAAATTGCCGGAGGGTGGGCCATCGAAGATCTTGCGCTGCGGCCGGCCGCCGATGGGGCACTGCCAGAGACCGGCCTCGGCATAGTGAGTGACATAGAGCCAGCGAGAGTCGGGACTTTCAAGAGCTACCATGCCTCCGTCGGTGGTGACCTGCTGGATGGTCCCGGAGCCATCGGAGGCAACCTTCCACACCTGCCAGGAGCCAGAGCGGTTGGAGCCGAAGTAAATCCAGCGGTCGTCGGCGGACCAGCTGGGAACGATGTCGTTGAAGCTTCCGCGGGTGAGCACCTTGGGTGCGCCGCCTTCGGCGCCGATCATATATATATGTGCGAAGGAATCCATGCGGGCATCGAAGGCGATACGCCGGCCATCGTGCGACCAGAAGGGGCTGCCAGCCGAGGCGTTAACCGAGGTGAGCTGGATGGGATCGCTGCCATCGAACCGGGAGGACCAGATCTCCTGCGAGCCGGAGCGCCAGGATTGAAAGACGATTTTGTCTCCGGCGGGCGAAATATGCGGCGATGCATCCTGCTCGCTGGAGGTGAGGATCTCGGCGGCTTCAGGGGTTTTGCTGTCGAGGCTGGTGGCCAGAATGCGCCAGACGGCGCTTCCGCGCGAGTAGACGAGGCGGCTACCCTGACTGGCGATGGACGGCGAATAGGCGTCGTCACCGCCGGCCGGCTCGTGCTCGGGTGTTCCACCCTGTGCTGGGACGCGCCAGAGCGAGATGCTGCCGCTGCGGTTGGAGGCGAAGACGACCGAAGCGCTGTCGGACGACCAGGTGAGACCGACGATCAGCCGCCCGTCAGTGGTGATGCGCTGCGGCTCACCGTTCGGGAGCCTCATTGTATAGATGTCGTAGACGGACCCCTCGGGTCCACGGACGAAGGCGAGGCTGTTTCCATCGGGCGAAACCGCGGGCGTCCAATCGCCATCCCAGCCGGCGGGCGGATTGGTGAGCTGGCGGACGGTGCGGCCTTTGACGTTGAACTCGACCAGAACGCTGGGGGCTTGCGCATTGGCCTGCTGCGGAAAGATCAGTTCTTCGCCATCATGAGTCCAGGTGAGCCCCCCGTATTCCCACACATGATTGGTAGGCAGCGTGTAGATTTCCTGTTCAGAGCCTCCGATGGCGGGAACAATGACGACAATGGTGCGGGTGAGGTCGTGGCGGAGGAAAGCCAGCCATCGGCCGTCGGGGGACCAGGCTGGGCTGAGCTCTTCCGCAGCGCCGGAGGTGAGACGTGAGGGCGCCTCAGAGCCAATCTGCTTAACGTAGATGTGGCCTGTGCGCTCACCCTCTTTGAGCCATACGAAAGCAACGGCGCTACCATCGGGCGAAAAGCTGGGCTGCAACTGCGAACCAGGGTAGGTGGTGAGCGGGCGGCTTGTGTAGGCTCCGCCAGTGGCCGTGCGGCGGTGTGCGCGGAGAGTCAGCACGATAGGCAGACCAGCGACGAGGAGCGCGGCGAGCAGGGCCACCAGCCCCCAGATCCTGAATATGCGCCGCGGCGGCAGCGGCTGGACCAGGAGTTCGGCGGGCGTATGAGGCGGCTGCGGTTCGTTGCTGCCCCCTGCAGGTTCATTGCCCTCTGAGGGATCGTCCTCTACCGGGATGACACTAGCAATGAGCCGGTAGCCGACCTTGGGAACGGTCTGGATGACACGAGGTTCGCGCGGGTCGTCAGAGAAGGCGCGGCGGATTTCAGAGATTGCGCGGATCAGTACATCTTCGCCTACGAAAACGTCAGGCCAGACGGCCTGGCGCAGGTGCTCGCGAGTGACCACTTCACCGGCTTCGGCCGCCAGGGCCAGCAACACCTGCATCACCTTCGGCTCCAGGTGTATTGTTTCGTCTTCGAGCTCCATGGAGTTGATCCGGGGATGGATCAACCAGCCGCCGATGCGGTAGTCACCTCGCACAGATTCCGTCCTTATGGCCCGATTATAGAATCAACCTGCATCCTGTCCAGCCCCGACAGTAGCATGCAACCAACTGATGCACAATGCGTTAAGATGCCTCGGGAAAACCTCGGGAAAATGTCGCGGCTCGTCCATCGTCAATTGCAGCGCTCGATGCATAGTATCAGCGCCATAATTCGACGGACTGAAGCCATCAGGCTCCGGTCCGGCCATGACGATGCGCTGGCCGCAGGCTGCAGGACGGGCTCAGGTGCTGCGCATGGAGGAGGCACGAATTGCGAAACGGCAGATGCCAGGCTAGAGGCCGCGACGGACTCGGCGCCGGTGTTCCAGCAGGCGGGCGCAAGCACCCGCGGGCTCGAACACCGGGATCGTGCAGTTTCCTGAGCCGTCGCGCACGGGCTTAGAAGTTCGAGAGTCTACGGCTCCGAACGCTCTGCAAAGAGTAAGCCTTTTTTTCTGAACCACGTTGCAGCCAGTACGGGAGGCAATCACATGACCAGAAGCAGGACCAA
>DCFV01000234.1 GCA_002314435.1 Acidobacteriaceae bacterium UBA1795 | reverse complement strand
GGGACGCCGTACTACGGCATCTATTCACCGGGGACGGCGAGTGAGAGCTCACAGTCGGGTGCAGGGTGGAGCGACGCTGGCGTGGTGATTCCATGGACCGCATGGCTGCAGTCTGGCGACACACGGGTGATCGACGAGAACTGGGCGGCAATGGAGAAATATCTTGCGGCCATTGACGCGGCCAATCCTGAGGGGCTTTGGAAGAAGGGCGCGGGAATTCCGTTTGGCGACTGGCTTTCGCCGGAGGGACCGACAGACTTTGGCCTGGTGGCGACGGCGTATTGGGCCTATGACGTAACGCTAATGCGCGCGATGGCCCATTCTACAGGCCGTACGGCGGACGAAGAGAAGTACGCAAAGCTGTTCGAGAAGATCCGCGCGGAGTTTGTGAAGGCGTATGTGCATGACGACGGCTTTGTGGCCGGTGCGGACACCTCGCCCTCGCCGTTCGGAGCTATCAACAACCCCGAAGCGAAGAGCAAAGGCGGCGACACGCAGACGGGCTACGTGCTGGCGCTGCACATGAACCTGATGCCGGAGGCGCTGCGCGCAGCAGCGGCGCAGAAGCTGGTGGACAAGATCGAGGCGAACCATGGGTTGCTGGGTACCGGTTTCTTGGGTACGCCGTATCTGCTGGAGGAACTGACCAAGACGGGCCATGCGGACGAGGCTTACAAGGTGTTGCTCAACACGCAGTATCCCTCTTGGGGCTACCTGGTGGAACACGGCGCAACGACGATGTGGGAGCGCTGGAATGGCGACCAGATGAAGAGCGATCCGAGCATGAACTCCTATAACCACTATGCCTACGGCGCGGTGGCGGACTGGATCTATCGCTATGCGGCGGGCGTGGACGCGACGCCGCTGGATGCGGGCTTCCACACGGTGGCGCTGCATCCGGTGTTTGACGCGCGGCTTGGCAGCGTGGACTTCAGCTATCCCTCGTCGTATGGAGTGATCCATTCGAGCTGGACGGTGAACGGCAAGAGCGCGGACTGGCATGTGACCCTTCCGGCGAACACGACCGGGTGGCTGGCGGCAGATGGTGCGGGTGCAGCGCGCTATGCGATCAACGGAGTACCTCTGGCGCAGAGCAAGCTGGCGAAGGCCGGGACGCACGACGGGCAGAGTGGATTCCTGATCGAGTCGGGAACGTATGCATTTACGGTGAGTCTGCCGTAGGGGCAAACGAGGACATAGACAACGATGCCGGAGCGAATGGGCTCCGGCATCGTTGTTTGTACTGGGTTGTGTTAGTTGATGATCTCGTTCAGGCGCAGGTCGCGCGAGGAAGCCCCAACACTGACCGTGCGCTTGCCGCTGGCGGTGATCCACTTGCTCTGCGCCGTGGACCAGTACTGGAGCTGGCGCGGAGCGACGTGGAGCTTGACGGGTTTAGACTCGCCGCTTGCGAGGTGGATGCGGTCGAAGGCAACCAGCGCGCGGACCGGGAACTGCACGCCTGCGAGAATCTCGCTGGGTGCACCGAGGTAGACCTGCGGCACTTCGTCGGAGTCCACGCCGCCGGAGTTCTTGACGGTGACGGTGACGTCAAGGCCGCCATCCGAGGCTTTCGCGACCTTCAGGTTGGAGTAGTCGAACTTGGTGTAGCTGAGGCCGTGGCCAAAGGCGAACAGCGGTGCGATGTTCTGCTTGTCGAACCAGCGGTAACCGACGTTCACGCCCTCGCTGTAGGTGGTTTTCTTATCGACGCCTTTCTGGGAGCGCTCGGGATGTGCCGGATCGGTGGCAGCGTAATCACCGAGGCTCTTGCCCCAGGTGATGGGGAGCCGTCCGGCAGGGCTGACTTTGCCGAGAAGCAGATTGGCAGTTGACCAGCCGCCCTCGTCACCGGGCCACCACATTTCGAGTACAGCCCTGACCTTGTCGATCCAGGGCATAGCAACGGGCATGCTGGTATTGAGAACGACGATGGTGTTGGGGTTGACCGCAGCGATCTCTTCGACAAGTTTGTCCTGCTCGCCGGGCAGGCCGAAGACGGGCGAGAGGCGCGTCCACAGGAAGACGACCGCGAACTTGGCATTCTTCGCGGCGGCGATGGCGGCCTCGTGGTCGGCCTTGCGCTGCTCGGGTGTGTACCAGTTGAGTCGGACCTGCACGGGCGCGTTGGAGGTGTCCGGGCTGGTGCTGATCTCGATGGGGTGCGGGCCAGCAGTGAGTTCGATAGCGCGACGCACGTTATCGAGGCCGTCGGTGGTGGGGATGGCGTTGTCCTGATTGGCCTGCAGAATGTCTCCGTGGACGCCGCCCTGGAAGACGCCAGTGCCGGCCAACCGCTTGCCGTCAATCCGGATGACAGCGTTGGTGCCGAGCGCCTGCAGATAGAGCCAGTAGTTGCCGTCGTGCGGCACGGTGAGAGTACCCTTCCAGGTGACTGTGGCGTTCGCAGGCAGCGCATTGCCTCCCTTTACGGTGAAGTCCAACTGCGGGTCCGTCTGCTCGGAACCCGCGCCGGTGCGAACAAGGCCGGGCTGACCGTCATGGCTGAGCGCGGCGGCCGGAATCGTGGTGCCGGTCATGTCGTCGTCGACTGCGAAGCCGATGTCGGAGTTCCCGGAGATCTTCTTCATAGCAGCCAGCGGACCAACCTGCCGCTCAGGCAGTCCTACTGAACGTTCGCCGTTGATGCCGATGGAGTCGACTTGGCCGGCAGTGGGGCCGATAAGGACGACGGAGCTGAGATCGGCGGCCTTGAGCGGAAGCACGTGGGCGTCGTTCTTGAGCAGTACGGCAGCGTCTTCGCCGGTCTTCTCGATGATCTTCGCGTTGGCCTCGATGGCCTGTGCGGTGACGTCGTGTTTGGACTGGCCATCGAGATAGCCGAAGTGGACGATCTCATAGAGCACGCGACCGGCGGCGCGGGTGATGGCGGCTTCATTGACTGTGCCGTCCTTCAGCGCGTCGGGCATCTTTTTCGGGTCGAGCTTGATGCCGAAGTCGTCACCGCCTTCGCGCACAGGCGCAGGCTCCTCCGGAATGTGTCCACCGAACATTGCGGCATTGACCTCCTCGGCCATCTTCGGCTCCACGTTAAGCGGAGGCGGCGGGGGCAGCGAATCAAAGAACGAAGGGATGAAACCGCCCATGGGGCCGGGCTGGCCGCCGGGCATTTCCATGTCTAGGCCCGCGTTGATGAAGTTGACGGCGTGGACTGCGCCCCAGTCGGAGGTGACGAATCCCTTGTAGCCGAGCTCGTCGCGCAGGATCTTGGTCAGCGTTGACTGGTTGCCGCAGGCGAAGGTTCCGTTGATGCGGTTGTAAGAGCACATGATGGACGAGACATCAGCACGGCGGATGGCGGCCTCGAACGGTGCCGCGTAGACCTCGTGCAGCGTCTGGTCGTCGAGGTAGATGTTGCCGCTGTTCGAGTCGTAGGCCACGTAGTGTTTGATCTGCGCCATGACGTGTTGAGACTGGATGCCCTTAACTTCGGCTACACCCATTTCGCTGGTCAGGTAGGGGTCTTCGCCGAAGGTGTTGTAGGCTCGGCCGAACTCAAGGTCGCGTGCGATGTTGACGAATGGCTGCAGGGAGACGTCGATGCCTAGGGCGCGGTCTTCGCGACCGATCACGAGGCCGTTGTCCTCAGCGTCTTTGCGGCTGAAGGTGGCGGCGACACCCATGGTTGCGGTTTCACCCTGCGAAGGGTGGCGCGTAAGCACGCCTGGAGGTCCGTCCGCGAAGCGCAGCCCGGGGATGCCGAGGCGGGGAATGCCGGCCAGATAGCCTGCCTGCCCCTGGTAGACGGCGGGGTCTTCTTTCGTGCCATGGATAAGGGTGAGCTTCTCCTGGAGAGTCATCTGGCTGAGCAGCTTGTCCACGCGGGCGTCGCCGGTGACCACCGGGACAGCCTGCGCCAGCGCCAGGGAAGCGCCGAGAGCTGCAACGGTAGCACCGAGGACGATTTTGCGGAGTTTCGATTTGAATATAGTCGTCTTATGCGATTTGAGTTTCACTGAAGCCCCCTTTTGAACAGGTGATACGCGCGGACGCGAATGCGCAGCCGCAGGCTGTACGGGGCGCGGATCGACTCCGAAACAAACGATTGAGTTGGCCGCTGTCTCCCGACGGCTAGCCAGTGTAAAGCATGGGGGGCACGATGCGCTGTGGCGGGTGAACTGCTGCAGGATTTCAGGCTGGCAGAGGCAGTTCGTCGTCGAGCCCGGCGGCGATGAGGTCGGAGCGGAGGCGTTCCACGGTGGAGAATTGGAGAGCCCTCATTCCCAGCGCCAGTGCTGTTTGAATGTTCTCTCGCTTGTCGTCGAGAAAGAGGGTTTCCGCCGGCTCGGTCTTGAGCTGGGCTAGAGTGTGGCTGTAGATGGCGGGGTCGGGTTTGGCAAGGCGGATTTGGTAGCTCCAGACCAGAACGTCGAAGTTTGCTATCCAGGGAAATGCCGCGGTGATGCTCTCGTGAACGGAGTCACCCATATTGGACAGGATGGCGGTGCGGAAGTTGCTCTGCTTGAGGGCATGCTGCCAGGCAACCATCGCCGGGTTCTCCGTGGTCCACATGCGCGCATCCCAGCGGTTGAGCTCTTCAACGGCGGAGGCAGGCAGGTCGATATCGCTATCGCGCAGGAACTTCTGCCAAAAGGTGATCCCGCTGAGCGTGCCTTCGTCGTAGGCATGGCGGTCGGCCCAGTAGAGAGCTTCGAAGCGGTCGACGGGGAGGCCCGTGATGCGCACCATTTCGTCGTGCGCTTTCTTGTCCGGCTGGCCCGTTAATACCATTCCATAGTCGAAGACCACAGCGCGCAGAGCCAAACCGTCCTCCCAGCGGCGCCGATGTATGGTGAAAAGGGCACCTGCTTCTAGTGTGCACCATGAGAGCGAGCGGGCGCAGAGACGGCGATAGGATGACGTTTTCAAAAAGGACGGAGTGGAATACGGAGGAGAGTGTGCTGGCGCGGGCCCATCGCGAGCGCGTGCAGGCGGGGCTGCCGGTGGCGGATCTGACGGCGTCGAACCCGACCCGGTGCGGCTTTGCGTACGATGGCAAGTTGCTGGCGGCGCTGACCGATCCGCAGGTGCTGGACTACGATCCTCAGCCGCGGGGTTTGCTTCGGGCGCGACAGGCGGTGTGCGACTACTATGCCGCGCACGGGGCCGCGGTGGTTCCGGAGCAGGTAATCCTGACGACGAGCACCAGCGAGGCCTATAGCTTCCTATTCCGACTGCTGTGCGACCCGGAGAGCGAGATCCTGGTACCCGAGCCGGGCTATCCTCTGTTCGATTTTCTGGCCGGGTTGGACGACGTGCGGCTGAAGGCTGCGTCGCTGGTCTACGACCACGGGTGGCAGATCGAGCCAGAGGGATTTAGGCGGGCCATAACGCCGGCGACGCGGGCGATTGTGCTGGTGCACCCGAACAACCCGACCGGGCACTTTACCAAGCCATGGGAAGTAGCCGAATTGGGGAAGTTGTGCCGGGCGAACGGGCTTTCGCTGATTGTGGACGAGGTCTTTCTGGACTACGGCTTCTCAGGGACGCCTGCGAGTTTCGCCGCGGGGTTGGAGGGCGTGCCGGTCTACGTGGTGAGCGGGTTGAGCAAGATTGCCGGGCTGCCACAGATGAAGGCGGCGTGGATCGTTGCCACAGGGCCACAGAAGGCTGAGGCGCTGGAGCGTCTGGAGGTCATCGCCGACACGTTTCTCTCGATGAACGCGCCGGTGCAGGGAGCGATGCAGGCGTGGCTCGAGGGGCGCGGCGCAATTCAGGCGCAGATTCGAACCCGGGTTGCACGGAACCTGGCGGAACTTGATCGCGGGTTGGCCCATGCAACTGCGGTTGACAGGCTGGCGGTGGAAGGTGGCTGGTACGCAGTGCTGCGCATTCCTGCATTGCAGCCGGACGAAGCGACCGTGCTTGCGCTTCTGGAGCGGGGCGTGTGGGTGCATCCGGGCTACTTTTTCGGGATGGAAAAAGCAGGCTGGCTGGTGGTGAGCCTGCTGGCGAGGGAAGACGAATTCCGCACAGGAGTTCAAGTGCTGGTTGATCTTTTAGGCACGCATCAGGGTGGTAACAGAACCGCGTTTTAGCTTAAAGCGATACATTCAAAATATCTTCCATCTAATTCATTCTTTGTCTGATAGAATTCGCGATAAAAATTCTTGCCTTGGGCTGAGGAACGGGTTGCTGCGCCGTTCGTTCCCGATGGTTGTTGCAGGGCCGTGGCCGGGGATGACGCGCGTTTCGTCGGGCAATGCGAGCAGGCGGGTTTGAATCGAGTCGATAATCAGCTCCGAGTCGCCGCCGGGTAGGTCGGTGCGGCCGATGCTGCCGGCAAAGAGGGTGTCGCCGGCCAGCACCATGCGGAGCGGGGCGAAGTGCAGGCAGATGGAACCCTGGGTGTGTCCGGGGGTGTGGAGCACGTCGGCCGGGTAGGCAGCGAGGCCCACGCGCTGGCCGTCGACGAGGCTCTCGTCAGGCGGTGCGGTCTCTGGCGGGACAATGCCGAGCCAGGCGGCCTGGGTGTCCATCATCTGGAGCAGGGGTAGGTCGTTCTCGTTGAGGAGGATGGGCGCACCGGTGAGGCGCTTGAGCTTGAGCGCGCCGCCAACGTGGTCGATGTGGGCATGGGTGATGAGGATCTGCTTGAGCTTGAGTCTGAGCGCGTTGAGGCGCGCGTGGATGCGGTTGATCTCATCGCCGGGATCAATAACGATGGCCTCGCCGGCCGCTTCGTCGCCAAGGATGGTGCAGTTGCATTGCAGCGGTCCGACGGGAAAGGTCTCAAGGATCATGAGTCCATTCTAGAGCGCAATGCAAAAAGGGCAGACCCTGTGGCCTGCCCTTTTGCATTTGAAGCGAGAATTCTATTTGCCGCTCTTGGCAGGTGCCGAGGACGACGGTGTGTCGCCGAGGACCGAGTGGCTGCGATTGGAACCGCGCACGTAGAGGATCGTAAGCGCCATCGAGGTGCACATGAAGATGATCGCCGACCAGGTGGTAAGACGGGTGAGCACGTTGGCTGCGGCGCGAGGACCGAAGGCGGTCTGCGAACCCTGGCCGCCGAATGCGCCGGCGAGGTCGGCCGAGCGGCCCTGCTGCAGCAGGACAACGCCGATCAAAAACAGGCTGACTATAACGTGAACCACAACGATGACATAAAAGAAAATCTGCATTGCGCGGGCTGCTTTCCAGGCCGGGCCGGGAAAGCCCGGAGCGGCGAAACTATTTGGTGCGGAGGAGGGGACTTGAACCCCTATGCCTTGCGGCGCTAGCACCTCAAGCTAGTGCGTCTGCCAATTTCGCCACCTCCGCACGGGGCGAACCTTCATGAGTATATCAAAGGAGCGCCGATTGCGCAGGGAGGAACCTTGAGTGCAGCAAGGATTTCTTCTGCCATCGAAGTTCCATGTTTCAGTGAGCTTGCGGACGCTGCTCTAGACGCCCAGACGCTGCATCCAGGCGGCCAGTTCCTGCTCGTCAGGGGTGCCTGCGGCGTGGGCAGCATGCACGTTAGCGCGGTCGGCTGGGTTGCGGTTCTGGCTGAGCTTGAACTTGCCCTCGATGCGCACGATGGGAATGCGAAAGCCGACGATGCCAGCCAGCATGGTGCGGCGGAAGTTCTCGGGCAGCGCACGCCAGCGGTCAGAGTAGGCAGGCTCATGCAAGGCAATCAGGTTCTTGAGGAGCGTATCTTTTGCGGCCTCATCTTCCACCAGTTCCAAAGCGCCCCAGGCATGGACGGCGATGTAGTTCCATGTGGGCACGGAGAGTGCCTCTGTGTAGAGCGCGGGGGAGACGTAGCCGTGCGGCCCCGGGAAGACAACGAGAGTCTCGCGGCCGGCCAGCGCCTGCCAATGGCGGTTGGCCTTGGCAAAGTGCCCTTCGAGGAGGCCGTGCGGGCCTTCGTTCCTGACCACGAGGGGCAGATGTGATGCCACCGGATTGACAGCGGGATCAGCGCCGGGAAGCGGGCCGACGAGAAGCGCGAAAGTATTCTGTTGCATGGCTTCAAGCAGTAGCGCGCGGTCGGTGACCTGGTTGAATCCGGGGGAGTACATGCGCTCTCCTAGTGAATCCGCTCAAAGCGGAAACCGGCCTCGCGCAGTGCGTGGCTGATGGCGGTGATGTGGCTGGCCCCGCGGGTTTCCAGCGTGACATCGATGACGGTTTCGCCAAGGCTGACGCCGTAGTAGGCGCGGTTGTGCACGGTTTCGACGATGTTGGCGCGCTCGCGGGCCAGGATCTCGCACAGATGTAGCAGAGCGCCGGGCCGGTCCTGCAGATAGACGCGCACGCGGAGCAGGCGGCCGTCTTTCACCAGGCCTCGCTCGATGATCTTGGCCAGCAGCGTAACGTCGATGTTGCCGCCGCAGACCAGCACTACAGTGCGGCGATGGCGCAGGTTGGTCCTTGCGCGCACGACGGCGGCGAGCGCGGCGGCTCCGGCACCTTCGGCCAGGGTCTTTTCCTGCTCGAGCAGAAGAAGAATGGCGCTGGCGATCTCTTCATCATCTACGGTAACGATCTCGTCGACGTACCGCGAGACGAGGGGCAGGGTAAGGTCACCGGCGCGGCGCACGGCTATACCGTCAGCGATGGTGGCTTCAGGAGCGATGGTGACCGGCTTGCCTGCCTCGCGGGCGCGCAACATGGAGGGGAGCTTCTCTGACTCCACGCCGATTACGCGGATGCGCGGGTTGGTTTCCTTCAGGGCGCAGGCGATGCCGCTGATCAGTCCGCCGCCACCGATGGGCACCACTACGGCTTCGATGTCGGGCACCTGCTCAAGCAACTCGAGGCCGATGGTGCCCTGGCCAGCGATGACTTCAGGGTCATCGAAGGGATGGATGAAGGTGCAGCCTTCTTCGAGACGCCGACGCAGAGCTTCTTCGCAGGCTTCGTCGTAGCTGGAGCCGTGAAGAATGACGTCTGCGCCGTAGTTGCGTGTGGCGGCGATCTTGACCAGGGGAGTGGCGAGCGGCATCACAATTTGTGCGCGAATGCCACGCGAGGCAGCGTGAAAGGCGACGCCCTGCGCATGGTTGCCGGCACTGGCAGCTATTACGCCACGCTTGCGCTCGGACTCAGACAAGGTGAGCAGTTTGTTGAGCGCGCCACGCTCCTTGAACGATCCAGTGCGCTGCAGGTTCTCGAGCTTGAGGTGCAGCGGTAGACCGACGAGTTCGGAAAGATGGTGCGAGAGCTGACACGGCGAGATATGGATGGCTTCGCCAATACGGGCGCGGGCGGCCTGGATGGAGGACAGTGTAACCGAGTGCAAGGAGAACTCCTGTTCAGGAAAAATGGATTTAGAGACGCGAAAGCCATCTGCCGCAGATGCGGGAGATGGCCTGGATGCTACCGGTGGACGAATCCGTTGGTCAGGCTGACGCTCCCGCGCTTGCGCTGGGCTTGCTAATTCGCGCGGGACGAATGAACGCACGAATCCGGGGGCAGGGAGACGAGACGTTGGTTGAGTCGCTGGGATGCATGACGTTGGTTCGAGTACAGCAGAGGCGCGGGGCAGGAGTCAAGATTGATTGCGGCCTAATCCAGGAA
>DCFV01000023.1 GCA_002314435.1 Acidobacteriaceae bacterium UBA1795 | reverse complement strand
CTTAGCGTGTCCATCAGAATGCGGCTGTCTGCCATCTGGACTGCCTCAAGCCGGTCGATGACCACGCCGTTGACCGAGACGCTTCTGCCTGTCGCGGGAATTCCGAGGAATTCGTCGCGGTGGGTGCCGGTCCACTCAAAGCGCGTGACCACCTTGTCGCCTTCGGCAACCATCGCGTTGACGGTCCAGTGAATGTCAGGGAAGGCCGTGCGCATCTGGTGAATCACTGCCTTCAGGCCCTCCCTTCCCTGCTTCTGGCCGGGAAGAGGGTCGAGTTCGACGAAGTCTTCTTTGACAAGATCGTTTGCCCGTTCCAACTTGCCACGGTTAACGACCTCTTCAATGAACGCTTCGATCACTTGCTTGTTTGAACCGGACATTCACACGCCTTCGAGGGAAGAATGAGTCGCTCGATTGTAACGCGTACTAGACGCGATTAGCCTTCATCGGCCTCGCGCAGTTTGGCAATCACGGTGAAGTCTTCGAGCGTGGTCGTGTCGCCCTTGATTTCGCCGTGCGTGGCCAGTTCGCGCAACAGGCGACGCATGATTTTGCCGGAGCGCGTCTTGGGCAGTGCCTCGGTAAAACGAATGTCGTCTGGCCGCGCAAGCGAACCAATCTCCTTGGATACCCACTTCTTCAACTCATCCTTTAATCCATCGGTGGGGATATTGCCGCTTTCGAGCGTGACGAATGCGGCGATGGCCTGTCCCTTCAGGTCGTCTGGCCGGCCCACGACGGCGGCCTCGGCGACCTTGGGGTGCGCAACCAGCGCCGACTCCACTTCCATGGTACCCAGCCGGTGGCCGCTCACGTTGATCACGTCGTCGACGCGGCCCATCAGCCAGAAGTAGCCGTCCGCATCCTGGCGCGCGCCGTCGCCGGTGAAGTAGCAGCCCGGCACGTCGCTCCAGTAGGTCTTCTGGAATCGCTCAGGGTCGCCATACACCGTACGCGCCATGGACGGCCACGGCTTGCGCACGATGAGCAGGCCACCGTGTCCAGCAGGCACGGGATTGCCTTCCTTGTTGACCACCTCTGGCTGAATGCCGAAGAAGGGCCGTGTGGCTGAACCCGGTTTGGCAGCCACTGCCCCCGGAATGGGCGCGATGAGGATTGCTCCCGTCTCGGTCTGCCACCACGTGTCCACGATGGGGCAGCGGTTGTGGCCGATCTTCTCGCGGTACCACATCCACGCCTCAGGGTTGATGGGCTCGCCGACAGTGCCGAGCAGACGCAGCGAATCGAGCTTGTGTTTCTCGACGTGCTCGTCTCCCCACTTGATGAACGCGCGGATGGCAGTGGGCGCCGTGTAGAAGATGGTCACCTTGTGGTCGTCGACGATCTTCCAGAAGCGCGAGAAGTCCGGCCAGTTGGGCGCGCCTTCATACATCAGCACCGTGGCGCCGTTCTGCAGCGGACCATAAACGACATACGAGTGGCCGGTGACCCAGCCGATATCGGCAGTGCACCAGTAGATGTCGTCGTCGCGGATATCGAAGACATACTTCGTCGTCAGATACGTGCCGACGGAATAGCCGCCTGTGGTGTGCACGAGGCCTTTGGGTTTTCCGGTGGTGCCGGAGGTGTAGAGGATGTAGAGCGGGTCCTCGGAGTCGAGCGGCTCGGCGGGGCACTCGGTGGGCACGTTGGCGATCAGGTCGTGCCACCAGCGGTCGCGTCCGTTCACCATGTTCACGTCGGTGCCGGTGCGTTTGTAGACCACCACGTGCTGCACCGTGGGGCAGGCCGCCATTGCCTCGTCCACGGTGCGCTTGAGCTGAATTTCGCCGCCGCGGCGGTAGCTGGAGTCCTGCGTAATCACGGCCACGCAGCCAGCGTCGTTCACGCGATCAGCGATGGCGTTGGCGGCAAAACCGCCGAAGATAACCGAGTGCACAGCACCTATACGCGCGCAGGCCAGGAGCGCAATCGCCAGTTCCGGCGTCATGCCCATGTAGACCGCTACGCGGTCGCCCTTCTTGATGCCCAGCGCCTTGAGCGCGTTGGCAAACTTCTGCACTTCGGCGTGCAACTCGGCGTAGGTCAGGCGGCGAATTTCGCCGGGCTCTCCCTCCCAGATGATGGCCGTCTTATCGCGCCGGGGCCCATCGAGGTGACGGTCGAGACAGTTATAACTCAGATTGGTTTTGCCGCCTACAAACCACTTGGCCCAGGGAAGATTCCAGTCCAGCACCTTCTCCCATGGCTCAAACCAGTGGAGTTCCTGCGCTACGCAGGCCCAGAAGGCCTCGGGATCCTCAATCGATTTCCTGTAGAGAGCCTCGTATTCTTCGAGGCTTTTGATGTGAGCCTTGCGGCTGAATTCCTCCGGCGGAGGGAATACACGGTTTTCGCGAAGAGTGGAATCAAGATCCTGGGAAGCAGGCGAAGAGGCGGGAATGGAAGACATGGTCGTCCTTTGGCTCTAGGGAAAGATCACCGCACCTTGGCGTTCGCACGCGAGCGCCAAGGGAGGTTGCGCGTGGGTGTCACTTTATCGAGCCAGAGGCACAAGCGGCAAGTGCATGTGTCCAAACCAACTGCGCCCTGCGGTTGTAGCATCCAAAGAACAGCCCCGCGCACAGCCCGTGAGGCCGCGCCTGCAGGCTCGGGAAGAGGAGATTGCATTTGATGTTCATGGAACGAACGGTGCTTTTGATGGCAGCGCTGGCGATTAGCGCAGCCGGGGGTGCGGCGCAGGCCGCAGGGCCGGCAACGGCGCAGGGCGACACGCCTGTGCCCGCTCCCGCGCCTGCGGGGCCGTCCGCAACATTGCGGCCGGCGCTCGACTCCGTGCTCGGCACGCTCAACGCCATCAAGACCGACAAGTGGAAACGCGGCTCGGTGCGCGACGAGGCGGGCCAGGACATCGGGTCCGTCGTCTCCGACATTCAGGTGAACCTACCGCCGCTTCTGCGTGACGCCGACGCCGCGCCGTCGCTGGTCAGCAAGCAGATTCCCGTGGTGCGCAATGTGGATGCGCTCTACGACGTGTTGCTACGCGCGGTAGAGGCAGCACGCATTGCCGCGCCCAGCGATCAAGCGGAAGCGCTGACGCAGGCGCTGAACACATTGAGCAAGGCGCGCCTGGCGGTTTATGACCAGATGCAGCAGACGTCGATTGCGCAGGAGAAGCAGATCACTGATCTACACGCAACCGTGCAGAAGCAGGCTTCGTTTGTGTGCCCTGCCCCGCCACCGCCGGTGCCATGCCCGGCGACGCCAAAGCCGAAGAAGAAGACCACCAAGCCACCCGCGTCCACTCCGCAGAAACCGGCAACCCCACCTGCTGGGACCACGCAAAAGAGCGGCCTGTAAGGGCCGCTCCACTGTTTTTTCGTTTGCCAATCAGGATTATTGGTAGCGCTTCTGGTGCCAGATCCAGGCCGTGCGGATGATGTCGTCGAGCTGGGTGTAGCGCGGCTTCCAGCCCAACTCGCTCATGGCCTTCTCTGAGCTGGCAACGAGGAACGCCGGATCGCCGGGCCGCCGCGGCTCCGTGACCACAGGGATTGGATGCCCCGTCACTCTTCGCGCCGATTCGATGACTTCCTTCACGCTGAAGCCTTTGCCGTTGCCCAGGTTGTAGATCAGGCAATCGTGGGTCTCGAGGGCGTCGAGCGCCAGCAGATGCGCGTCCGCCAGATCCGAGACATGGATGTAGTCGCGGACGCAGGTACCGTCGGGCGTTGGATAGTCTTCGCCGAAGACCTTGATCGATGCACGTCGTCCCAGCGCCACGTCGAGAATCAATGGGATCAGGTGCGACTCCGGCTGGTGCGCTTCGCCGCGCGTGACGCCGTTCGGCCCCTCGGGCGCGCCGGCCACGTTGAAATAGCGTAGCGAGGCGTAGCGAAGGCCGTGAATCTGGTTAAACCAGCGCAGCATGTGCTCGACCAGCAGCTTGCTTTCGCCGTAAACGTTGGTTGGCTTCAGGCGCGCGTCCTCGGCAATCGGAATCTCCTCCGGCTCGCCGTAAACCGCGGCCGTGGAGGAGAAGACCAGCCGCCTGGGCCCATGTGCCAGCGCGGCCTCAAGCAGGGAGAGCGTGGAGGCTGTGTTGTTGCGGAAAAAGATCTCCGGCGTCTTCATGGATTCGCCCGCCTCGATCAGCGCGGCGAAGTGAAGGACGGCATCGAAGGGCTGCCCAGAGTCTTCGGCGGCGATGAAAATGTTTTCAATTGCGCCCCGATCACTCAGATCCCCTTCCACAAACTCCGCACCCGCCGGAAGGTGCTCCCGCCGGCTGTGGCTAAGATTGTCAAAAACCACGGGAAAGTGGCCGCGCGACACAAGAAGTTGTGCAACGGTTCCCCCGATATAACCAGTTCCGCCGGTAACCAATACTTTCACGAAAGTCCTATCCTTTCCCGAACACTTTGGTTTAGGGTAAGTCTATTATATGGGTTAGTGGACGCCGACGAGGCATCACCTCCTAGACCGCTAACGAGCGGCGTGCGCCCAGAATCGACATCGAATCCCCAGAGGCTGGCATCAAACAAACATACGACGCCTGAAAAACAGATGCCAGGGTAAATAGAGTCGGAGTTCCCGTCGTCTAAGGGATCAGTTGGAAGCTTTCGTACTGCTTGTCTTTTTGCCCTGGATCACGGAGTCGAATACTTGATGCCCCGGCAATGTACAAGCGCACGTTCTTTTCACACCCTGTCGCGCCCGGAAGGGCCAAACTATATTGAAGGGTTCTGTTCAATGGGCGGTGCTGAGAGGTCTGACCGGTCATTTTTCCCTATTCCCGCGCCGGCTCGATGCTCCGTCTCGCTCGCTCTGGCTCACACCCAGGGCAGACAGAGATTGTTGCCTTCGTCATCTGGACAGCTTGCTGAAAGCTCGACCGTGGGCCCGATCAGCCCCGACCGGCGCACGAGGATGGATGGTTCCTCGATGCTTCTTCGCGGGCCGCGGGCAGCGTCGTTTTTGATTTAGCTTGCCGGGGACTCAGCGGTGTTTTGCCGCACTCCCCGTGATTGAGGATTTGGAAACATGTCGATGAATCACTACCCCATAAGCGCCACATTCGGCCTCCTCCCCGAGCCGGAGGGGAGAGCGCGCTCGTTCTTCACCTCCACCGTGGTCAACATGACGATCCTAGCGCTGGTTCTGTACGTCGGCATGATGGCGAAGCATGCGATCGAGCAGCATCATTTTGAGCAGACGGAGCTGATCTTCCCCACCACGCCGCCTCCGCCGCCGAAGGTGAAGGTGACCCCACCGCCCCGCCTGCCCGAGCCGCCCAAGCCGGCCGAGGTGAAGTTGGACGCGCCCAAGATCAACCTGCCCAAGCCTGAGCCTAAACCGGTGCTCAAGTCGGTGGAGATGGAAGCCAAGGTGAAATTGCCGGAGATGAAGGCAGCCAAGCCGGCCATCATTCTGGCCCCGCAACCCAAGGCTGCGCTCACCGCCGCAGCCCCGGCGCAAAGTCCGCAGTTGCATCCCTCCACGGCTCCCGTGCATCTGGGCGAAACCTTTGGAGTGACGCCGAACCCGAATGCGATGCGGCCCGCCACAGTGGCGGCGATCGGCAATCCCTACGGCGGCATGCAGGGTCCCTCTGTGGCTCCGCGCGGCGTGGTTGGCTCAACAGGCATTGGCAATGGCACCCGCTCCGGATCGAACTCCGGTGTGGTGGGCAAGGTGGCCTCGGCAGGCATCCCAGGCGGTACAGGCACTGCCCCCGCAGGCGCAGTCACCGGGCACGTGGGTTCGGCGGGAATTCCGCAGATGACGCAGGTGGCCTCTGCGCAGACCGTGAAGGCCGTGCCAGCAACAACCAATCTTGAAGTGATCTCGAAGCCGCCCGTGCAGTACACCAGCGAGGCACGGCAGCTGAAGGTGCAGGGCGATGTGATCCTGCGCGTCACCTTCACTGCTGCCGGCCAGGTGGTGGTCGACGGCGTGGTCCACGGACTGGGCCACGGACTCGACGAAGAAGCGCGGCGCGTAGCGCAGCAGATCCGCTTCCGCCCCGCCACGCGCAACGGGCAGGCAGTGGACCTGACCACCAACATCACGATTACTTTCCAACTGGCCTAAACGCGCATGAGCGCCGGGCTCTGACAGAATGCTGGATCATGGGAACCGGAAGATCGGCCAGGCGCCCCAGCTAGAGAATGCAAGACTGAAACCAGGAGCATGAAATGACTTTTCGGAAGATCTCCCTCACTTTGTTCACGCTGGTGCTGGGTGTGTCGTGCGCATATGCCAAGAAGAAAGAGCCGAAATATTCCCAAGCTCACCAACTGACGCCCGATCAGGCTGCGCTGGTGCAGAAGGCAATCGGCCAGGAAAAGATTCTGATCAAGGCCATTCAGGAGCGCACGCCGCTGGTGGAGACTTACATTCAGGACACGAAGCCGGATGTGAAGCTCTACGAAATTCCGGTTGATGACCACTACATGCTCAGCCGCGTGGACTTTGGCAAGACCTTCTACGACAAGACGTATGAGCCGCGCGCGACCGCAAAGAAGGGCTTCTTCAAGAACTCGATGGCTTCGATTACAGGCCTCACCAAGGCCCTCGGCCTCGACAAGCGCTATACCTATAATCCCGCCGGCTTCATGGAAATGATGTTCCTGGACCCCAGCAGCTTTGACCAGCAGCACTACGTCTTCAGCTATGTGCGCCGTGAGTTCCTGGGCTCGGTGCGCACCTGGGTCTTTGACGTGCATCCCAAGGTGAGCGGTATGGGCCGCTTCTACGGCCGCATCTGGGTTGAGGATCAGGACGGTAACATTGTCCGCTTCAACGGCACCTACACCGGCCCAACTTCAGAGGACGATTCGCGCCACTACTTCCACTTCGACAGCTGGCGCATGAATGTACAGCCCGGCGTTTGGCTGCCGGTCGAAATCTACGTGGAAGAGACCAACCGCGGCGAGGGTGACAAGCAGATTGGCCTGAAGGCACAGACCCACTTCTGGGGCTATAGCCTCAAGCTCCCCACCCGCGAAAGTGAATCGGTCAGCATGAAGATCGAGGACGCGGTGGACAAGAGCGACGACTCGCAGGACGTGAGCCCGCTGCAGGCCACGCGCAACTGGGTTACGCAGGCTGAAAACAATGTGATCGACCGCCTGGAGGAAGCAGGGCTTGTGGCTCCGCTTGCCACCAACGGTTACGAAACCCAGATCCTCGACCAGATCCTGGTGAACCTTGCTGTACCCAACAACCTTGCCTTCTCAAGCCCTGTGCACTGCCGCGTAATGCTTACCAACACCGTGGAAGCAACCACTGTGGGCAACACGATCCTGATCAGCAAGGGCCTGATCGACACGCTGCCCAACGAAGAAGCCATTGCCTCGGTGGTGGCTCTGGAGCTGGCGCACATCGTGCTGGGCCATCACATCGACACGCGCTACGCGTTCAACGACCGCCTGCTGTTCCCCGACGAGGCCACCTTTAAGCGTATCGAGATGAACCACTCTGACACCGACGACCTCACAGCGGCCAAGCGCGGCATGGAGTATCTGCAGGCATCTATGTACAAGGACAAGTTCGCCACTGCCGGCCTCTACTGGGCACAGCTGGCGGACCGCGGCAAGCAACTCAAGGCGCTCAACAGCCCGCTGCTCGGCGACTCGCTGCTGAAGGCCGACGGCACCCCCTGGATGACCGACCTGACGCACAACGCGCCCAAGATCAACTGGGATGACCTGACGCAGATTCCAGCTTTGCCGCTGGGCAGCTGGCTCAAGACCGACCCCTGGGACGACAAGGTGAAGATGCTGAATGCCAAGCGCTACGCTCCCATGAATCCGCGCGACAAGATGCCGCTTGAAGTGACGCCGATCTACTTCAAGCTGCAGCGCTATGAAGTGGCCAATGTCGCCCCTGCCGCTCCGGCCGCAGCCCCGGCTGCAGGTCCCGCCGCGGCGGCTGGCGACACGCAGCCGACCACGGCGCCACCGGCCGCTGATCCGGCCCAGGCAGCCAACCCGCCCGCCGGCGGCACACCGAATCCACAATGAGCCGCGCGATTCCGCTTTCAGGCCGGAGTGTGTATTTCCTCTCCAGCCCGTATTGCTTCCGCGCTCACTGGGCAACTAATTTGAAGGCAAAGATCAACTCAAGAAAGACGGGACGCACCCTGACTCCCATGAAGAGACTCTTCTCAACACTGATCTGTTTTGCTTTGTACGCGGGCGCCACTGCGGCCCGCGCGCAGGTCGTTCATTCTGCCACCATGCCGGAGCCCAAGCTGTCTGTTGGCGCGCTCGGCTCCATGTTCCAGCCCGACTACGCCGGCACCGGCGTGCCCGCCGAGGCACCCAACCGCCTGTACGGCTGGGGCACCTACGTGGACTACAACCTGAGCCACTGGATCCAGTTGGAGGGCGAGGCACGCTGGCTGCGCGCCAACGCACGCAATAATGTTCGCGAGGACAACTACCTCGTCGGGCCGCGCGTGCCTTTGCCCCGCTACTGGAAGCTCCACCCCTACGCCAAGGCGCTGTTTGGCTGGGGCCGCATGAACTTCCAATACGACTACGCCTACGGCCGTTTTGCGGACATCGCTCTTGGCGGAGGCGTCGACATTCCGGTCACCCGGCGCATCACCCTCCGCGCCGTCAACTTTGAGTACCAGATGTGGCCCAACTGGATCAACGGCACCCTCAAGCCGTACGGCGGGGATGTGGGCATCTCTTACCGGATCTTCTGACCACAGCCAGGGTGGCGCTGCTTCTAACTCACTTGGCCACAGTCATCCCGCTCTGGTAGGGACTACATCTGCTCACTAATCCAGCAACTGCCAGGCGGAGGTTGTCCATCAGCCCTATCCTCTGTTGTGGCTCAATCAGAATCGCCATTTCGGCAAATCAGTCTCCATCCACCGTCATATCGAGCACATCTACTCCAACGGGAGATGGTTCGGAAGTCCTGGTGAATGTTATGTCGCCCGACAACCAGAGGATTAGCAGCGTGAAGGGAACCGCCGCTAAGAGATCAACTACGTAGTGCTCTCCAAGCCCAAGAGTCGACAGCACCGTACAAAGAGCGTACAAACCGCCAGCAACAAACCCCCTCTTCCACTTGCGGGAGTACCACAGTAGTAAGAGCGCAATCGTCATATGCACTGAGGGCATCCCATTAGGCGGCGAGGTAAGATCGACAACATGCGGCGCCAGTTCGTGCGGCGGGTCATTTGGAAAATGCGAAAATGCATACTGCGGCCCGCTAAGGAACCTCTGAAGAACTTCC
>DCFV01000102.1:7342-9212 GCA_002314435.1 Acidobacteriaceae bacterium UBA1795 | reverse complement strand
GGGTTCCGCGGTTCGCGCAAGGGCACGCCGTTCGCGGCGCAGCAGGCAGCGTCGAACGCAGCCGGCATGGCGCGCGATCACGGTCTGCGCTCGGTGGATGTACGTGTCGCCGGTCCGGGTTCGGGCCGCGAGTCGGCCATCCGCGCGCTGGCTGCGGCGGGCATCGAAGTGCGCTCCATCCGCGACGTGACGCCGGTGCCGCACAACGGTTGCCGTCCGCCGAAGCGTCGCCGCGTGTAAGCAAGTTCACAGTGGGTAGTTCGCAGTTCACAGTTAGAAACTCTGTGAACTGCGAACACAGAACTATGAACTGAAAACTGAAATTGGGCCGGGACGAAATACACACAGGGCGTATGTAAACCGGCCGTCATCCGAAGTCAGGAGAAGTCATGGCACGTTATACCGGAGCAGTCTGCCGTCTTTGCCGTCGCGAAGGCACCAAGCTTTTTTTGAAGGGCACCAAGTGCACGTCTGAGCGTTGCCCAATCGAGAAGCGCAATTTCGCGCCCGGCCAGCATGGCAAGGATCGCAAGGCGAAGATTGTGGGCTACGGTCTGCAGCTGCATGAGAAGCAGAAGGCCAAGCGTATCTACTTCACGCTTGAAGGCCAGTTCCGCGAGTACTACGAGAAGGCCAGTCGCGCGCAGGGCGTCACCGGCGAGTTGCTGATCCAACAGCTGGAGCGCCGCCTGGACAACGTGGCGTATCGCCTTGGCTTTGCCAGCTCGCGCCGTCAGGCCCGCCAAATTGTGCGCCACGGTCACGTGACGGTGAACGGCCGCAAGGTGAACATCCCGTCCTTCCAGGTGAACGTGGGCGACGAGATCACGCTGCGCGACGCCGCCAAGAAGTTCGGTGTGGTGGAGCAGGCTGCACAGTTTGCCGCCGCCAACCCCGTGCCGGCGTGGCTCGAGGTCAATTTTGAAAACCTGACGGGCCGCATCCTGAGCCTGCCGGGACGCAAGGACGTGAACCTGCCCGTCAACGAGCAGCTGATCGTCGAACTGTACTCGAAGTAAGCACGACAGGGATCAGGGGCCAGAGATCAGGGATCAGCGCATCCGGCGCGGTTCTTCTGATCTCTGATTCCAGAGCCCTGAAACTTAATCCAGAAGGAGAACTTGCGCGGCCGCCGCAAAATGCATCGCGACGCACCTGCCGCGCGGGAATCGAGAGACCCATATGCTTTGGAGAGGATTTCAGAAGCCGAAGCGCCTGGCAGTGGATGCCGAGACGCTAACTGAGACTTACGGCAAGTTCAGCGCCCAGCCTTTTGAGCGGGGCTTTGGCACCACCATCGGCAACGCGCTGCGTCGCACCCTGCTGAGTTCCATCGAGGGCGCTGCAGTGACGGCCATCCGCATCGAAGACGTACTGCACGAGTTCCAGTCCATCACGGGAGTTGTCGAAGACGCAACCGACATCATCCTGAACCTGAAGCAGGTTCCCTTCAAGCTCTCCGGTGAGGGTCCCAAGGCGCTGTACCTGCGCGCTGACCAGCCGGGCATCGTGACCAGCGGCATGATCGAAGCCGACGGTGACGTTGAGATTCTGGACAAGAATGTGTACATCGCCACGGTGTCGGAAGGCGGCCGCCTGGACATGGAGATGCGCCTGAAGCGTGGGCGTGGCTATGTCTCTGCCGACAAGAACTTTGATGCCGACCTCGGTCTGGGCTTCATTCCGGTCGACTCGGTCCACTCGCCTGTGCGCCGTGTCAACTACGTGGTCGAAGCTGCTCGTCTGGGCCAGATCACCGACTACGACAAGCTGACGCTGGAAGTGTGGACCAACGGCGCGGTGCTGCCCGCCGACGCCATCGGCCTGGCCGCGAAGCTGCTGAAGGATCACATGAACATCTTCATCAACT
>DCFV01000102.1:0-7094 GCA_002314435.1 Acidobacteriaceae bacterium UBA1795 | reverse complement strand
ATGAACATCTTCATCAACTTCGAGGAAGAAATTGAAACCGAAGCACGTGGCGAAGAAGGCCGGGTGCTGCTGCGCAACGACAATCTGAACCGCTCGGTCGAAGAGTTGGAACTGTCGGTACGCAGCTACAACTGCCTGAAGAACGCGAATATTCAGACGATCGGCGAGCTGGTGCAGAAGACCGAAGCCGAGATGCTGAAGACCAAGAACTTCGGCCGCAAGAGCCTGAACGAGATCAAGGAAATCCTGGCGCAGATGGGTCTGTCGCTGGGCATGAAGATCGACGAGGCTGGCAACGCGGTACCGGGGCCGACGAGCATTCCGCCCGCCACGGCACTGGCTGCCAACTACAGCCACTTCGACGACGAAGATGAGCCGCTGGATTCGGTCGACCTCCAGCTGCCCACCGAAACCGAGAACTTCTAAGTACGGTTTCGGCAGTATGAGGATTTGGGCACGCCCTTCCTGGAGCGAATGAGCACTGCGCCAGGAAGGGGTTGAGCCGCCCGGAAATTATTCAACACCTGCCCAGCAGCAGGTGGTTCGAAAGAGAGTTTTTACCATGCGCCATCGCAATGCAGGATTCAAGCTCGGACGCAATACCAGTCACCGCCGCGCACTGCTGCGCAACCTGGTCACGTCTGTGATTGTGGAAGATCGTGTGGAAACGACCGTGGCCAAGGCCAAGGCGGTTCGTCCGCACGTTGAGAAGATGATTACCCTGGGCAAGAAGGGCGATGTGCACTCGCGCCGCCAGGCGCTCGCCTTCCTTATGACCGATACGGCCGTCACGCGGCTGTTCGAGACTGTGGCGCCGCGCTACGGCGACCGCCAGGGCGGCTACCTGCGCATTGTGCGCACCGGCTTCCGCAAGGGCGACGGCGGCGAGAAGGCGTTCATCGAACTACTGGGCGCCGAGAAGCAGCTGGACGAGAAGCGCCAGAAGCGCGCCGACATCCAGGCAAAGAAGCGCGCCGAGCTGGAAAAGCAGCTGGAAGAAGCCAAAAAGGATGAAGAAGGCAAGGGCGGCGAAGAGGCTGCTTAACTTCAGTTCGGTCGATACCGTTGCCACAAAGGAATGACGCGGGTGCACTTCTTACCGAAGTAGCATCCGCGTTTTTTTTGCGCACGGATTTCGGTGCGTGATGTGGCGCGTCTGGGCAGAAATCGAACTGGAGAAGCGAACCGTGCCAAGCCCGGTTTCGTATCCTGGAGTGAATGATTGTGACCAAGCGGATGTCAGAGGCCGCCATTGCCTGCCTCTGTGCGGCGAGCGTCAGCATGCATGCGGCTAATCTACAGCAAAAAGAAGCAAGCAAAAGCTCCGCAGAACCTGTGGTCGCCAGCGAAACCTTGAACGCTATGGATGCGCCTCTGCGGCTTGCGGACTTTGACGGCATGCAGCCCCGAGCCGAACTGCGTACACGTCTTACTCATATCACCGGTTTCATCCAGAACGCACCGAATGACGGCAAGCCCGGCACGGAAGAGACCGAGGTCTGGGCCGGATACACACACACGACACTCTACTTCGTCTTCCTGTGCCACGATCATCACCCGAGTCAATTGCGTGGTCATCTTGCGCGGCGCGAGAACGTTCTCAACGACGACAATGTCTCGGTTCTGCTCGACCCTTTTCGGGACCGGCGCAAGGGCATTTTACTCACCGTCAATCCTGCCGGTGTGCAAGCAGACGCGGCGTGGACCGAGAATCAATCGCAGGATTATAGCTACGATCTTGTCTGGGACTCTGATGCGCAGGTAACGGCGGATGGGTGGATGGCGATGATTGCCGTGCCGTTTCGCAGTCTGCGCTTCCGTGCCGGCGCGCATGACTGGGGCTTCGTTCTGGCGCGCACTCTGCCACGCAATAGTGAGACGGATTTTTGGCCGCGAGTGGCCGCAAATGTCGCTGGCGTACTGAGCCAGGAGGGGACACTCAAGGGGATCTCCGGCGTAAGCGGATCGCGCAATCTGCAGCTCAATCCCTATGTACTTTTGCAGAATGAGCGGACTCTCAATTATCTGGATCCGACCAATCCCTATTTCAGCGCGCGCGGTCTGGAAGGAACGGGAGGCGGTGAGGGCAAGCTGATTCTGCATGACACGTTGGTTCTGGATGCGACGGTGAATCCGGACTTCAGTGACGTGGAGTCAGACCAGCCGCAGTTCACTGTCAACCAGCGCTATCCTGTTTACTTTCCCGAATTGCGCCCTTTCTTTTTGGAGAACGCCAACTACTTCTCGACTCCGATTCAGCTGCTGTACACGCGCAATATCGTGCATCCGGAGTACGGTATCCGATTGACGGGCAAGATGGCGAAGACGAACATCGGATTTTTGGCGGTCGATGATCGCGAGCCGGGCGAAGCTGTTCCGCCTGGAGATCCCGCCTATCACCAACGCGCCAAGGCCCTGGTTGGACGCGTTGCAGAGGATGTGGGCAAGAACTCGAGCATAGGTGCTTTGTACACAGACGAGGAATTTGGCGGTGGCTGGAACCGGGTTGGCGGTGTGGATACGACGCTGCGGATCGGATCGAACTGGACCGTCTCGGGGCAGATGGTGGAGAGTTCGACGCAAGGCGAAGTTGACAGTGGCAACCCACCAACGTATCAGGCAGGGCCTGCGGCATACATTTCGGTGCAGCGTTCGGGGCACGCGTTCAATCTATATTCCGATGGCCAGGACATCAGCCCCGGCTTTGTGACCCAGCTCGGCTTCTTACAGACATCCAACATTCGCAGCAACCACACGCACGTGACGTATCAGTGGTTTCTCAAGCACAGCACCATTCAGAGCTATGGCCTGGAGGGCAACGAAAACTTTGCGTTTGACCATGACGGGAACCGCATCTATCGCTACCTGACGTTCGATCCGTTCCTGTTGCTGCCGCACAATACTGTGATTGCGCCACTTGTAGGCCAGAACTCCGACACGCTGGGGCCACAGAACGGAACGCTGTTTACGGAAAATCACAACTTCACCGAAAACTTCGGTGGCGTTGTGGTGCGCAGCACTGCCATGACGCAACTGAATCTGAACATCGTGGCCATTCGCGGTGGCAATGTGAACTACAACCCGGTAGAAGGCGGATTGCCGTCGCTGCTGGATCAGCAGTCACTGCAGGCACTGATCACTGTGCAGCCGCTGCGGGGACTGACCGCGGACAACACTTATCTGCTGGACCGTGACCACTCTGTTGCCAATGGCGCTTTCGTGTATGAGTCGCAGACGTTCCGGAGCAAGCTGAACTACCAGTTCACACGGTCACTATCCGCGCGTGTGATTGCGCAGTACGACACGACATTGACGAATGCAGCTGAGACATCTCTGCCGCGCACCAAACAGATTGGCACGCAGGCGCTGTTCACCTGGTTGCCGCATCCGGGCACAGCGATCTATGTCGGCTACAACAGCGATCTGCAGAACCTTTCGCGCGACCTGTGCAATCGGCTGGCTGGGGGAGCGTGTGACCAGAATGATCCGGGACCGCCGCGTGCGGAGTCTTACCTGAATGACGGGCGCCAGATCTTCCTGAAGGCGTCGTATCTAATCCGGTTTTGAATCAAGCCGTGTGTTCCAACCGGCGCGGCCGGAAGAGCCTCAGGAAGATATAGATCAGGAACTGAAGCACAAGCGCGCCGCAGCAATCCAGAATCACGTCGTCGAACATGCCGGTGCGGTTGGGCAGGAAGGTCTGGTGAAACTCGTCTGAACCGGCGATCACCGCCGTACCCAGCACAGCGAGCACCGAGCTGTGTACAAAGCTCCAGCGCGGGAAGGTCATCCACCATGCGCGTAGCCATGTGAGGCCAACAAGACCGTATCCGATAAAGTGTCCGAGCTTGCGGATATGGTGGTGAATCGAGTACCAGCGCATGTCGCTGACAGGGCCAAAGAGGTGCTCGAAGATCCAGCGCAGCGGCCGGGACGTGTTCTCAGAGCCAAACTCAGGCGTCGACTCGATTGCAATTACAAGGACTGCAATCAGCACTGGCAGCCAGGCATTTACCCAGAATCTGAAGGTGCGACGACGTGAGGACAGTTGATTCAATCAGGCACCTTTCTGCGAAATGCAACTCATTCAGTGAACCTAACCGGCCTTTCCTGCGGGACCGATTGGTGGGATAAGATTGATGATTCCGGCAGCGGGACCTTACTTCGCCGGACGTGCTACTCGACGTGGTAGTTGGGCGCCTCGCGCGTGATGATGACGTCGTGCACGTGGCTCTCGCGTAGGCCCGCGCCAGAGATGCGCACAAACTGCGCCTTCTGTTGCAGATCTTCGATGGAGCCGCAGCCCAGGTAGCCCATGCCGCTGCGCAATCCGCCCACGAGCTGATAGACCATGGACTCGAGCGGCCCGCGATACGGCACGCGACCCTCAATGCCCTCGGGGACGAACTTGGCCAGACGATTCTGCCCGTTGCGCTCGCGTTGCACCACGCCTTCGGTGCCGGATTCGCTCGCGGCCAGATCGGCTGTGGACTGGAAGTAACGCTCGCCGGAGCCCTGGCTCATGGCGGTGAGTGAGCCCATGCCGCGGTAGCTCTTGAAGCTGCGGCCCTGGTAGAGAATGGTTTCGCCCGGGCTCTCATCGACGCCGGCGAATAGCGAGCCAATCATGACTGAACTGGCGCCGGCGGCGATGGCCTTGGTGATTTCGCCGGAGTACTTGATGCCACCATCGGCAATGATGGGAATGCCACGCTCCACGGCGGCGCGTGCGGCCTCGGAGATAGCGGTGATCTGCGGCATGCCCGCGCCGGTGACCATACGCGTGGTGCAGATGGAGCCGGGGCCGATACCGACCTTGATAGCGTCTGCGCCTGCGTCCATCAGAGCAAGAGCGCCATCGTAGGTAGCGACGTTGCCGGCCAGCAGGCCCACGTTTGGGAAAGCCTTCTTGACGGCGGTGACGGCCTCGAGCACGCGTGAAGAGTGGCCATGTGCGGAGTCGATGGCGAGCACGTCGGCGCGAGCGCGTACAAGCTCGGCGGCGCGCTCGAGGAAGTCGCCAGTGGCGCCGATGGCGCCGCCCACGCGCAGCCGGCCCTGGTCGTCCTTGCTGGCGTTGGGATACTTCAGCTTCTTCTGGATGTCCTTGACCGTGATCAGGCCCTTGAGATTGTACTGATCGTCCACCACCAGCAGCTTTTCAACGCGGTGCTTGTGCAGGATCAGTTCTGCCTCTTCGAGCGTGGTGCCCACGGGCACGGTGATCAGGTTCTCCTTGGTCATCACATCGCCGACGGGAATGTCGGTGCGCGTTTCGAAGCGCAGGTCGCGGTTGGTGAGGATGCCCACCAGCTTTTTGCCGCGCGTGACGGGCACGCCGGAGATCTTGTAGCGGCGCATCACTTCTAGCGCGTCTTCGATCAGCTGATCGGGCCCGATGGTTACGGGGTCCACGATCATGCCGCTCTCTGAGCGCTTCACCTTGTCGATTTCGCCGGCTTGGTCGGAGATGGACAGATTGCGATGCACGATGCCGATGCCGCCCATCTGGGCCATGGCGATAGCCATGCGCGACTCGGTGACGGTGTCCATGGCCGCGGAGATCAGCGGAGTGTTCAGCGTGATGGCGCGAGTGAGCTGCGTCTGCGTGCTGACTTGCGCAGGCACCACGTCGCTGTACGCGGGCACCAGGAGCACGTCATCGAAGGTGAGGGCTTCAAGAAGGTTCTTGGATAGCATAATGCGTCGATGCGCCTGGCGGCCCGTGGATTCAAATCCCCGGCACGGCAGGCGCTTCTGACTATTGTAACGGAGAGCG
Source organism: Acidobacteriaceae bacterium UBA1795 (assembly GCA_002314435.1). Lineage (GTDB taxonomy): Bacteria > Acidobacteriota > Terriglobia > Terriglobales > Acidobacteriaceae > Telmatobacter. The sequence continues at coordinate 1,315 of DCFV01000102.1, read as the reverse complement.
GCGGGCGGGCCTTAAACTGCGCGCGTTCAGTGTCCTGCAGGGTTCTACACGCCCACCGGGAAGGGTTTGGGGCTCGACTCCTCATCGGAGCCCTCGCCGCTGCGCCAGCGCTCGAAGCGGCCCTGGAGCAGGCTCATCAGGCCCGTGTACCAGTAGCCGATGACGAAGAGGATGAGGAATGGCGCGGTGAAGTAATTGTGGTTTGAGAAGGTGTAGAGAATGGCCAGCATGAACCACGCGCCGAGGGCGAGTTCGATCCAGGGGGCCAGCACCAGGCGCTTACGGTATTTGGCTGCCTGAGACTTTTCGCCCTTCTTGGTGACGCGGAACTTGGGAGTGCGCACAAAGGCGCTCTTGACGCCGAACAGCGCCTCCATTACGGCCTTGGTGTTGGTGACCGTGAGTCCGATGCCGAGAGCCATGATGAAAGGCAGGTATAAGAAGGTCCTCACCCAGGTTTTGGGAAACAGCACGCGCTGACTGAGCACGTAGAAGACAGCGATGGAGAGCGTGGAAGCCGTGAATAGGGGCACGTCGATGAGCAGCATCTGAAACCATCCCTGATAGAAGCGGACAATCATGGAAGGCACCAGAAGGGCTGTCATAACCACCATCAGCGGATAGCTGAGGTTGGCGGTTAGGTGATAGACCGATTCGATCTTGCGTTTCCGCGACATGTCGGACTTGAAGATGGTGGGCAGCAGCTTGATGGAAACCTGGATGAGGCCCTTGGCCCAGCGCGCCTGCTGGGTTTTGAAGGCGGTCATCTCGATGGGCAGCTCGGAAGGGCACTCGACTTCGGGCAGGTACTTGAAGCGCCAGCCGGCCATCTGCGAGCGGTAGCTGAGGTCCGTGTCCTCGGTCAGGGTGTCGTGCTGCCAGCCGCCGCCGTCGAAGATGGCCTTGCGGCGCCACATTCCTGCGGTGCCGTTGAAGTTGAAGAATTCGCCGGTGCGGACGCGGGAGCCGTGCTCGATGACGAAGTGCGCGTCGAGCAGGATGGCCTCAATCTGGGTGAGGAGACTGTAGTCGCGGTTCAGGTGGGTCCAGCGGGTCTGCACCATGCCCACGTCAGGCTCGGCAAAGTGGTGGATCACCTTCATGATCCAATCCTTGGGCGGAACAAAGTCGGCGTCGAAGATGGCGACGAACTCGCCTTTGGCTACTTTGAGGCCCTCGTCGAGAGCGCCGGCCTTGAAGCCGTGACGATTAGTGCGGTGGATGTACTCGATGGGGTGGCCGAGGGCCTTATAGCGGTCGACGATGTCAGCCGCCACCTGCTGGGTCTCATCGGTGGAGTCGTCGAGCACCTGGA
>DCFV01000058.1:5161-18796 GCA_002314435.1 Acidobacteriaceae bacterium UBA1795 | reverse complement strand
GATAGGTGTGGAGCACGCGGTAGGTGTCCGCAGCCACGGACTGGAGTGCCGGGGCCAGCAGTGCGAAGGTGGCAAAAATAAGTCGGAAGGGAAAAAAGCGCATCGAGTTCAATTCTACGGTGACGCCTCAGCTGGCGCCGAGATAGATGAAGCGCAGCAGGAAAAGCACCGCGAGGATGTAGAGCAGCCAGTCCTGACGGCGGTAGTTGCCCGTGGCCAGGTGCAGCACCGCCCAGGCAATAATGCCGAAGCCGAGGCCGTTCGCGATGGAGTAGGTGAATGGGATCAGGACCAGCGTGAGAAACGCCGGCACTGCCACCAGCGGTTCGTGCCAGCGGATCTCCGTGATGGTGGCCAGCATCAGCGATCCGACAAGTATCAGAGCCGGCGCCGTGGCTGCCGTGGGCACAACGCCGACAAACGGGGCGGCGCCAACCGCGGCCAGAAACAGGAGTCCGGTGACGATTGCTGTTACTCCGGAGCGGCCGCCTGCGGCCACGCCCGCAGTTGACTCCACGTAGCTGGTTACGGTTGAGGTACCGGTCATGGAGCCGAATACGGTAGCCGTGGCGTCGGCCAGCAGAATGCGGTTCAGGCGGGGAATCGAGTGGTCGGCCGCCAGCAGGCCGGCACGTTTGGTCACGGCTACGAGTGTGCCCAGGTTGTCGAACAGGTCAACGAAGAAAAAGACGAAGATGATTTCCAGCAGGCCCTTGTTGAGCGCGCCGCGAATGTCGAGCTTGAGAAATGTGGCGCCGAGCGCCTGAATGCCGCCGGCCGCGGGTGTCCAGTGCACCAGACCCAGTACCCAGGCAATTCCCGTGGTCGCCAGCACGCCGATGAGTATGGATCCGCGGACCTTTTTGATTTCGAGGGCGACCATCAGAATCAGGCCGAAGAGTGCAAGCGCGGTGGTGGGGTTGCGAACGTTGCCCAGGCCGATCATCGTGGCCGGATCGCTGACCACGAGGCCCGCATTGCGAAAGCCGATGAGGGCGATGAACAGGCCGATGCCGCTTGCCACAGCGGCGTAGAGTTCATGCGGAATGGAGCGCAGGATCATCTGGCGAATGCCGGCCGCAGTGAGCGCCAGGAAGATGATGCCGGAGAGAAACACCGCACCCAGCGCCGTCTGCCACGGCACATGCATCTTCAGGCAGACGGTGTAAGTGAAGTAGGCATTCAGACCCATACCCGGCGCCAGCGCAATTGGGTAGCGCGCAATGACGCCCATGAGAATCGAACCGAAGGCAGCGGAAAGACAGGTGGCCGCAGTAACCGCAGGCAGAGGCACGCCAGCCGCCGCCAGAATGGCCGGATTCACCAGAACGATGTAGGCCATCGTCAGAAACGTCGTGATTCCAGCCAGAATCTCTGTGCGCCAGTTGGTTCCCAGACGAGTGAATTCAAAATAGCGTTCGAAGGCTTTGAGCATAGGAGGGTGCTTTTAGAAGAGCACATGGGCCGCGCATCGCAAAGAATTTTTCTGCTCGCGTCTCAAGCCTCGGCGCGTTTGCGTGCGCTTCGGCGCAGGAACCAGTCCATCGAGGTTCCTTGCACGACGATAGAGAATACGACCAGGATGTAAGTGGCGCCCAGTATCCACGAGCGGCCTAGCGACTCCGGTACAGCGAGCGCCAATGCGATCGAGAGGCCGCCACGCAGCCCGCCCCAGGTGAGCACAAAGACGGAACTGCGGTGCGCCGGTTGCAGCAAGCGCACCAGCCTTAGCAGCGCTGCCACGCACGCCAACCGCACCAGGTTGACTGAGAGAATGGCAGAGACGCCGGCGCGCCAGGTGGCCATATCCAGCCCGATCGATAGCGCCACAAAGCCCATCATCACGAACAGAATGGAGTTCTGAATCTCGTCGATTACTTTCCAGAAGCTCTTGACGTCGTCGTGCGCAATGCGCGCGGAGGAAACGCCGTGGTTGAAGTGGCGCAGCGCAATTCCCGCGACTACCGCCTCAAGAGGTGCAGATAGATGAAGCCTGCTGGCCACGGCATAGCCGCCCAGAGCCAACATGATGGTGAACAGAATATCTACCTGGTAGTTATCGACTCGGCGCATCAGGTGCGAAGTGATCCATGCCGCCAGTACGCCGAGCAGAATTCCCCCGCCTGCTTCGGCCGCCAGAGTGCCTGTCACTGCAACTGGCGTTGGGGTTCGGCCGGTCGCTACGTCCAGTACGGTGAGGAACAGGACTGCGCCCACGCCGTCGTTGAACAGAGACTCGCCTGCCAACTGCGCCTGAATGCGCGGTGGCACGCCGACGCGGCTCAGCATCTCGACCACAGCGATGGGGTCCGTGGGAGAAACCAACGCGCCGAAGATCAGGCATTCGATCCACGGAATCCGGCCACCGCTCAAGAGGGACATGAGGCCCGAAACCAGAAGAAAGCTGAGTGCGGTGCCTACCGTGGACATCACCACAACCCAGAGCTTTTCGCGCAGCAGTTGTTTCAGATCGAGCAGGAAGGCAGCGGCGAACAGCAGCAGCGGCAGCATGCCGTTCAGGATCACGCTCCCGAAATCAATCTGACGCAGCAAGTCCACCGCGGCCTGCTGTGCGCCGGGTATCCGGCCCGCTGTTTGCGTCAGCACGACTGACAGAAGCACTGCCAGCAGCATGGTGCCGATGGTGATGGGGAGGCGCAGCCACCGCACGCTGATCAGTCCGAAGACCGCAGCGGTGGCAAACAACAGGCTCAGGATTTCGAGAGTGTTCGCAGGTGCTGGCATTTATTGTCCGCACCCATGGTAACGGACGAGAGCATATTCGGAATTGCTGTAGACCGAAAACCACGCACGCAAGTGGCTTTTCCCCTAAGAAAAGCCACCTTGCACGGCTTTCAAAAAATCTATATGAATTCCGAAAATGCTCTACAGCAGCCGGGCCGCGTCTTTGGCGAAGTAAGTGACGATGAAGTCGGCTCCGGCACGGCGCATCCCGAGCAGCGATTCCAGAATCGTACGGTTGCGGTCGAGCCAGCCCTTTTCAAATGCAGCCTGCAGCATTGAGTACTCGCCTGAGACCTGGTAGGCGCCCATGGGCACACCCACGCGGTCGCGCGCGGCTCGTACTACGTCCAGATAGGGCATGGCGGGCTTCATCAGAATCATGTCCGCGCCTTCTTCGATATCCAGGTCAATCTCGCGCAGTGCTTCGCGCAGATTGGCACTATCCATCTGGTAAGTGCGCCGGTCGCCGAACTGCGGAGCCGAGTCGGCCGCCTCGCGGAACGGCCCGTAGAACGCGGAGGCAAACTTTGAGGCGTAGCTGAGGATGGGCGTCTGCGTGAAGCCGGCCTTGTCGAGGCCGCTGCGGATGGCCGCCACGCGGCCGTCCATCATGTCGCTCGGGGCGATGATGTTCGCTCCGGCGCGCGCCTGGCTCACCGCTGTGCGGGCCAGCAACTCGAGGGAAGGGTCATTGTCGACATCGAAGCCGTCGGCGGTCTCGACGACTACGCCGCAGTGGCCGTGGCTGGTGTATTCGCAAAGGCAGGTATCGGCAATGAGGACCAGCTTCTTCGCCGCAGGGGACTGCTTGAGCGCGCGAAGGCCGCGTTGCACAATGCCGTCATCGTCCCAGGCGCCTGTAGCCTGCTCGTCCTTGGCGTCTGGCAGGCCGAACAGCAGCAGGCCGCCGATGCCCAGCCTGGCGGCCTCTTCAGCTTCGCGCACCGCTTCATCCACAGAAAGATTGAAGACGCCGGGCATGGAGCTGACGGCATTGCGGACGCCCTCGCCGGGGCACAGAAACAGAGGATAGATCAGGTCGCCAGGGTCCAGCACGGTTTCGCGGACTAGGGCACGCAGCGGCTCGCTGCGGCGCAATCGGCGCATACGACTTTCAGGAAAGCTCATTCCGACATTCTAATGGAGCCCTGGGCCACGGGCAGCGTCATCTGTCACGGCGATTTAGCGTCAGAGCTGCTCGTAGAGCATCGAGTTGCGATAGCCCAGCAGCGTAACCAGCGTCCAGATACCGAGCGCCGTACCGACCGGAATTCTGAGCAGACAGAAGAAAGCGGCTACGATGCCCACCACGCGTCCCCATGGGGTCCGTTCCATCAGGCCCCAACCGGCAATCAGCGCCAGAGCCGAGCGAACCAGCGTGATACCCAGGACAAAATGCATGAATCCGGGCCCGAAAAACCACGGCCCGTGCATCCAAGGCACGTGCGCCCAAGGACCAAAGCCGTTCAGAAATGCGCCGGCAAACGTCATGCCGATCAGGCCGAGAGCCAGCGTCAGTCCTCCATAAATAAACCAGACGATGCTGAGCGCGTGGATGCGGCTGGCATAGTTCTGCAGCTGAAAATCGAGATTGGGTACCGGCGGCACCGGCGCCGCCACCGGCCGGCCGCACTGTGAGCACACCGCCTGCCCCGCTATCAAAGCCTGACCACACCCGCTGCAAAACATGGCCGCCCTCCTTCTGTGCCTCAATGGATCTTACGGGAATCAAGGTAAGGATGTTCCAGCGAAATGTACTGCGGTGGCCTTAGCGCTGGGCTGTGGCCGTGCGGCGCTCCCAGTGTTCTTCGTGGCGGTCGTCGCGCAGTGTGAGGCCCACCACGCGCCCCTCGCGGTCTCGTTCCACGGCAATACGGGTAATGCTGGAGCCGTTCGGGTAAAAGAGCGTGGACAGCGTCTCGGCGGCGAGTTCAGCCACCTCGCCATGCACGTTCTTCTGGTAAAGCTGGTCGCCTTGGCGAGAGATGGTTATGGCCAGTTGGCCGCGGTCGTCTTCGTAGTCGCCCTGGAAGCTGTCCAACTGCGCCGGGGTAAGATGCAGCGTCGGCGGGTGCAGCGGAATCACCAGTCTCTCAGCGAACTGCGATGAAACCTCGCGAGAATCGCGGCGGTGCGCCAGGAGCCAGCGGGGCAGTTCCGGCTCGTTGAAGGCGCGGTGCCAGCAGTCGTGCGCCAGGCCCTGGTAGAGCCAATAGCGGATGTGACCGCCCGTGGCCTTGAAGGCCTCGAACATCAGCTCATCCTCACGAGGCGGAACGAGAGGGTCCAGGCTGCCGTGGAAGACCCAGACCGGAGTGCGCCCCATGGCCCGGGCGTACTCTCCGGGCAGGGTATTCGCCTCGCGCCAGCGGTCAGGCGCGTAGCTCCAGAAGACGCCGCTGGCCGCTATGGCGATGGAGGCCCAGCGTTTGGGGTAGGCGCGCGCCAGTTCCCATGCGCCGTAGCCGCCCAGCGACAGGCCGGTGAGATAGGTGCGTGTCGGATCGGCGTGGAATTCAGCGGTCTCCTGGTCCAGGGTGGCCATGGCCAGGTTCTGCATCTCGGGCTCGGTCCAGTAGTGGCGCTGCGGACACTGCGGCATCACCACGATGAACGGCCAGCGTTCCGGGTGGTCGCGCAGCGCTTCGGGTAGGCCGACCTGCGTCTGCCACATCCCTTCCGAGCCGCGTTCGCCGCGCCCGTGCAGAAACAGAATGATAGGCCACTGTTTGTGGTCGTCGTGGCGCCACTCCACGGGCAGGTAGACCTGGAAGCGATAGAGCGCACCCCGTAGCGTAGTGGTGCGATTCAGAAAGCCGGTTTCCTGGAAATGTCTGGGATGGCCCGCACTTGCCCCTTCCGCCGCTGGGAGCGCGGACGGAGCCGCCATCAGCAGGAGAAGAAAACTGGCTGCCAGAAACCACGAAATCCGGTGCATATTCTACTGCCATCATAGCCTTTCCTCGGGCCCGGCCGCTCCCTGCGCAATTTCTTTCCACCTTCCTGACACCTTTCTTATGAATCTGCATGAAACAATCAGGAGAACCCCGGAAATCATAGGATTAACCGAACACGCCATGAGCCAACTGGACCCCGGAAGCATGCTCGACCACTACCGGATCGACGCACCGATTGCCCGCAGCGGTATGGCGGTGCTGTACAAGGCCACCAACGTCCGCGACGGCGTGCCGGTAGCCATCAAGGTGCCGTTGCCGGAGATGGAGGCCGATCCGGTACTGGTAGAGCGCTTCAGGCGCGAAGAAGAGATCGGCCAACTGCTCGATCACCCGGGCATCGTCAAGACTTACAACCACGAAGAACGCAGCCGCATGTACATGGTGATGGAGTGGGCCGAGGGCCGCCTGCTGCGCTCCATCCTGAACGAGGAAAGGAAGCTGCCCATCGACCGGGCAATCGGTATCACCCTCGGCATCTGCGATGCGCTCGACTACATGCACAAGCGCGGCGTCGTGCATCGCGATCTGAAGCCAGAAAACGTGATGGTGGGCGACGGCGACTCGATCAAGCTGATCGACTTCGGCATCGCGATGAAGGAGGACGCGCGGCGGCTCACGTTCGTCAACCTTTCGGCTGCTTTGGGCACACCCGATTACATCTCGCCCGAACAGGTGAAAGGGCAGCGTGGCGACCAGCGCAGCGACATTTATGCCGTTGGCATCATGCTCTATGAAATGCTGACCGGCAGCGTTCCGTTTGTTGAGCCCAATCCGCTGGCTGCTATGAACGAGCGCCTGCTGCACGACGCGCCGCCCGCGCGGGATCTGAATCCGCAGATTGCTCCCGAGCTTGAGGAGATTCTCTATCGCGCTCTTGAGCGCGAGCCGCGCCACCGCTACGCTACTGCCAGCGAGATGGCCTGGGAGCTGCAGCATCAGGAGCAGGTTGGCGTAGAAGAGCGCGGCGGCGCGCGGCCCGCGGTCCGACGGGGCATTAACAAGAAGGTGCTGATCTATGTCGGCATGGGGCTGGTGCCCGTCCTTCTGTTTGTGCTCATGCTGCTGCTGGCAAAGCACTGAGTGCCGAGCGGAATAGCGTTCCTTTCAGGCGGGCAGCTGCTTAAGCAGTTTGCGCGCGCGCCGGAACCATGGCCGCTCGCGCCGCCGCAGGTAGCGCGGCATCGTCGGTTCCTTGTCGAGCACCTTCTGTGCCCACGCGCGCGCCTCCGCTTCACGATTCCCTGCGGCCAGCAGATCGGCAAAGTTCAGATAGGTCTCTGAAAGCGTTGAGGTGGCCGTCACCTGGCGGAAGAGAGCCTCGGCTTTGTCTTTCTGACCAGTCACCGCATAGGCATGGGCCAGCAGCCCCGCCGCGCGGTGGAAGTTGTGGTCCGGGTCCGTTGCTACGACCTGCTCCAGGTCCGGCAGCGCGGCAGCCGCGTCGCCATGCTCGAGGGCACAGACGCCGCGATGATAGAACGTGTCGAGCGTCGTAGAGCGAGCGGCGATTGCCTTGTCAAAGGCCGCTCGCGCCTCGACAAACCGGCCGTTTTCCATGTAGAGCTCGCCCAGCTCTTCGTAGTTGCCCACGGACGGGTTGTCGCGGATGGCCAGCTCAAGCGCGTGAATGCGGCTGCCGCGGGAGATGCCTTTGAACGAGTCGTTCAGCAGGCCGACATCGGGCAGAGCCTCGGTGAACAGGTAGATGAGCGCGCCGAGCGGACCCAGAAAAAGGATGATGTAGATCCAGTAGGTGCCAGGCCGGCGGCGAATGAAATGGACGAGGGCCGCTGCCTGTAGCAGCAGGCCCCACGGGTAGAAAAGGTGAGTCAGAAATCCCATTGAGCCGTAGATCCTCGCGGCAACTGTTGCCAGGCAGAGCTGGGCTGATTCGAGTATCTCTTACCGGTACGAGTCGTCGCGGTGCACTACGAACTCCGGATACGCGCCGCCGCCCAACTCGTGCAGGTCCATACCGATTCGCTCGCCGTCCGCGTCTGCGCGGAACGGAATCACGCGGTTCATGAGCCAGAACAGCAGATAAACCAGCGGCAGCACAATGCCCAGCAGCGTGGCGATTCCCACCAGCTGTGCTGCGAGCTGGCCCTGCCGCGGCGCAAAGACGCCCGCCGCGAAGAGGCCCCAAAGGCCGCTGGCCGCATGCACTGAGATGGCGCCAGACGGGTCATCGAGGGCCACCGCCAGCTCAAGGAATTCAACCAGCAGCGGTGTCACCAGGCCCGCGATGAAACCAGTTACGAGCGCTTCCATCGGCGTCACCACGCCTGCGCAGGCGCTCGAGGTAACCAGTCCGGCAAGCCAGCCATTGGCGCAGAGGCTGGCGTCGGGTTTGCCAAAGCGCACGCGGGTGATGATGAACGTAGCGGACAGTGCCGCACTTGCCGAAAGCCAAGTATTCAGCGCCACTACCGGCAGCGCCGCAGGTGCAGCGTTGAGCCAGAGAAGCGACCCCGCGGCATTGAAGGCCAGCCAGCCTACGAGCGCCACCCCGCAGCCGAACAGAACATAGATGGCGTTGTGGCCGGGCATTGCAGTCGAGAGGCCTTCCCGGGGAAACTTGCCGCGGCGCGGTCCAGCGATCCACACCACGGCCAGCGCGCTCAGCCCGCCCAGCACGTGCACGGCACCTGCCCCGCCGCCGTCAAGAAAGCCCACGCCCATATCGAAGTTCGCGCCCAGCGTGGCCAGCCAGCCCGTGGTCCAGGTCCAGTGCGCCACAAACGGGAACACCAGACCAGCCAACACCGCTGCAGTTGCAATTCCAGCCGGCATGCGCCAGCGGTCTGCGCCCGAGCCCCAGGGAATGAGTACCGCAAGCGCCACGGCCAGAAACTGAAACAGCACTGACAACTGCTCGCGTCCCGTTTCGGTGGCGAATCCACTGAGGGCAACAGGTCCCGTGCCAGCCCAACTCCATGTTTTGCCGGCCAGTGAAAAGGTGTGCCCTGCACCGCTGAAGCCATCGGCAAATGTGGCGCCGAACAGGGCAAAGACGAGGCCTGCCGCCGACACCAGGGCTAGCGATCCGAGAATTGATTGCGCGGCGGAGCGCGAGCGGCCCAGTCCTGTATTGATCAGTGCCAAGCCGACGATGGACAGCGGAGCCAGCAGCAGAAGAACCAGGACGAGAGCGAAGATCGTGTCTGAAAACATAGGAGAAGACGAGGTCATGAGCGGCGCTCCCCGCGCGGTTCCATGTGGCCGCGCACCGCAACACCCAGTCCCATGGCCTCCACCGCAAGGCTGCAAAGAAGGAAACCGATCCGCGGCGTGGGATCAGGAAACAGAACGATGGCCGCGATTGCAAGGAAGAACCCGGCTGGCATCACCAGCAGCCCAGCGTATTTCATCACCCATTCCTCTTTCAGAGCCGGCACACGGGGAAGATCCGTTGCGGCGGAGGGGGACGGCTCAGCTCCATCCTTTTCAGGCTGGAGCATTTTTGGAAGTTTCTGACGACTTTGAGAGACCGCCGCCCTCCGGATGCTGGTCCGCACCAGAACGACTTTGAGCACTGAAGACAGCCGGTCGGAATATCTTCACGAATTCTAAAGCAGCCGGTTGCTAGGATAAGAGGAATACACTGGTCCGCTGCCGGCGGATAAGACGTTTCCCCATCTTCCTCAACACAATCGGAGGTCTTCTCTTCATGAATCTTCTCGACCGGCTGGTCTCGAACCCGCTCGGTGTCTTTAGTGTGCTTACCTTGGCCGCTTTTCTCGAGGCGTGGGGCGACTCATTCTTCCAGGTCGGCTTCTATCGCTCATCAGGTATCGGCAGAGTGCTGGCCTTTGCCGCAGGCACGGTGGTCCTGGCCTGCTATGGATCCATGGTCAACGTGCCGCGCTGGGACTTTGGCAAACTCCTCGGCGTCTACGTGGTTCTCTTCTTCATCGTGGCCCAGATTCTGGCCCGTGCGCGCTTCGGGCAGTCGCCCACTCCACCGATCTATGCCGGCGGCTCGCTCATCGTGGCCGGCGGGCTGATCATCGCTTTCTGGCGGCGCTAAACACCGTGCCCCGGACGCAGTTGCGCACGGGGCAGTGGTCAGATGTTGATCGATTGTGATAGCTTGTTGCCGTCAAAATTTCTGCCGTTTTTCGCGGCGGGAACGAGATGGTTTCCCCGCTTTCCAACTAGATCACAACGCGCTGTGCGACAGCGGAATGCTGAGATTTGTGCATGGCCAACAAATTTTGAATTTGGGGCTAAAAGGGAGATTGCACAAAGCCTTATGGCTGCTGTAGTGTGCTGTCAAAGCCCCAACCACAGACACTTCCCTAGTAGTAAAACAAAAACGACCGCGCGATTATGTGACGGCCAGCACACAACGTACCGCGACACGACAAACGATGCAGACGAAGCAGGAAAGCATTCATGGCGCAGATATTTGATCGCAGCTCCAATGCTCTGGCTCGGGCGAGCCTGGTGCTGGCGGGGCTGATGGTGATCGCTATTGGCGTGACTCTGGACCAACTGCAACGCTCCCCCTGGGTGACGCGGCAGGGCCAGCGCCCGGAACAGCCGGTGCCTTTCAGCCACAAGCACCACGTGCAGGGCCTCGGGCTGCAGTGCCAGTACTGTCACGTGACGGTCGAGAAGTCCAGCTACGCCGGTATCCCCCCCACCAAGACGTGTATTAACTGCCACGCGCAGATTTGGACCAACGCGCAACTGCTTGAGCCGGTTCGCACCAGCTGGGCCACCAATCAGTCGCTGGTTTGGACCCGGGTGCACGACCTGCCAGACTTCGTCTACTTCAGCCATGAGATCCATGTGAACAAAGGCCTGGGCTGCGCTGCCTGCCATGGGCGTGTGGACCAGATGCCGCTGATGTACGCGCAGAACACCTTGCAGATGGAATGGTGCCTGGACTGCCACCGCAATCCCGCCAAGAACCTGCGGCCCACCAGCCAGGTCTACAACATGGCCTGGGAGAAGCCCACGAGCGACCGGCCCGTGTGGTGTTCGGTGGCCGATGAGAAGAGCGGCGTGCCAACGGCGCAGAGCGTCGACTGCGTGACCAGGGATCCGGCGGCTGCGGGTGTGCAGGTGGCGTCTCTCGAGCTTCCTGCTGGTGGAACGAAAGGGCTGACGGCCGATGTAGTCGCGCCCCGGTTGCCCACGCCAGTCAGCTACCAGAAGTTCACCAGCCAGGACGAGCTCGGCCACTTCCTGGTTCAGCATTACAAGATTCGTACGCCGCGCGATCTCTCCAGCTGCGAGGTCTGCCATCGATGAGCGGACGCGAGCAGAAGGGTCTTACAAAATCAACGGGGAACGCCTTGGAAAACGAGAACAGCAAGGGTGTTCAGGCAGAGCCTATGAGCCTTGCCCAGGTGCGCCAGAAGCTTGAGGGCGTGAAGGGCAAGCGCTACTGGCGTTCGATCGACGAGCTGGCCAACACGGCCGAGTTCCAGGCCGCAGTCGAGCGCGAGTTTCCCGGCGCGGCGCAGGAATGGGTCGATCCGGTTTCACGCCGCGGATTCCTCAAGCTGATGGGCGCCTCGATGGCGCTGGCCGGCATGGCTGGCTGCACCAAGCAGCCCGACGAGCCGATTTATCCCTATGTCAAGTCGCCCGAAGATCTGGTGCTGGGCAAGCCCAACTACTTTGCCACGGCGTTTCCGTTCGTGACTGGCGCGCTGCCGCTGCTGGTCAAAAGCGATCAGTTCCGCCCCATCAAGATCGACGGCAACCCCGAGCATCCGTACAACCACGGCTCTTCGGATGTCTTCGCGCAGGGCTCACTGCTTGATCTCTACGATCCAGATCGCTCGAAGCATGTCACCTTCCGTGGCGAGAATCGCGAGTGGGCCGAGTTTGCCCAGACGCTGCGAGAGAAGGCAGCCGCGTGGAAGGACGGCACGGGCCTTTACATCCTCTCCGCCACAGTCACTTCGCCGACGCTGGCGAGGCAATGGAAGGCCGTGCAGGCGGCGTACCCCAAAGCCAGGATGGTGCAATATGATCCGGCGATTGCGGGCACCTTCCTCGAGCGTAGCGGAGCCACACAATACGCGCTGGCCAATGCTGACGTGATTGTCTCGCTCGACACGGACTTTCTCTCCGGCGCGGCCTACCCCGGGTTCCACAAGTTGGTGGCTGACTACTCGGGGCGCCGCAAGGATCCGGCGAAGGGTATGAACCGGCTGTACGCCGTCGAGAGTTCCACTACGACCACCGGCATGAAGGCGGAGCATCGCCTCGGTCTGCGCGCCGGCGAAGTGCCAGCCTTTGCCGCTGCGCTCGCCAAGGCGGTCGGCGTTGCAGGTGTCGATGTCCCGAGCTATGCGTGGACAGCCGAACAGCAGAAGTATCTTGCAGCTTTGGCCAAGGACCTGAAATCCAGCACGGGCAAGAGCGCGGTGTTGCCGGGGCTTTATCAGGATGCATCGGTTGCAGCACTGGCGCTGGCCATCAACAGTGTGCTGGGCAATGTGGGCAAGACGGTACTGATTTCGTCTGACTCCGCGCTTCCGATTCCCAGCAACCAGATTGCCGATGTCAAATCGCTGGTCGCTGACCTGAACGCGGGTAAGGTCGATTGGCTCATCCTGCTCAACTCGAACCCCGTCTATTCCGCGCCCGCCGATCTCTACTTCGCAGCTGCTCTCGACAAAGCGAAGACGGTGGTGCATCTGGGCACGCATGTCGACGAGACGGGGTCCATCGCGCACTGGCATATCCCCGCAGCGCATGCCCTCGAATTCTGGTCAGATGCTCGCGCTTACGACGGCACTGTCTCCATCGTCCAGCCGCTGATCGATCCCCTCTACGGCGGCAAGACAGCGCATGATGTGCTGCAAGTGCTGCTCGACGAGCCGATGCTGAGCGCTTATGAGGCTGTGCGCACCACGCAAAAGGCCACCATTAAGGGCGACTTCGATACCGGTTGGCGCAAGGCACTGCACGATGGCTGGATCGCGGATACCGCGTTTACGACTACAGCCGCCGCCAAGTCCGCGCCTTTGCCGAAAGTTCCCGCACCCGCTGCGAAGGACGCGATCGAGATCATCTTCCGCCCGGACCCCAATATCTACGACGGTCGCTGGTCGAACGTGGGCTGGCTGCAGGAATTGCCCAAGCCGGTGACGAACCTGAGCTGGGACAACGCGGCCATCGTCTCAGGAGCGACGCTCACGCGGCTCGGCCTCGAAGAGGACGATATCGTCGAGCTTACCGTGGGCAGTGGCAAGGTGAAGGCGCCAGTCATCGTTGCTCCGGGCCACCCGGACAATTCGGTCACCGTGTATCTCGGCTATGGGCGCGAAGCTGCGGGGCGCGTCGGTTCAGCCGCGGGCTTCAACGCCTGTCTCATTCGCCCCACCTGGGCGCCGCTCTATGCGACTGGCTCGATCAGGAAGGTTGATGGCAAGTGGGGCACGGCGATCACCAAGAGCCACTACCAGGATCACCGCTCGAAGACATTTTCGGGCGAAGGCAACGGCAACAACTCACTTGAAGCCAATGAGGCGCTGGGCCCGCGCGGCATCATCCGCTCTGCCACGCTCGAGGAGTTCAAGGCCAACCCCAGGTTTGCTCAGGAAGGCGAGGGGCACGAGACACCCGAGATGGGCACGTCGCTGTTCCCCAACTGGACCTATCCCGACAACAAGTGGGGCATGTCGATCGACATGAACAGCTGCGTAGGCTGCAACGCCTGCATCGTCAGCTGCTATGCCGAGAACAACATCCCCGTCGTCGGCAAGCAGCAGGTGCGCATTGGCCGCAACATGCAGTGGCTGCGCATCGACACCTACTTCGAGGGCGATCTGGCGGCGCCCCGCGCTCACTTCCAGCCCATGACCTGCCAGCACTGCGAGAACGCACCCTGCGAGCAGGTTTGCCCGGTTGGCGCTACCGTGCACACGCCGGAAGGCCTGAACACGATGGTCTACAACCGCTGCGT
>DCFV01000058.1:4153-4854 GCA_002314435.1 Acidobacteriaceae bacterium UBA1795 | reverse complement strand
GTGCGCCGCTTCAACTTCCTGCTCTACTCGGACTTCGAGACCGAGAGCCTGAAGCTGATGCGCAATCCGGATGTCTCGGTGCGCTCGCGCGGCGTGATGGAGAAGTGCAGCTACTGTGTGCAGCGCATCTCGGCGGCCAAGATCGAGGCCGATAAGGAGAATCGCGCCATTCGCGACGGCGAAATCGTCACGGCCTGCCAACAGGCCTGCCCGGCTTCGGCCATCACCTTCGGCAACCTGAACGACAAGTCCAGCCGTATCGCCAGGCTGCGCTCCAACGAGCGCACCTACCAGGTGTTGGCTGACCAAAACACGCGCCCCCGCACCACGTACGTGGCTGAGGTGCTGAACCTGAACTCCGAACTCGAAGAAGCGCCGGTGGAGCACTTGCCGGCCAAGGGTTAACGCAACGATGGCGACCAGAGAAGTGAAACCCGGCAATCCTGGCATCGATCCGGCGACCGGCGAATTCCGCGTCGTGGGCCTCGGCGAGACATTTCAGTCGGTCACCGAAAAGATCACGCGCATCGTGCTCACGCCGCACACGCCCCTTGGCTGGCTGGCCGTATTAGGCCTGGGCGGCGGCGGCGCCACGGCACTGTTGGTCGCGGTCACCTGGCTGTTCTTTACCGGCGTCGGCATCTGGGGCATCACACAGCCGGTGGCCTGGGGATTTGCCATCATCAACTTCGTCTGGTGGA
>DCFV01000058.1:0-3887 GCA_002314435.1 Acidobacteriaceae bacterium UBA1795 | reverse complement strand
GGTGGATCGGTATCGGCCACGCCGGTACGCTGATCTCCGCCATTCTGTTGCTCTTCAAGCAGACCTGGCGCAACTCCATCAGCCGCTTTGCCGAGGCCATGACGATCTTCGCGGTGGTCTGCGCGGGCATGTTCCCGATCCTCCACGTTGGCCGCCCGTGGCTCGGTTACTGGCTCTTCCCCTATCCCAACTCGATGGATTTGTGGCCGCAGTTCCGCTCGCCGCTGCTGTGGGACGTCTTCGCGGTTTCAACCTATGCCACCATCTCCGTGGTCTTCTGGTACATCGGCATGGTTCCCGACTTAGGCACCATGCGTGACCGCGCGCAGGCTCCTCTTGCGAAGTTCGCCTACGGCATTCTTTCGCTCGGCTGGCGCGGTTCGGTGCGCCATTGGATGCGCTATGAGACCGCCTCTCTGCTGCTCGCGGGTCTAGCCACGCCGCTGGTTCTCTCGGTACACACGGTCATCAGCTTCGACTTCGCAGTGGCGGTACTTCCCGGCTGGCACACGACGATCTTTCCGCCCTACTTCGTCGCTGGCGCCATCTACTCCGGCTTCGCCATGGTGCTCACGCTGGCCATCCCGCTGCGCAAGTTCTACCACCTGGAATCGATGGTCACTGACCGGCACATGGACAACATGGGCAAGGTGATGTTGGCGACGGGCTTCATCGTGGCTTATGGCTACGGCATGGAAGCCTTCATGGCCTGGTACTCGGCATCGCACTGGGAATCGTTCATGTTCTGGAACCGCATGTTCGGGCCCATGGGCTGGTCGTACTGGATGCTGATCCTGTTCAACCTGGTGATTCCGCTGACGACGCTGTGGTCGCGCAAACTGCGTACCAATATGTCGTTCATGTTCTTCATCTCGATTGTGGTCAACATCGGCATGTGGTTTGAGCGATTCGTCATTGTCGTCACGAGCCTCTATCGCGACTTCCTGCCGTCCTCCTGGGGTACCTATCGCGCCACGCGCTGGGACTACATGACGTTCGTGGGAACGATGGGGTTGTTCACCACGCTGTTCCTCCTGTTTGTTCGCTTCCTGCCCATGATTCCGATGAACGAAATCCGCATGATTCTGCCCGCGGCCAAGATCAAGGCCAAGGCCGCAGTCGAGGCTGGTGACTAAAGATGCCTTCACGCGAGGGAACTTACGGCCTGTTGGCCGAATTCGATACGCCAAGTGATCTGGTGCGGGCCGCGCGACAGGCACGCCAGGACGGTTGGCGGCGTCTGGACTGCTACACGCCCTATCCGGTGGAAGAAGCCGCGGAAGCGATCGGCTTCCACCGCAACAAGGTGCCGCTACTCACGCTGGTGGGTGCGCTTATGGGCCTTGCCGCCATGTTTTCGCTTGAGACGTGGATCGCGACGCTCGCCTTTCCGCTCAACATCGGCGGCCGCCCGCTCTACTCCTGGCCTGCGTTCGTTGTGCCTGCCTACGAGTGGACGATTCTATGGGCAGGCCTCTCGGCGGCATTCGGCATGCTGGCGTTGAACGGTCTGCCGTCGCTCTATCACCCGCTGTTCAACGCGCCCAACTTTCGCAATGGCGCCACGACGGACAAGTTCTTCCTCTGCCTCGAAGCGCTCGATCCCAAGTTCGATCTTGTGGAAACCAAAGAGTACCTGGAAGCATTGCACCCGGTTTCTGTCGTGGAGGTGGAGTACTGATGCAGGAGAGCCGCCTCAAATCGATATGCCGGCACGTTTCGGCGGTTGCAGGTACAGCGGCGTTGCTCTTTGCAGCTGGCTGCCGCCAGGACATGCAGAACCAGCCTAAAATCTTTCCGCAGCGCGGCTCGGAGATGTTTGCCGATCACCGCGGCGCTCGTCCGCAAGCACTGCATACGGTTGCGCGCGGGCAACTGGAAACAGATAGCTACTTCAACACCGGCGTCGTGATAGGCGCCAACGGCTACAAGGAAGAGCGGAACCTGATGCCGTTTCCGGTGACGCTGGACGTGCTCCGGCGTGGACAGGAGCGCTTCAACATTTACTGCACGCCTTGCCACTCGCGCGTGGGCAACGGTCTTGGCGAAATTGTCGAGCGCGGCTACAAGCCCGCCGCCAATCTCCAGGATCAGGTGCGCCAGGCGCAGCCCGTGTCGCACTACTTCTACGTGATGACGCACGGCTACGGTGCCATGCCTGATTACAGCGCGCAGTTGATACCTGCGGATCGCTGGGCGGTGGCGGCCTACATTCGCGCGCTGCAGCTTAGCCAGAATGCCACGCAAACTGATGTGCCTGCGGGGGCACAGGTCAAGAACCTGAAGGACGTTGCGGCGGAGGAGAATCTGCCGGCCAGCTATGCACAGCCGTGGGCACTGCCTGCCAGTGCAGTACAGGCTTATCCGGCTGTCACGAAGGAGGGCACGCCAGGTATGGCTCCGGCTAACCCAGCAGATCCAATGATCAGGATTCCAGCAAGCAACCCGGCCGCGCCGGTCGCCAAGTAAGGACAGAGGGAAATGGCTCACGAGACACATATCAACACGCTTCCCGCGGACCTGAGCGCACCGGCCTTCGTGGACGCCTGGAGGACTCGCGCGCTGCTGGTGGGTGCCGTATTCGCGGCGATCGCGGCGGGACTCGCCCTGGCGGACGGCTCGGTGGACCACCTGCTGCGCGCCTGGGTTCTCGGACTGGTGCTCACCTTTGGCTGGGCAGTGGGAGGTCTGGCGCTGCTCATGGTGCAGTACTGCACCGGCGGCAAGTGGGGGCTGCTGCTGCGCCGACCACTTGAAGCCATGAGCCGTACACTGCCGCTGGTCTTTGTGTACTGGCTTGTGGTAGCGCTCAATATCAAGCGGCTCTATCTGTGGGCGCAATTCACCAGCGTGCAGGACACGGCGATCGCCCTCAAAAATGGCATCATCACCGAAGCGCAGGCCCACTGCCTCGATTTCAAGCGCGGCATGCTGCAGCCGCAGACGTTCTGGGTCGTCAACCTTTTCTGCTTCGCCATCTGGGGCTTCTACATGTGGCGTCTCAATGCGCTCAGCCTCAAGCGCGACGCGGAATCGCCGGATACCACGCCCCTCTGGATCAAGAAGCTCGAGAACTTCAGTGGCCCCGGCATCGTGATCTACTCGCTCACCATGACTGCCGCGGTCATCTACTGGGTCATGTCCATGGACGTGACCTGGTTCTCTTCGGTTTACGGCCTATTGTTCCTCGTTGGCCAGGGCTATCAGGTGCTTGCGCTCGGCATCATTGTTGCCATCGCGCTGTCAAAGGCTGAGCCGTTTAAGACGATTCTTCGTCAGACTGAGCAGCACGACCTGGGCAAGCTGACCTTCGCCTTTGTCATGCTGAACATTTATCTCGGCTTCGCGCAGTTCCTCATCATCTGGTCCGGCAACCTGCCGGAAGAGATTCCGTGGTATCTGGATCGCATCCGTGGCCACTGGGGCGTCATCATCACGCTCGACTTTCTCTTCCACTGGTTGATTCCGTTCTCGCTGCTGCTCTCGCGCGACTTGAAGCGCAACAAGAAGCGGCTGACGCGGGTGTGCCAGTGGATGATCTTCGCCAAGGCCTTCGATCTGTTCTGGCTCATTGAGCCGAACTTCAAAGATGCCGCACGCAACCTGCACTTCAGTTGGGGGATCCTCGAGTACGCGGCCGTACCAGTGGCTTTGGCGTCGTTCTGGGTTGCTTTCTTCTGCACGCAGCTGAAGGGACGCCCGCTGGTGCAGACCAACGATCCGCATGTGGCGGAGATTCTGGAGCCTGAGCATGTCCACGCATAATCACGAGCCGGAAGACCACAAGCCGGAAGAGATTGACACGTCGCTCGGCTACGAACGGTCAGACGTGCGCGTGACCGGTATAGTCGTGTTTCTTACTGCGTTGACTATCTTCGTTGTCGTGA
>DCFV01000030.1 GCA_002314435.1 Acidobacteriaceae bacterium UBA1795 | reverse complement strand
GTAATGTTTATGAGATGGGTTCTAGAACAAATAGCCCTTGAATAGGTAGACCAACTCGATCAGCAAGATCAGAACGACCGTAACTTCAAGGAAGAAGGCGCGGCTCTGGTTAAACTGTTCGACCATGTCGTGGTAGAGGTCCTCAGCGGTTTTGAGCTTTTGCGCAACAAGGTCCTTGTAGTCGTGAACGCCGACCTTGCCAGCGGCCAAGCGATACATGCGTGCGGCAAACATGTCGCTGAGGAACTTGATGGCGTTGTCAGCGCGTTCGGTGAGCTCGGCCACATCGAGCAGCACGGTGTGGAGACTGGTAGCGGAGCGGGCGAGGCCCCAGCGGGCGAAGAACCCGGTCTTCTGCGCGAGCAGACCGTAGACGCTGGTGAGGATCCCGGTGAGTAGTTCGTCGTAGTGACGGAACTCAAGGAGCTGCGAGTTGGCGTACTCCAATAACTGAATTGAAGTCTCTGCGCCGGCGGTCGAGTCGTAAAGGAAGGCCGCGTTCCAACCGATGACGGCGACGTCGCCGGCGTAGTAGGAGACCTGTGCCTGGAGGACCTCGCGGACTTCGGCGTCGGAGAGTTGGAGACGGTCACCGCGCACGACCTGGGCGATCTGGCGGCCAAAGTCGCGGGTGAGATCGGCGGCAGTGGGCGCCCCGGCGGCTTCGCGGACATGGAAGATGAAGTAGTCTTCGCTGAGCCACCTCTCATACGGCTTTACGAGCGCAGATGAGACATGCTCGAGTTTGCGACGGATGAGTGGCTCGACGCGTGAAGCGAAGTCGACGTCCCAGACCCAGCGGCTGGCGAGGTGTTCGAGGCTTTCCCAGTTGCCGGTAAACGGGAGCTGATAGACGACTGACGCGACACCGTAGTCGAAGTACTTCACTTCCCCATCGAGGCGCTCTCCGGTTTCGAGAACAAGCGGGTCAAGCGGGCCGACGACGGGCGGGCGCTGGTAACGCACGTAAGTGGGCGCTGAGTGCTTCATGCTGGGCTGCTGCAAGGTACGCGCGCGCACCGCCTGCTGAAGCTGGTCGAGGCGCATCTCCTCGCAGACGTCGAACTGGATGAGCACGAGGACGGAGCCGCTGAGTTGAGACGCTGCAGAGGATGGAGTCGAATCAGGCATGCGATCTGACCGCAATGGTAACGCATCTGGTTCAGAACTATGTTTCAGTGTAGCGGCAGGTTCTTCACGGGATGTACTTTGCGCAGCGCAAACACGAGTGCTATGGAAAACATGGCAAGGACCGAAAGACCTCTATAGACATCGCCAAAGGCGAGCAGGTAAGCCTGCTGCAGCAGCGTGCGATAGACGATGCCCAACGCCGTTGTCATGCTGTTTGCCGGCCCGGCGATATGCCCAAGGACGAAGCGCATGGGGCTATGCAAGCTGTCCACGATCCACGGATTGCCGGAATCCAGATGAGCAGAAAGCATGGTCTGGTGCACCTGGCTGCGCCGCGCAATGAATGTGCTTACGACTGCGATGCCTACACTGCCGCCCACGTTACGCATCAGGTTCATGCAGCCGGTGGCCGTGCCAATTTGATCGCGCCTTAGCGGCGCGGTTGCCACCACGTTCGACGGCACGAACAGGAAGCCCATGGCTGAGCCTGCCAGAACCTGTGGCCAGAAAACTGTCCATGGACTGATGACCAGCGTCAGGCGCGACAACATGAATGCTGCCACAGCAAACATAAGCAGACCAAAGATGGCCACAGCGCGGGCATCCACCTTTTGTACCAGAAACCCGACCACCACCATAGATACGGCAGCTCCTAACCCCAAGGGCGCCGTGGCAATACCGGCCCACAAGCTGGTGTAGCCAAGCAACTGCTGCAGAAACTGAGGCGTCAGCAGTCCGATGCCGTAGATCAATATGCTGCTGAGAAAGATAAGCGCCGTGCCTACGGAAAGATTCCGCATCGAAAAGACGTGCAGGTCTACCATCGGCTTCTCGGCCTTCAACTCGCGCACTATAAAGATCACGAAGCCGATGACCGCGAGAACGATCATCGTGCGGATGAAATTTGAGCCAAGCCAATCGTCTTCCTGGCCTTTGTCGAGCGCAACTTCCTGGCAACCAAGCCACAGCGACAACGCGATTACGCCAAATATGTCGAGCGGGCCGGGGTCGGACTTGCTTACCCAAGGTGGATCTTCGACGGTCTGCTGAATGGCCCACATCGCCACCAACCCCACAGGAATGTTGATGTAGAAGATCCAACGCCATGAGTAGTTGTCCGTAAGCCAACCGCCCAGCATCGGCCCCACCACAGGCGCAACTACTACGCCCAAGCCGAACAAAGCCTGCGCAGTTCCCTGCTTGCGTGGCGGGAAACTCTCCATGAGGATGGCCTGCGAGATGGGCGCCATTGCTCCTCCCCCTATGCCCTGAATCACGCGCATCACAAGCAGCATTGGCAGGTTGACGGCCAGGCCGCACGCCAGTGACGAAGCCGTGAAGAGAAAGATGCAGAAGAGCAGAAAACGCTTGCGTTGAAAGCGATTGCCCAGCCACGCGGTCAGTGGAAGTACCACGGCATTCGAAATGAGATATGAAGTAAGGACCCAGGTAGCCTGCGAGTAGGAGGCCGACATGCTGCCCGCGATGTTGTTCAACGCCACGTTGGCGATGGTGGTATCCAACACCTCCATAAACATGGGCAGGATTACGGAAATCGCGATAAGCCAGGGGTTGACCGAGGGGCGCCAGAGAGCGTGTTCGACTTCCGATTGCAAGACCACAGTTGCCATGGGAACTTAGGCCGGCTTTCCTCTGCGCACCGGATGAAGAAGAAGGAAGTCTCGTACTGCGTTGCGAACGCGGGCGCACAAGGTGCGTTCACTGAGCTTGAGATCGGGATTAAGCATCGAGTTGATAACGAAGTCACCGAGGATGAAGGAAATGTACTGTGAAGCGGCGACGTGATAGCGCGGACCGCCTATACGACGCGAACGGAGATATTCGGCGAGCAGTCTGTTGCCACGCAGCATACAGGTGCGCCAGAGCAGACGCGCGAGGTCGGGGAAGTTGTCTGCTTCGGCAACGAGGATACGGAAGAGTGCGATGAAGCGAGGGTTAGTGAAAAGGCGGAGAGTCATCGCGCCCATCTCGGCGAGTGCCTGCTGCGGCCGGTCAGTGGACTCGAGATACTCCATGCGGCGCACGAACAGATGCTCGGTGTGATCACTGATAACGGCAACGAACAACTCGGCTTTGCTGGGGAACAGGTTATATAGAGTTTGCTTGGATGTGCGGGCGCGACGGGCGATTTCACTGGTGGAGGCGCGCTGGTAGCCGTTCTCGAGGAAGACGTCGGCGGTAGCGTCGAGGATGCGTTTGCGGGCTGAGGAGTCCAGCGGCGGACGGCCCCGGGTGGGCTTCCGCTGCGACGGTTTGGCGGGTCGAGCTGCCATGCTTTCGCGTACCGTTCGGTACGGTTAATCTAACAGCTGAAGTATAGGCCTGAGCGCGCACACGTGGCAAGTTGGCCGCGGCGGGGGCAGGGTCTCCGTGGAAGCGAAGGTCATACACTAGCTTTGTTTGATAAGAAGTGCGATTGAGACACTGTCTCTGTGACCAAAGCAGAAGCCCCATCCCTGCGGATGGGGCTTCTGCCGGTGCCGGCCAGCGGGAGGCGATTGGCCCCACCGCAGGTGGTTAGTCGTAGTATTCGAGTCCGAGGTGGGTGATGAGATCAGCACCCATGATGTGGCGAAGGGTATTCTTGAGCTTCATCGACTGGATGAACAGATCGTGCTCGGGGTAGAGCCCTTCGCGGGTCTGTGGCGACTTGAGATAGAAGCTGAGCCACTCCTGAATGCCGATGGAGCGCAGATCCTGCGAGCGCTGAGCCAGGTCGAGGAACAGGACCAGGTCTAGCGCGATGGGCGCGGCAAGGATGGAGTCGCGGCAAAGGAAATCGACCTTGATCTGCATCGGGTATCCGAGCCATCCAAAGATGTCGATGTTGTCCCAGCCTTCCTTATTGTCGCCGCGCGGCGGATAGTAGTTGATTCGGACCTTGTGGAAGATGTCCTTGTAGAGGTCGGGATAAAGCTCGGGCTGAAAAATGTATTCGAGTGAGCCGAGCTTGGACTCTTCCTTGGTCTTGAAGGACTCGGGGTCGTCGAGGACTTCGCCGTCACGGTTACCAAGGATGTTGGTGGAGTACCATCCGGAGACGCCTAGCAGGCGGGCCTTAAAGGCCGGCGCGAGGACGGTCTTCATGAAGGTCTGGCCGGTCTTGAAGTCCTTGCCGCAGATGGGCGCGTTGTTCTTCTTGGAGAGATCAATGAGTGCCGGGATGTCCACGGTCAGGTTCGGTGCACCGTTGGCGAAGGGTACGCCTTCACTGAGAGCAGCATAGGCGTAGATCTGCGAAGGCGCGATGGAGATGTCGTTGGACTCGAGACCTTTCTCGAAGGCTTCAATGGTGTCATGTACGGGCGTCGGCTCGAGAAAGATCTCGGTTGAGGCGCACCAGATCATGACGACGCGATCGACGGTCTTCCTGAATGCCTGAATGTCTGCGCGGACCTGATCGGCGAGATCCTTCTTGTTCTTGCCCTTCTTGACATGGGTGCCGTTGAGGCGCTTGACGTAGTACTGGTCGAACACTGCCGGCATGGGCTTGATGGTTTCGAGAAAGGGCTTCAGCTCCTGAATCAAATCCTTGTCGAGCACCTTGGCGTGCGCGGCGGACTCGTAGACGTTGTCCTCGAAGATATCCCAGCCGGTGAACACCAGGTCGTTGAGGTCCGCGATAGGAGCAAAGTCCTTAATCAGCGGCGAGTTGTTGTCAGTGCGTTTGCCCAGGCGGATGGTACCCATCTGCGTGAGAGAGCCGATGGGCTTGGCCAGTCCGCGGCGGACGGCCTCGACGCCGGCGATGAATGTGGTGGCAACGGCGCCCAGGCCGACGACCATCACTCCCAGCTTGCCCTTGGCGGGCGCAACTTTCGCTGCAGCGGTCTTCGGGCCGCCTTGTTGCTCAATACCCATGATTTCTCCTAACCTTCATTGAATTACTGCGAATTTCCGATCCATCGGAAAACTTTGGGTTGCATGAAACGAAACAGTGTACGCCTTGCGCGGGACGCTTGGCCTCTTTGTTAAGCCGGCTGCCTGTCGCGGTTGAGGTGCGACCAGACGAACCAGACGATGCCGGCGACGAGAGCAAGTTCAACGCCGAGGTGAAAACGATGGAAGGCCTGCTCGAAGCGAGGGTCGGTATGCCACTTCTCTCCGAGTTTCATGCCGACGTAGGCCAGAGCGTAGCACCAGGGCCAGGAGCCGACAAACGTATAGATGTGAAAGCGAAGCTGGGGCATTTTGGCGATGCCCGCCGGGAATGCGATGAAGGTGCGGACGACCGGGAGAAGGCGTCCCAACAGAACCGTGATGGCGCCGTAACTCTCGAAGAAGCGCGTCATGCGGTCCAGATCGTGGTGGCTCATCAGAACCCATTTGCCATAGCGTTCTACGAGCGGGCGGCCGCCCTTGGCACCGATCCAGTAAGCGACGACGGAGCCGAGATTGCAGCCGATGGCGCCTGCGGTGGCGGCCCAGATGAGGTTGAAGCGGTGGAGATAGACCAGGTAGCCGGCGAAGGGCATGATGATCTCCGACGGCAGCGGCACACAGGCCGACTCGATGCCCATCAGCGCTACGATGCCGGCATATCCGCCAAGATCGATGACGTGCGTGATGAACTGGACAAGATATGCGAGGATTCGTTCGCTCATGGGGCAGACTCAAGTATATAGGCCCGGAAAGCGGTGGGACGGGCGATGACAACGGCGAGCCGGGAGAGTGCATATTCGGTGGCATCAAACAGCTTTGAAGTGCGTTGCCGGTCGTGATTTGCAGATGGTAGTCTCGGTTTGCAAATGTAGAGAGGAAAGGGACATCGCACAACCCATGCAAACAACCTATAACGGGCTGGAATTGCCTAAAGACGGCACTGCAATCGATTACAGCAACGGCGAGTACCGTATTCCCGACAACCCCATCATTCCTTTTATTGAAGGCGACGGCACGGGACGCGACATCTGGAGGGCATCGCAGCGCGTGTTTGACGCGGCGGTGGAGAAGGCCTACCGCGGCAAGCGCTCGATCAAGTGGTTTGAGATTTATGCGGGCGAAAAGGCGTTTCGCCAGTTCAACACATGGCTGCCGGACGACTCGGTAGCAGCGGCGCGGGACCTGCGCGTTTCGATCAAAGGACCGCTGACGACGCCGGTGGGCGGGGGTATCCGCTCGCTGAACGTGGCACTGCGGCAACTGCTGGATCTGTACGCGTGCGTGCGTCCGGTGCGCTACTATCAGGGCGTGCCCAGCCCGGTGAAGCATCCGGAGAACGTGGATATTGTGATCTTTCGCGAGAACACGGAAGACGTTTACGCGGGCATTGAGTTCAAGGAAGGCAGCGAAGAGGCAGCGCGGCTTATCTCGTTTCTGAACGACGATTTGCTGAAGGGTGGCAAGAAGAAGGTTCGCACCGACTCAGGCGTGGGCATCAAGCCGATCTCGATCTTCGGCACCAAGCGCCTAGTGCGGTATGCGATCCGACATGCGCTGGAAACGGGCCGCAAGACGGTCACCCTGGTGCACAAGGGCAACATCCAGAAGTTCACTGAGGGAGCCTTCCGCGAGTGGGGCTACGAGGTGGCGAGACAAGAGTTCCGTTATCAGACTGTGACGGAGCGCGAGAGCTGGATTCTGGGCAATGTGGAAGCCAATCCCGGGCTGACGTTGGAGCAGAATGCTGCACTGATTGAGCCGGGACTGGAGTTTGGCTCACCGGCCTTCCGCGAGGCACTTTACGCAGAGGTGAAGGGCGTGCTCGATTCCATTGGCAAGACACACGGCAGTGGGGCGTGGAAGCAGAAGGTGCTGATTAACGACCGCATCGCGGACTCGATCTTTCAGCAGATCATCATCCGGCCGTCGGACTACAGCATTCTTGCCACTTCGAATCTGAACGGCGATTACATCTCTGACGCGGCAGCGGCACAGGTGGGTGGACTGGGTATCGCTCCGGGCGCGAATATCGGCGATGGCTACGCGGTGTTCGAGGCGACGCATGGCACGGCTCCGAAGTACGCCGACAAGGATGTCATCAACCCGGGCTCGGTGATTCTGTCGGGCGTGATGATGCTCGAGTTCCTTGGCTGGAAGGAAGCAGCCAAGCTGATCGAGACGGCGATGGAGAAGACGATTCTGCAGAAGTTCGTGACCTACGACTTCGAGCGGCAGACAGCGGGCGCTACCAAGGTTGGCACAAGCGAGTTCGCTACGCGCATCATCGGCAATATGTAAAGACACGGCCCCGTGGGCCAGGAGAAGAGAAGAATGCGGAAGAAGGTCAGTATTGTTGGTGCGGGCAACGTGGGCGCTACGGCTGCGCACTGGATTGCGTCGAAGGAACTGGCAGACGTGGTCTTAATCGACGTGGTGGAAGGCGTGCCGCAGGGCAAGGCGCTCGACCTAGCGGAAGCGATGCCTATCGAGAAGCGCGACGTGCATGTGACCGGAGCGAACGACTACGCGGCGACGGCGAACTCGGACATCGTGGTGATCACGGCTGGGATTCCGCGTAAGCCGGGCATGAGCCGGGACGACTTGCTGCACACCAACTTCAAGATCATGTCGGACGTGGTACAGAAGGTGGTCGCGCAGTCGCCTGAATGCATCCTTATTATTGTGTCGAATCCGCTGGATGCTATGGCGCAGGCAGCGTTCCGGCAGGCGGGCTTTAACCGCGAGCGCGTGATCGGCATGGCGGGCGTGCTGGATTCGGCGCGGTTCCGGACGTTCATTGCCGAAGAACTGAATGTGAGCGTGGAGAACGTGACGGCGTTTGTACTTGGCGGTCACGGCGACACGATGGTGCCGCTGCCCCGCTACTCCACGGTTGCGGGTATCCCGATTACCGAACTGATTGCACCCGATCGGTTGGCTGAGATTGTGCAGCGCACGCGTGACGGCGGAGCGGAAATCGTGAAGTACCTGAAGACCGGTAGCGCGTACTATGCGCCTTCGGCGGCTGCGGTGGAGATGGTGGAAGCCATCCTGAAGGACAAGAAGAAGATTCTTCCCTGCGCTGTGTATTTGCAGGGCGAGTACGGGATTGACGGCTACTACATTGGCGTACCGTGCAAGCTGGGTGCGGCAGGGTTGGAGCAAATCGTCGAGATCAAGTTAACGCCTGAGGAAGAAGCGGGACTGAAGAAGAGCGCCGAGGCCGTAAAGGAGCTTTGCGCGGTAATCGGCGTCTAGCAAATTCCACCGTTCGGAAGAAAAGGCCGCCCCTTTGCCGGGACGGCCTTTTTCATCTCCATCAAAAGGTTGATGGGCTCCTCCACCGAGAGGCGGAAGACCATCATATTCGTCGACAGATACTGTCCAACAAGACCACGTTCCCCGGCTGGTCTGATCTGAACGGCCCAGCGTGTGGTGCTTCCAAAGGCGGTCATGCACAGACGATGGAGCCCCCAAGAGAAGCAATAATCCTGTTCCACCTTTTGAGGAGAGTCGATGATTCGCAAATTCTTCCCCGCAGTAGCTTGCCTGCTCGTCTGTGTTGTCACAGCCCGAGCACAAAGTAATTACGCCGTGGTTCGCGGCTCCATCTTCGACCCGCAGGGGCGACCTGTTGCAGGCGCGCGGGTGCAGCTGACCTCGACCGTAACCGGTGCAATTCGCACGGTGGCGGCAAACGATTCAGGGCTCTACGAGGTGGCGAGCCTGCAGCCGGGCTTGTATCAGCTTTTGGTTGAAAGCAAGGGATTTGAGCAGGCGGCTCAAACGATCGACCTGGAAGTGGGACAGCAGGCGACGATCGATCTGCATTTGCGCGTGGGAAGCGATCGGGAAACGGTAACGGTGGAATCTGCCAGTGAACTGCTCAAAACTCAGGATGCGAGTGTGGGCGAGGTTGTAGATCAGCGGTCGGTGGAGTCCCTCCCCCTGAATGGCCGGATGCTGATCGACCTGGTGCTGACGGTACCGGGAGCGCACCTGAGCCACGGCGCGGCGACGGGCGACATGAGCTCGCTCTACTGGCGGCCCGGACAGCGCTCCGCGGTTAGCATTGGCGGCAGCCGACCAAATGCGAACTATTTTCTGCTGGACGGCGCGACGAATACGGATCCGACATTCAGCACGCAGAATCTGAGCGCTTCACCAGATGCCGTGCAAGAGTTCCAGGTCCAGACTGG
This sequence comes from Acidobacteriaceae bacterium UBA1795, assembly GCA_002314435.1. GTDB lineage: Bacteria > Acidobacteriota > Terriglobia > Terriglobales > Acidobacteriaceae > Telmatobacter. The sequence goes on along the minus strand of DCFV01000030.1, from coordinate 11,979 downwards.
GAGCTATTCGGCCGACATGGGCGGCGCAGGCGGCGGGCAGATCAACATCGTGACACGCTCCGGCACGAACAAGCTGCACGGCACTGCGTACGAATTTCTGCGTAACGGCGCGATGGATGCTCACTCGTTCAACCAGATGGAAAGCGGGAATTTCCTCGTTCAGAACAGACTTTGGCGCGTCAGTGGGCGGGCCCGTGCCGCACGCCGGGAAGACGTTCTTCTTTGTGAACTATGAGGCACTGCGGCACGTGCAGACGGACGCGATGGTGGATACGGTGCCGACGGCGGCGGAGGTCTCCGGCGATTTCAGCCAAAGCGGCGTGAACATCTACGATCCGACGACGACCACGTCGAACCCCAACTACGATCCGAGCTTGCCGGTGAGCAGGACGAACCCCAAATACATCCGGGAGCAGTTCAGCTATAACGGCGTGGCGAACGTGATTCCACCGAACCGTTTGACGAATGCCGCCAGCATCATGCTGAACAAGTACACGCCGTTGCCAAACTCGATGGACATGGGTGGGATGACGATGATGGGGCAGCCCACCGTGGTGGGCGCGGGCAACGACGCCAACAACTATTTGGACTCGCGCAAGGAACGCATGACCGACGACCAGGGAACGGTTCGCGTGGATCACAACTTTGCCAACGGCGACACGGCGTTCTTCCGCTACTCCGTAGGGAGCGAGTACGGGTTCATGCCGTGGGGTCTGCCGGGCTTTGGCATGTACCACGACAACCTGGCGCAGCATGGAACTCTGGCGTGGAGCCATGTGATCAACCCGAACCTGGTGAACTCGGCTTCAGTGGCGGTTTCGCGGCTCGCTATGTCGCACACGACGGAGAGCGCCAGCAAAAACGACATTGTGAGCGAGCTGGGAATTATGGGCACCGGCTTTGGTGGGCCGAAGGCCTGGGGTGCGCCGTACTTCACGGTGCAAGGTTTCTCGCCACTGGGCGACAACTACCTGGCGACTCCGATGGAAGCCTGGGACACGGTGGTGGAAGGTCGCGACACGCTGAACTGGCAGTTGGGGCGACACAGCGCGAAGTTTGGCGGGGCGTACCAGAAGTTCATCTGGCCGATGTGGGGCTTCTTCCAGAACCGGGGCTACTACCAGTACACCAACGGCTTTACAACCGAGTATGCGCTGAACGACGGGACAACCGGATCGTCGCTGGCGAGCTTTCTGCTGGGACTCCCGGCAGCGCGACAAGGGCAGGCCGGCGTGCCGCAGATGAACCTGCGCCAGTGGTACGCGAACGCCTACGCGCAGGACGCGTGGCGACTGACGACGACCACCACCTTGACCTATGGACTGCGCTACGAGTACATGAGCCCGCTCGTCGATATCCACTACACGAACAGCAATCTGGACTTGTCGAGCGGCACGCCTGAGGTGTTTATCGGCGGACAGAATGGCTATCCACGCGGCCTAATGTACGCCAACCAAACGAACTTTGCGCCGCGGCTTGGGCTGGCGCAGAGCCTGCTGCGACTGGGCCTGGTGGCGCACTTGGCTTACGGCATGTTTTACACGCCTGTGGATATGAACACGTGGTGCAACCAGCGCCACAACGTGCCGTACGTCTTCCCGATGACATCGCAGAGCGACCCGTACATTCCCAGTATCCAGACGCTCAACTTCCCTTCTCCGGTGCTGGGCACGACGGTGGTGAGCTTTACAGCGCTGCAACTGCACGCCCAAGCGCAGTACATTCAGCAGTGGAGCGCATCGCTCGAGAAGCAGTTGGGCGCATCGACCACGGTGGAAGTGGGCTACCTGGGCGCGGGTGGGTTCCACCTGCAACGCTCGCACCTGATCAACAACGCGCAGCCGGGAGCAGGACTAATCCAGCCGCGGCGGCCACATCCAAAGATCAGATTTGTCGAGAACACTGAGTTTCCCTCGAATGTGACCGTGTCGAGTTCGACGTTCCCTGTGAGCACCATCAACCTGCTCGAGAACACCTCGCAGAGCTGGTATGACGCAGGCTATGTGAATGTGCGCCGGCGTTTTGCACGGGGGTTGAGCTTCCTGGCGAACTATACGTTTGCCAAGTCGCTCGAGAACGCGCCGGACTTCCGTTCGCCGATGTTTGAGTCGGCCATTCCGCAGAACAACGATGACCTGAATGCAGAGAAGGGACCGGCGTGCGACATCCGGCACCGCTTTGCGCTCAGCACTGTCTATACGCCGCCTGCGTATGGCAGGAATGCCTTGACTGCGGCGCTAACGCGCAACTGGCGAGGCTCAGTGGTTTACCAGGCGCAAACGGGTTTCCCGATGACGATCTCGGTATTTGGCGATACGGCGAATGCAGGCACCGTTGTTGGAGAGAATCCCATCCGTGCCAACGTGACCGGCGAGAAGGTATTCACTTCCGGCACGCGCACGGCTATCAAGTGGCTGAATACGGGCGCATTCGCGGCTCCGGCAGCGTACACGTTTGGTACTGCCGGGCGGAACTCAGTGTACGGACCGGGCATGCAGAACCTGGACCTTGGGTTGGTCCGCGAGTTCGCCGTGGCGGAGAAGGCGCGGTTCGAGGCGCGGGCGGAGTTCTTCAACGCACTGAACCACACAAACTTGGGCACACCGAACCGGTTTGTGAACACGTCGAGCTTCGGCAGCATTACAGAAGTGGCGACGCCGGGTCGGGAAATTCAGCTAAGCGCACGCGTCAGCTTCTGAACCTGAAACTAGAGGCAATCCTGGAGGCGGGGGCAGCGAAGAGCTGTCCCCGCCTTCTCACATCAGTGGGCAAGGAATGCCTGCACGGCGGGTGCGGCCTGCGCGGCGCACTGGCTGGGCGCGAGGTGGCCGCAGCCGGAGATAACTTCAAGATTCGACTGCGGTATAAGTTTGTGCATGGTCTTGCCGAGGGCCAGCGGGGTGATGCGGTCTTCCCCGCCCCAGACCAGGAGCACGGGCATCCGAAGTTGCGGCAAAAGCTCGTCCGTGACGTCACGGCCAGTGAGCATGGAGGCCAGCGCACGCTTCACTACCCACGCGTTGTTCTGGGAAGCGCGGAGGATGTCGCGGGCGACAAAATCGGGCACCGGCGGGGGGTGCGGCATGAGTAGCGCGTCGAGTTGGTCGAGTTCCTGGGGATTGGTGGGGGTGAAGAGCGCAGTGTTCCAGGTCGGTTTAGCGTAGAGGCCGGCGCTGTCAAAGAGCATCAGGCGGCGAATGCGCTCGGGGTGCGCGGCGGCTACGCGCTGCACGATCCAGCCGCCCATTGACCAGCCGCCGAGGTCGATCTGGCCCAGATGAAGTGCGTCGAGAAAGCTGACGACTATGGAGGCTTCGTCGGGAACAGAGTAGGAAAAGGTGGCAGGCTGCTCGCTTAGTCCATAGCCAGGCAGGTCGGGCAGGTAGACGCGATAACCGGCGCGGGTGAGGTAGGGGGCGAGATTCTGCCAATCGTCGGCACGGCCGCCGAGGCCGTGGACCAGCACGACAGGCGGTCCGGCTTCGGGGCCGAGACAGTAATAGTGGATGCGGATGCCGTTGACGGTAATGATTTGGCTGCGCGCGCCAGCGACCGCAAAACGAGCCTGCCCCCAGGCGCGGAATACGCTCACGGGCCGATGCCAGAACGCTGCGCCCACGGCGAGAGCCAGCACAACTACTAAACCGAGAATCCATCTGAACCTGCGAGCCAATTAGCGGTCCTCCCTTGCCTTGAGAGCCTGGGCGCGTTGCCAGGCAGTCTCCATAACGCGCGCGGCAACGGGGTCAAAGGCGCCCGGGCTGAGCCACTCGGCGCGTTCCACCCAGCGTACCGCGGCGGCATCCGAGCCGGCTTGCAGGTTACCCCCTGTCAGGCGGCAAAGGTAATCGGCGATGACATAGTGGTAGCGGACCCGGTCGTTGTCGCGATGGATCCTGTCGAGGAGTTCAACGAGTTCGATCGGCTCGACGGTGAGGCCTGTCTCTTCCCGTACCTCGCGGACGACCGCCGCGTGCAGAGCCTCGCCGACCTCAACGAGGCCGCCGGGGATGGACCATTGCCCCTCCATGGGTTCGTGGGCGCGCTGTACCAGCAGCACGCGGCCGTCTTCGACTACCACCGCACCGACACCCATGAGCGGGGTCTGCGGATACTCTCTCGTCATCGCTGGTTTTCCGGCTCCCATGTGGACTGGAGATCACCTTTACCATAGATGCTCGCCCCAGGGAACTTACGCCACACACGCTTTGGTACCGAATCAGTACCCGGGTGAGCGCCCCGCATCTTCCTGGCTGGCGTATCATCAAACTCAATCAGGAGGACAAGTTGGCAGAATTTACGCTGCGCATTGATGGGATGCACTGCGGCTCCTGCGTGCGACGGGTAAGCCAGGCACTCGCTGCCACGGAAGGCCTGAAAGTGGAAGAAGTGCGCCTGGGCGCAGCGCGCGTGCAGGCGATGGACGCGACCGAGGCCGTAAACCTGGCAATTGCCGCGCTGGCGAAGGCTGGCTACACGGCGCAACTGGAGCGATAGCCGGTTCGATGGCGGATACGCAGAAAGAATCGTTGACGCTGCCCGTGCTGGGCATGACCTGCGCGGCATGCCAGAAGCACGTCGAAGGGGCGTTGCGCGCGACTGTAGGCGTGGAGTCGGCTCGCGTGGACCTGATGGCGCACCGGGCGACGGTGGTGTTCGACCCCGAGAAGGTTGCTCCGAGTGCGCTGGTGGATGCGGTACGCGGCGCCGGTTATGAAGCTGTTTTGCCTCGTCCGGGCGAGACCAGCGCGACGGTGGAAGACGACGGCTCCGTCAGCATGGCTCGCAAGGCGGCGGTGGCGATTGTCGTGGGCGCGGCAGCCATGGTGTTGGGCATGCCGCTGCAGAGTTCCATGGGACGCCTGGACGACGTTTTGATGGGCTGGGCTCCGTGGCTCTACAACCTACCTCCTTCCGGGCTGCGCTGGACGCTGCTGGTGCTTACGGCCTTGGTGATGGGCTGGGCAGGCCGCAGCATCTACGTGAATGCGGCCCGCGCGCTATGCCATGGCACTACGAACATGAACACGCTGGTGAGCATCGGCACCGGCGTGGCGTTCGCTTACTCGGTGTATGCCACGGTGGCGCCGGAGAGCGGCCGCGCAGTGTACTTCGATGCGGTGCTGCTGATTCTGGGCTTTCTGTTGCTGGGCAAGGCGCTCGAGGCCCGCGCCAAACGGCGTGCTCTGACGGCGCTGGATTCCCTTAGCCGGCTTAGGCCAGCCACGGCGAGGCGCGTAGTAGACGGCGTGGAAGCGATGGTCCCGCTGGAGCAGATCCGCATTGGCGATGCGGTGCTGGTGCTTCCCGGCGAGCGCTTTCCTGTGGACGCTGAAATTGTGGAAGGCCGGACGACGGTGGACGAGTCGATGCTGACTGGCGAGTCGACGCCACTGGGGCGGGAACCCGGCGAGCGCGTTCTTGCCGGATCACTGAACTACGACGGCGCAGTGACCTGCCATGCACATTCCCTGGGTGAAGACACCGTGCTGGCCCAGATTACGCGGATGGTGGAGCAGGCGCAAGGCTCGCGCGCACCAATGGAACGGCTGGCGGACCGGGCCAGCGCGATTTTTGTACCCACGGTCCTGGCGCTGGCGCTGGCGACGTTTGGCGCATGGATGCTGACCACACACTCTCTGCAGATGGCGCTGGCGAATTGCGTCGCGGTTCTCGTGATCGCATGCCCGTGCGCGATGGGCTTGGCGGTTCCTGCCGCGCTGACCGTGGCTGTGGGCCGTGGGGCTCAGTTGGGAGTTCTGTTCAAGGGTGGCGAGGCACTGGAGCGTCTGGCGGGCGTGGATACAGTGGTGCTGGACAAGACAGGCACGCTGACGGTGGGTCGGCCGGTGCTCTCCGCAGTGCAGGCGCACAGCGGCTATGCGGAGTTCGATGTGCTGCGCATGGCGGCGGCCGTTGAGGAGCGTTCAAACCACCCCATCGCTCACGCCGTGGTGGAGGCGGCACGCGCACGCGGGCTGCAGTGGGAGCCGGCACAGGATGTGAAGATTCTGCCCGGGCGCGGCGTAACCGCACGGCTAGACTATTTTGAGTGTGTGCTTGGCAACGAGGCTCTGTTCCGCGAACTCTACGGACGAGTTCCGGACGCATTTCTACCTCCGAAGCCCGGCAGCACGCGCGTCTACATGGCACTGGATCATCAGCCAGTGGGCTGCTTTGACGCCCGCGACACACTGCGGGAGGATGCCGCGGAGGCCATCGCGTCCCTGCGTCGCAGTGGGCTGCGCGTGCTGATGCTGACAGGAGACTCAGCCGCGGCTGCTGCGCCCATCGCCAACCAGGCTGGAATCGACGAGTTGGAAGCCGGATTGGACCCCGCTGGCAAGCTGGCACGGATTCGCGAATTGCAGCAAGAAGGATGCCGCGTGGCAATGGTTGGCGACGGCGTGAACGATGCAGGTGCACTGGCACAGGCCGATGCGGGCATTGCGCTGGGTACGGGAGCGGACATGGCACAGGAGGCCGGCGATGTGCTGTTGCTGCGAACGCAGCCGGCATCGATACCGGCGGCACTGGAACTGGCCCGCTCCACTGTGTTCGTCATGCGCGAGAATCTGATTTGGGCGATGGCATACAACGTGCTGGGCATACCCTTGGCGGCTGGGCTAATGTATCCGGCGTTCCATATTCTGCTGAGCCCATGGATTGCCGCAGCAGCCATGGCGCTGAGCTCCGTGAGCGTGCTGACCAACAGCCTGCGCCTGAGAGGCTGGCATCCAACCACCAGGCCAACTGCGCCAGTTGAAGCGCCGGCAGGATAGACTGGAGCAAGAGTCTTTCTGTGCGAATTCTCACCCGCTACATCCTCGGCGAAATCCTCTCGCACACGCTGATCGGGTGTGCGCTGTTCACCTTCATTCTTTTTATGCCGAACCTTGGCCAGATCCTGGAGATCGTGGTCAGGAACAGCTCACCACTTGCGAGCGTGGTGCAGATCTTTCTGTTCATGCTGCCGAACACCTTCAAGGTCACGATTCCAATGTCGGTGTTGGTGGGCGTCCTGCTGGGCCTGAGCCGACTGGCTTCGGACAGCGAGATCATCGCCATGCGGGCGTCGGGATTGGGCATCGGATACTTCGTCCGCGTGGCTTCGATTGTGGCTATAGGCGGCACATTGCTGGGTCTGGCCAATTCGCTGTTTCTGGCGCCGCGCGCCAACCAGGCAATTCTGGACATGCAGCAGGTGCTGGAGACACAGCAAGCGTCCTATCAGATTCAGCCTCGCGTCTTTTATGAAGACTTTCGTGACCACGTGCTCTACGTGCAGGATGTGCGCTCCGGCACCGGGGCCGCGAACTGGCGGCAGGTTTTCATGGCCGAGGTAAGCGATCCGACCACGCCTCTGGTGACGACAGCAGCTTCGGCAACGGTGGTGAACGACTCGACGCAGGTGCTGCTGATGCGACTGCGCGATGGGGCACGGCATGAGACTGCCGAGGGCCAGCCGGACCAGTACAACATTTCGACCTTCTCCACGACGGACCTGCCGCTAGCCTTGGGCGGTCAAGGCGACATCCACCTGGGACGCATGGATACGGCCATTTACGCGATGCCGATGCATATTCTGAATGAGCGCGTTCACGAACTAGACAGCCGGCGCTACCAGCTCGAGTTGCACTCGCGCTTCTCCTACCCGGCTGCGTGCCTGGTGCTTATGCTGGTGGGCGTGCCGCTTGGCGTGATTTCGCGGCGTGGCGGTAAAAGCTCAGGGTTCGTCTTCACGCTGTTGCTAGTGATCTTCTATTACGTACTCTCGTACACGGGGATCGCGCTGGGCCGTCAGAACAGGCTTCCAGCATTTTTGGCGGTCTGGATGGCAAACCTGCTGTTCGCGGCGGTGGGCACGTTTCTGCTGTGGCAGATGGCTAGCGGAGGGCGCGTGCTGGCAGCACTGGCACGGCTGGCGGCGCGACTGCCGGATTTGAAGTTTGCGGAGCGGCCCCGGAAGGCACACATCTCAGCACTGCTCGAACGGTTTCACCCACGCTCTCAGCGCACCAATTCACGAGGCGCCTTCCCGCGCATTCTCGACTCCTACGTCGTCCGCGAATTTCTGGGCACATTTGTGCTGGTGCTGTCTGGATTCGTGCTGCTGATGCTGGTGTTCACGTTCTTTGAACTGGTCGGCGACATTCTGCGGAACCATATTGCCCTGGTCACGGTGGGGGCCTATCTGCTGAATCTAACCCCGAGCATGCTGTACCAGATCACCCCTCTGGCTGTACTGATTGCTGTGCTGGTGACCTTTGGCGTGCTCAACCGCAACAGCGAATTGATCGCGATGAAGGCTACCGGTATCAGCCTTTACCGGCTGGTAGTTCCGGTCGTGTGCATCGCCGGGACTCTTTCTGTAGGGCTGTTTCTGTTTGACCAGTATTACCTGCCGCAGGCCAACAGGCGACAGGAAGCGTTGCGCGCGACGATCAAGGGCAGGCCGCCACAGACCTTCCTGCACCCGGAACAGAAGTGGATGTTCGGGCAGGCGCATGCTGGCGAGCCGGGGCGCATCTTCTACTACCAGTTTTTCGACCCCGACACCAACGAATTCGCCAATATGACGGTGTTCGAGTTTGACCCAACAACGTTCTCGATCTCGAAACGCATCTTTGCGGCGCGCGTGTTCTGGAACGAAAATGCCGATGCCTGGGTCTTCGAGAACGGATGGGAGCGGAGCTTTGATGGCTCTGTGCAGACTCGGTTCCGCGAGTTCCGTCGTACAGCATTTGCTGAGGTGCAGGAAGAACCCAGCTACTTCAAGAAAGAAAGTCTGCAGTCGCAGGAAATGAATTTCGGGCAGTTGGACCGATACATTCGCGATCTGCGACAAAGCGGCTTTGACACCATGCGCCTGCGCGTAGCGCTCTGGCACAAGTTGTCATATCCGCTCATCGCGATCGTTATGGCAATTCTGGCGATTCCCTTTGCGCTCTCGATGGGCCGCCGCGGTTCGCTGACCGGTATCGCAGTGGCAATTGCAGTGGCATTGGCGTACTGGGTAGTTGATGGGTTGTTCGGCGCAATGGGCAATGTGAACTACCTGCCAGCGGCATTGGCAGCCTGGACACCGGACATTCTTTTTGCCTTGACGGGCGGTTATCTGCTATTGCGCACTCCAACATAGAAACTGAGAGTTCTTTCTTGCGACGGGCTGAGTCGTTTCCTCAGACTGCCGTACGACGCCGCTCAAAGTGGCACCTTCCCTCTTAACTAACCGCTCACCTGACCTCTTCAGGTGTATGCAGTGCCTTTTCCCGTACAATGGAGCTATGTATCGCGATCTGGGCCCGCTCTTCGGGTACATGCGCCGTTATCACTGGAGCTATATCTGGGGCACCCTCTCGGTGATTGCCACCAACGTGGTTGCCGTGCAGTTTCCCCGCGTGCTGGGCGCGGCCATTGACCATCTGAAAAGTGGCGCTACGCATAGCTGGATTCTGGGCATCGCTGGCCTGTTGGTCGCGATCTATGTGGCCAAGGGCATCTTCCTCTACGCCCAACGCTGGATTCTGATTGGTATCTCGCGCGAGATCGAGTTCGATCTGCGGAACGACCTGTTCCGCCAACTCGAACTGCAGGACTCCGGATTTTATGCCGAGTACCGCACGGGCGACATCATGGCGCGGATGACCAACGACCTGAACGCGGTGCGCATGCTACTGGGCCCGGCGCTGATGTACAGCGCGAATACGCTCTTCCTGACGGTCTTCGCGGTCTTCTTCCTTCTGCGCATCAGTCCATATCTCACCCTGGTGGCCCTGGCGCCCATGCCGCTGGCCAGCATCCTGGTGCAATACTTCGGGAGCCGTATTCACGACCGTTTCGAGCGGATTCAGGCCAGCTTCTCCGAGATCTCATCGCAGGCGCAGGAAAACTACTCCGGCGCGCGTCTCATCCGCGCCTTCGCGCGCGAGGAGTCGCAGATGCATTTGTTCGAAGGATTGAACAAACAGTACATCGCGCGCGCGTTGCGACTTGTACAGTTGATGGGTATGCTGTGGCCCACACTCGAGTTCATGCTGGGCATCTCGATGATCATCACGCTGCTGGTGGGTGGTCACCAGGTGATCGCTCACCGAATCACAGTGGGCCAGTTTGTCGAGTTCAATACCTACATGATCATGCTCATCTGGCCGATCATCGCAGTAGGTTGGGTGATCAACATCTTTCAACGCGGCACCGCATCAGTGAAGCGCATCGACGAACTGCTGCGCGCCAAGCCGGCTATCGACGACAGCGCTGTCGATCCGTCTATCTCTGACGACGCCGTTTTGACCGGAGAGATCGAATTCCGCAATCTGAGTTTCAGCTACGGAGAAACGCATGTCCTAAGAAACATTTCGCTGCGAGTCCCCGCCGGATCCAGCCTGGCCATTGTCGGTCCGACCGGCTCTGGCAAATCAACCCTCGTGAGCCTGATCTCTCGGCTACACGAAGCGCCTGCAGGCACGCTGCTGATCGACGGCCGGCCGATCCGCGAGTTCCCATTGGCCGTGCTGCGACGCAACATTGGCATGGTGCCGCAGGAAACATTCCTGTTCAGCGATACGATCCGCGGCAACCTGGCGTTCGGCGCGCCGAACGCGAGTCCACAGGAACTGCTGGACGCTGCGGAGGCTGCGCACATCAGGCGTGAGTTCGAGGAGTTTCCGCAGGGGTTTGAAACAGTGGTAGGAGAGCGCGGAGTCACGCTCTCTGGCGGACAGAAGCAGCGTGCTGCGATTGCCCGTGCCCTTCTGCGAAGGCCGGCGATCCTGATTCTCGACGATGCGCTGGCTAATGTGGACACCTACACTGAAGAGCGCATTCTGAACGGGCTTCGCAGCTACACCACAACGTCAACCGCGATCCTGATCTCGCACAGAGTCTCGACAGTCCAGCATGCCGACCAGATCGCGGTGCTCGACCATGGAAGAATTGTCGAAGTGGGCACCCACGACGAACTGCTGGCCCGCGATGGCTACTATGCGAGCCTCTATCAGAAGCAGCAGCTCGAAGAAGAACTGACCGTCGCAAGTTGAGGTTCAGGCGATCCATCCGGAGATCGGCAGTGTACGCGATTCTGCATCGAACTGAGCCGGTCGGGTGTTGCGGGGCTGTGAAGATGCCAGAGCTGGAGGGCTCGCTTCCCGTGCAACATGCCTCCAGGCGTCTCGCACATTGCGTACGCATTCGATGACGTGCTCAAACTTCTCGTGCGAAGCCGACTGCGACGCCTGCAAGATCTGGGCGAACACCGAAGCATAGAACTCACTGAGAGCCTGCGCCGGGGCGCCGCCTACGTCCACGCGCAGGCGCGCCTGCAAGTGAATGATGATGTCGAGAGCGCGCTTTACGGCTATTCTTCGCCCGGTAGTGTCGCCCTGATTAACTGCATCGATCGCAACATGCAGGAAGCGGATGATCCCGTCGTAAAGGGCGACGACTAAGTCCACCGCGGATGCCCCCTCCAACGCGTGTTCCTGATAGCTCAACATAGAGCAGCGGCTCCTTAGCTCTTGGTGGTGTTGTATCCAGTGACGGCGGAATAGATTTCGTTGATGCTGTTGAGCTGAGTAGGAATCGCCTGCAGAACCTCATTGGCGCTGGTCAGCTCCGCCATTAGGCTCTTCTGTTCTGAGGAGATCAAGGATTCTTCGCGAGACACGTACGCCCGCAAATTCTCTTCGATTGTGCTGTTGGACCTCTCGGCCAGCTTGAGGATTCCGGTTGAAGAACTGGTGCCTGCTTGCTCTAGCACGGTGCTCAAGTGGCCGCCCCAGCTATTAGCATCTTGGAAGAAACCTACGACACTGCTGAAATCAGAGTTGAGCGACGAATCGAGCGAAGTGGCATCGAGGGTCAGCGAGCCATCGGAGTTGACGGTGATACCAAGCTGCGAAAGAGAACTGATGTCGGATGTACCGGCGGCGTAATTCAGCGATTTGACGGTCGTGCTGTCAGTAAGGGATGAGGTCGCGG
>DCFV01000025.1:3568-9753 GCA_002314435.1 Acidobacteriaceae bacterium UBA1795 | reverse complement strand
GCCTTTTCCACTACGGCGGCCTCGGTAATCGAGTCCGGCAGTGAAACGTTGGGGAACGCCGGGATGACGTTCAGCAGGTAAATTTCGGCGTGAAACTTCTCCGCCAGCTCTGTGGCCGCATCGAGCGCAGCATGGGACGACGGGCTGAAATCGATGGGGACCAGGATCTTGGTGGGAATTGCGCTGGCAACATTTGAATCGGACATTGAATTCTCCTCGCAGGTTCACGCCCTGTGGCGCACCCTCAGTTTTTCGCCCAACATCTTAACAAGCGCATGCGCAAGACGGGACGTGACCTGCAACACAGCCCTGCAAGAACTGGACATCGGCCGGAGAATCCAAGTCCGGAAATCGGCGGAAGTAGTGTAAAAACGCAACTATGAGCTCACCCACCGCTTCCCTGCTGGGCGAAATCGGCCTGCCGATCCCATTGCACGAATTGACTGCCACAACATGGGACGCCGTAATTGTGGGCGCGGGCCACAACGGCCTGGCCTGCGCAGCTTACCTCGCAAGGGCCGGGCAGCGGGTGCTGGTGGTGGAGAGCCGGGCACGCGTGGGCGGAGCCTGCACGATCGAGGAGCCCTTTCCCGGGGTGCGCATGTCGCCCTGCGCCTACCTGGCCGGACTGCTGCACCCGCTGGTGGTGGAAGAATTGGACCTGGCGCGGCGCGGCTTTGCCTGGACGCCTGCGGTGAACGGGCTGTTTGTTCCATTCCTCGACGGCGAGAGCATCCAGCTGTGGGACGACGATGCGCGCTGCATGGAAGAGGTCCGGCGGCTGGCGCCGGGCGATTCGGAAGGCTTTGGCGCGATGTGCGATGTGGTTCGGCGGCTGCGCGATGCTTTGAGGCCCGCCCCGGCAGCAGGCAAGACGGGCGCAGCGGCGTGGGCGGCCGACGCCTGGCTGGGCGAGGCGCCGACACGCGAGCAGATTGAGGAACGGCTGGGTGGGGACCACGAGGCACGGGCACTGCTGTTCGAGTGGTCGATGGCGGAGTTTGCGGAGCGCTATCTTGCCGACGAGCGACTGCAGGCTGCGTATCTGGGACAGGGCGTGATCGGAACCAACGCCAGCCCGTTTGACGCAGGCACGGCATCGATCCGCTTTCATCATGCGTCGGGGCGACTGGGCGGCATGCCGGGCATGTGGGGCTATGTGCGAGGCGGCATGGGGATGGTCTCGTTCTATTTTTGCGATGCGGCGCGCGAAGCAGGGGCCACGGTGGTTTCGGGAGTGCCTGTGGCGCGGATTCTGCCAGGCGAGGGAGTGCTTCTCGAGGACGGCGAACGCATTGCGGCGCGAGTGGTAATTTCCAATGCCGATCCGCGGCAGACCCTGAGCCTGCTGGGCGATGCAGCGGACGCAGCGTGGCGCATGCGTGTGGAGCAGGTGCCGATTGAGGGCTGCACGGTAAAGCTGAACGTACACCTGCGGGAGTTGCCAAACTTTATGGCGCGGCCCGGCACCAACGAGCCGCACCACTACGGGCAGATCAATGCGCCGCTAACCAGGGACGAATGGAAGGCTGCCTTTGCTGCGGCCAGGCACGGCGAGTTGCCGGAGCACCTGTGGTGCGAGCTCTACTTCCAAAGTGTGCACGACGCGAGCGTGGCTCCGGCGGGCACGCACACCATGAGCGTCTTCGCGCAGTATGTGCCGTACAAGTTTGCTCACCGCAGTTGGGATGAGCGGCGCGACGAAGTGAAGCAGTTGGCGCTCAAGTCACTGGCGCGGTTCTGTTCGAACATCGACAGCGCCGTAATCGACGCGCAGGTGCTGGGTCCGCCGGATATCGAGAAAAAGGTGGGACTGACGGGCGGCCACATCTTTCAGGGCGAGTGTCTGCCCGCCTACATGTGGACGAATCGGCTGAGCACGCGCACACCGATGGAAGGCGTGTATTTGTGCGGCGCGTGCACGCATCCGGGCGGCAGCGTAATCGGAGTGAACGGACGCAATGCAGCGATGACCGTGCTCGCTGACCTGGGCAAGATTTCGCTTCGTCGCTGACACGCGCTCTGCTATGCTGCGCCCTACATGGCTGCGGCTCCCGCGCTCAAACGAAGCATCAGGTTTCGTGATCTCGCTCTTTTTTACGTGGTGAGCGGGATGAGCGTGCGCTGGACTGCGGCGGCCGCCGCGGCCGGACCGAGCATCCTGGTGGTGTGGGTGGCGGCGCTCACCTGCTTCTTTGTGCCGCTGGCTGCCAGCGTGATGGAGCTTTCATCGCGACTGCCGGATGAAGGCGGCCTCTACGTCTGGACGCGCGAGGCCTTCGGTGATTCGGCGGGATTTCTGGCCGCGTGGACCTACTGGATGAGCAACCTGCCGTACTTCTCCGGCGTGCTCTATTTCGGCGCGGCGTCCACTCTGTTTGCTCTTGGCACAAGAGGACGCGCGTTGGCAGCCGAGCCTATCTACTACCTTGGCTTTGCCGTGGCGTGGCTGGCCATCATCACGGCGCTCAACATTCGCGGGGTGGACGCAGGCAAGTGGCTGAACAACATCAGCGCACTGGGAGGGCTGCTGCCGATGGGCTCGCTGCTGGTGTTGGCGGCGGTTTCGTACGCGAAGTTTGGTCCCGTGGTGCGCTACCCGGCGGCGAGCTTTGTGCCGCACTGGACGCTGGACAACGCGGTGTTCTGGTCGAGCGTGTTCTTCGCCTTCGGCGGCGTGGAGGCTGGCTCGGCAATGGGCGGCGAAATCGAGAATCCGCGGCGAGTAATTCCGTGGGCGATTCTGGCGGGCGGCATCGTGCTCACCATCGGCTACATTGGCGGCACAGGCGCGCTGCTGACGGCGCTGCCTCCGGAGGCCGTGGGCGGGCCGGATGGCTTTGTGAACGGCGTTCGCGCACTGAGTGAGCGGCTGGGCCTGGGCTGGCTGCTGGGGCCGGTGGCGCTGCTGGTGGGACTCAACGCAGTGGGCGGTGCGGCGGCGTATCTCTCGTCCACTTCGCGGCTGCCTTTTGTCGCGGGCATCGACCACTACCTGCCCTCGGCCTTCGGACGAATTCATCCGCGCTACCGCACGCCGTGGGTGGCCATCAGCGTCTATGGACTGGCGGGAATCCTGGTGGCTCTGGCGGGGCAGGCGGGCACAACGGTGCGCGGCGCCTACAATGTGCTGGTGGCGACGGGCATTCTGTCCTACTTTCTGCCGTACCTGTTTCTCTTTGCCTCGATGATCCGACTGCAGAGCAGGCCCGCGGGGCCAGAGGTGCGACGCGTTCCGGGAGGAAAGCCGGTCGCGATTCTACTTGCGTCAGTGGGCATGGTGAGCACCGCGCTCACCATTGTGCTGTCGGCATTTCCGGCGAGCGATGAACCGCACAAGCTGCTCGCTGTGGGCAAGATTCTGGGCGGTACGGCGGTGATGGTAGGTGCGGGGGTTGCCGTGTTTCTGGTGGAGCGGCACAGGGCTCGCCGGCGCATTGCGTCAGCCTGAATGCAGCAAAGCGCACAGAATCGCAGTCCATTCGTTGAGGTCGGATGCTGGCATGCGCTCGACGGTCCAGCCTTTGGACCCGACAGAGTTTGCGATTTAGTCGATCAGCGGCACATTCGAAAGGGCGGAGGGAGTGGCACCGCGATGAGCGTTTCAAGAATATGCCGCACGCTTATGCGAAGACCTCAGCTCCGTCGACGAAGACGCGCGGCCGGGCAGGCGCAGCGATGTAGTATGCCAGTTCGCGGTAATCGTCGAACTCGTGGATCAGCAGGTCGGCGCGCTTGCCGGGTTCTAGCGAGCCGACGGTCTGGCCGAGGGCCAGGCTCCACGCAGCGTTGATGGTGGCCGCCGAAAGTGCCTCAGCCGGCATGAGGCCCATCTCTACACAGGCGAGAGAAAGGATAAACGGCATGGAACAGATGGGTGATGAGCCGGGATTGAAGTCCGAAGCGATTACGATGGGCAGATCGAGCTGAACCATGGTGCGCGCCGGCGGATAGTTGCGGCGACCGAGAGCAAACACTGAGCCGGGCAACAGCACTGGCTGCACCTGGGAGACGCGCAACTGGTGCAGCGTCTCCTCAGTAACGGTCTCAAGATGATCGGCAGTTGCCGCGCCCAGCTCTGCAGCGAGCGCCGCGCCCGTACCGGGGCGAAACTGCTCGGCATGCACGCGCAGGCGCAGGCCGTTGCTCTTGGCCGCGGCGAGCACGATGCGGGTTTCGTCGAGCGTAAACGCATGGTCGTCACAGAAGGCGTCGCAATACTGCGCAAGGTGGGCCTTCGCAACCTGGGGGATGAGTTGCTCGGCGACGGCAACCACGTATTCGCTGCGGCGATCCGCATACTCCGGCGGCACGGTGTGCGCGGCCAGCAGTGTGGGCACAATGCGCGCAGGGCCTTCCATGGCCAGTTGCGCAAGCACCTGCAGCATACGCATCTCGGTGGACTGGTCGAGGCCGTAACCAGACTTGGCTTCGATGGTCGTGGTGCCTGTGCGCAGCATCCAGTCGCGATGGCGGCGCGCCGCCTTGAGCAGTTCTTCGTCCGTCGCCGCGCGGGTGAGCGCGACGGTGCGCAGAATGCCTCCGCCGGATGCCGCGATCTGCTGATAGGTGGCGCCGGCGATGCGCTGTTCGAACTCAGCGGCGCGGTTGCCGGCGAAGACCGGGTGGGTATGCGCGTCCACAAAACCGGGTGTCACGCAGCGTCCTGCAGCGTCAATGACGTCGGCCACGGACGGGATCTTCGCGTGCATGTCGGCGTAGGTGCCTGCTTGAACGATGCGGCCGTCTTCGATGAGCAACGCCGCATCGCGGATCATGCCGAGTTCACGCAACTCGGCACCGACGCGCGGGCGTGCCGGTCCTGCGAGTGTGACGAGCTGCCCGATATTGACGATTGCCGTGACGCCGCTCATGGTCTACCGGCCCACCATTGGGATATGGATGCCGCTCTCGCGGGCGGTGGTCTGCGCGAGCGCATAGCCCGCGTCTGCGTGGCGGGCAACCCCGATGCCTGGATCGTTGTTGAGGACGCGCGCGATGCGGCGGGCGGCGCTGTCGGTGCCGTCGGCCACTGTAACCTGCCCGGCATGGAGCGAGTATCCCATGCCTACACCACCGCCGTGATGGAAGCTGACCCAGGTGGCGCCTGACGCGGTATTAAGCAGCGCGTTGAGGATAGGCCAGTCGGCAACGGCATCGGAGCCATCGAGCATCTTCTCCGTCTCGCGGTAAGGGCTGGCGACCGAGCCGGTGTCGAGGTGGTCGCGGCCGATGGCGATAGGCGCTGAGATTTCGCCCATGCGGACGAGCTCGTTGATGGCAAGTCCCATCCTGGCGCGTTCGCCGTAACCCAACCAGCAGATGCGCGAAGGCAGGCCCTGAAAGGCAAATCGGCCGCGGGCCAGTCGCAGCCAGCGGGTGAGGATTTCGTTCTCAGGAAAGAGTTCGAGGGCAAGCTGATCGGTGCGGTCGATGTCCCTGGGATCGCCCGAGAGCGCCACCCAGCGGAAGGGGCCCGTGCCAGTGCAGAAGAGCGGACGAATATACTCCGGGACGAAGCCGGGAATGAGAAAGGCTTCTGCGCAGCCTGCGTCAAAGGCGAAGCGGCGAATGTTGTTGCCGTAGTCGAAGGCCACGGCTCCTGCTCGCTGCAGCGCTAGCATGGCGTTGACATGGACGACCATGGAGGCCGTGGAGCGGCGGACGTATTCTTCCGGGTCGCGCTGGCGCAGCTCCGCAGCTTCACTCAACGTGAGCCCTTGCGGAACATAACCGTTGAGCGGATCGTGGGCACTGGTCTGGTCCGTAACGACATCCACCTGAACGCCACGGCGGACGATCTCCGGCAAAACATCGGCGCAGTTGCCAACGAGGCCAACCGAAAGAGCGCGGCCTTCGCGGCGGGCCGACTCGCAGAGCGCGAGCGCTTCGTCGAGGCTTTCAGTGATGCGGTCGCAGTAGCGCGTCTCCACGCGGCGCTCGATGCGCGTGCGATCTACGTCAACTGCTAGAACCACGCCACCGTTGAGTGTGACCGAGAGCGGCTGCGCGCCACCCATGCCGCCCACGCCGCCGGTGACGACGAGTTTGCCCCTGAGCGTGCCCGTGCAACCCGAGCCGCCGAAGTGCTGCTCGGCGAGCGCAGCGAAGGTCTGGAACGTGCCCTGCAGAATGCCCTGCGTGCCGATGTAGATCCAACTTCCCGCGGTCATCTGGCCGTACAT
>DCFV01000025.1:0-3302 GCA_002314435.1 Acidobacteriaceae bacterium UBA1795 | reverse complement strand
TCATCAGGCCCTTGCGGTCGAGCTCATGAAAGTGCTCCCAGTTGGCCCACTTCCCTACGAGGTTCGAGTTGGCAATGAGGACGCGCGGAGCAAGGTCGTGCGTGGGAAAAACGGCGACGGGTTTTCCGGACTGCACGAGCAGCGTCTCCTCGTTGCCAAGCTGTTCAAGCTCTCGGACGATGGCGTAGAAACAATCCCAGTTGCGCGCGGCCTTGCCGATGCCACCATAGACGACGAGGTCGGAGGGGCGCTCGGCTACTTCCGGATCGAGGTTGTTCATCAGGCAACGGAGAGCGGCCTCCTGCTGCCAGCCTTTGCAGCGCAACTGGTTGCCACGTGGCGCGCGAATGATGGGAGATACGGTAACGATGGACATGAGTGCTCCGGCAAAGGCCGCGAAAAGTTCGACGTGCACATGAAGTGCACGTGGAATGCTGCTAAGAAAGATACTATCGCTGAACGCGATGAAGGATCACAAGGAATCGAAGGCGAAATCGCGCCGTTAGCGTAGAATCCTTCGTGGCTCAGGGCAACACCTGCGATTCCGCACTGTGGCTGGTTTTCCGGTTGCGGGATCGAAATCCTGCTCGTTATTCTTTCCTCGTGCCTACCACTCTTGTTGAATGCGTTCCGAATTTCTCTGAAGGCCGCGATGCGGCGAAGGTCGATGCCATCGTTGAAGCAATCAAGATTCCCGGCGTATATCTGCTTGACCGGGAGATGGACTCGGACCACAACCGCTGCGTGATTACGCTGGTTGGGGAGCGCGAGGCGATTCAGGAAGCGGCCATTCGCGGCGTGGGCAAGGCTGCCGAGTTGATCGATCTGACGCAACACCAGGGCGCGCATCCACGCATGGGCGCGACCGATGTTGTACCTTTCATTCCCATCGACGGCGTGACAGTGGAAGACTGCGTGGCGATGGCGAAGCACGTGGGCGCGGAGATTGCGAAGCGGTTTGGGATTCCGGTGTATTTGTACGAGGCGGCAGCGACGTCGCCGGAGCGGCAGAATCTCGAAAACATCCGGCGCGGGCAGTTCGAGGGCATTCGCGCGGAGATTGAGACGAACCCTGCGCGGAAGCCGGATTTTGGCGAGTCGCGTGTACATCCGACGGCGGGAGCGACCGTTGTGGGTGCGCGGAAGGCGCTGATCGCTTACAACGTTTTCTTGAATACCGCCGATGTGGATGTGGCGAAGAAGATCGCCAAGGCGGTACGTTTCTCGTCGGGCGGTCTGCGATTCGTGAAGAGCGCGGGATTCCTGGTGCGGGGAATGGCGCAGGTATCGATGAACCTCACGGACTTTGAGCAGACACCGGTGCATCGCGTATTTGAGTATGTGAAGCGTGAAGCGGCGCGGTACGGCTGCGTTCCGGTGTCGAGCGAGATTGTGGGACTGATTCCCAAGGCAGCTCTGGAGCAGGCAGCGGAGTGGTTCCTGCAAGTGGAACATTTCGATTCTTCACTGATTCTGGAGAACCGGCTGGCGAGTGTAATGAGCGGGAAGACCGCGGTGGGTGGATTGCGAGCTGGGGTCGAGCCATTCATTGAACAACTGGCGGCGCCTACGGCTACTCCGGGAGGCGGCAGTGCCGCGGCGGCGAGCGGTGCGATGGCGGCCGGGCTCGCTGGGATGGTCGCAACGATGTCGCGGGGCAAAAAGGCTTACGTGCAATATGAGAGCCAGCTGAGCGCCGTAATTGCACATCTCGCGACGCTGCGTGAAGAGTTGAAGGCCGCGATCGATGGCGATGCTGAATCCTATAACGCGGTAATGAAGGCCTACCGGACGGCGAAAGAATCGGCGGATGGCAGTGCGGGGATCAATGCAGCGCTTCGGCAGGCAACGAGTGTTCCCCTGGGCGTGGCGGAAGTTGTGGCCGAGATCGCGCAAATAGCGATAGATCTGTTGCCGGTGACGAATCCGAATATGAAATCGGATCTGACGACGGCGAGTGCTCTGGCGCGAGCAGCATTAGAGGGCGCCCTCGCAAATGTCGCGATCAATCTGGATTCAATGAAACCGGAGTCGGCGGAAGACGAAGAGTTCGTCAGCAAAACTCGCGCCCGCGCCGAGGCACTCAAGGCTGCGGCTTCGCGATAGATCCCATGAACGGGCAGTTCGCATTGCGCCGTTCGCAATTCCGCGGACGAATAAGTGCGCGCTGGTCGCGTCTTCTTTGGCACATGCTGCCGGCGCACGAACGCAGTAGCGTATTCTCGATCTCTCTTCGTACGAGGCAACGCGGTATCCTTCACCTTTTCTGGAAAGTCATCACGCGTTGGCATTGACGGAATTATAGGCTGCTCGAAGATACCCTTTGCCGTCAGATCGCTGACTCAGTTGCCGACCTAGGCGCTATACAGGGCAGAAACTCAGTTGAGATCGAGGAGGCAGATCAGAGGGTTTGCACCAGTGCGACAGGTTGACGCAGCGACATTCTGACTAGTACTCTGCTGGCATCTGGGCTGGTTCTGTAAGTGATTGATTCTAAATATTGGGGCGGCTAGTGGGGATCGAACCCACGACATCCTGAGCCACAGTCAGGCGTTCTGCCGCTGAACTATAGCCGCCATATACCTTTACGATTGTAGCATCGAACTGCGGCCGAAATCGCCCGCCGCAATCCACAGTGTCTCCGCCGCCCAGCATGCGCCCAGCCTCCAACCCGCCCCGCCTCTCCGCCGCCCAGCTTGCACGCTGGCAGCGTGGCGCGTGGCTCTTGCGCGACGACACTCTCCTCCACCTTGAAATCCTTCTCGACGAAGCCTTCCGCATCCCCGGCACCCGCATCCGCTTCGGCATCGACGGCATCATCGGCCTCGTACCCGGCCTTGGCGACGTCATCGCCGGCCTGCTTTCGCTTATCATCCCCATCGCCGGCTGGGTGCGCGGGCTGCCCTACATCGCCCTCCTCCGCATGACCGTCAACATTGGCATCGGCGTGCTCGTCGGCTCCATCCCCGTCCTCGGCGACGCCTTCGACATCGCCTGGAAGACCAACCGCCGCAACTACCAACTGCTCCTCCGCCACCTCGCTGCGCCGCGCCGCCACACCTGGCGCGACTGGAGCTTCCTGCTCCTTCTCGTCACCGCGCTCGCCGCCGTCTTCGCCTTGCCTCTGATCGTCGCCGCGTGGCTGATCTTCTGGCTCCTCCATCGCTAGAGCCTGCTGCCACTTCCGAGATACAATCAAAGCAGTCGTCGGGGCGTAGCGCAGTCTGGTAGCGCATCTGCTTTGGGGGCAGAGGGGCGCAGGGTCAAATCCTGCCGCCCCGACCAACCTTCGGGTCCGGGGG
>DCFV01000063.1:18586-22267 GCA_002314435.1 Acidobacteriaceae bacterium UBA1795 | reverse complement strand
TTGCTTATTCCTTCTGGAGTAAGGCCTCGACCGGCCAGGTATTCGCGGGCGACGGAGCCTTCGGGGCCGTTGAGCTGCTCCTCGAACCAGAGGGTGGCGGCTTCGTGGAGGTCGAGGAGTTTGCCGCGGAGGCGGGCTTCGGCAGCCTGCTCGGGCGAGGAGTACTCGCGTTTGGGCAGGGGGATGCCGCACTTTTGCGCAACGATGCGCACGGCCTCAGGGAAGCCGACGTTTTCGATTTTGCCGACGAAAGAGAAGACGTCGCCGGAGACGCCGCAGCCGAAGCAGTGATAGAACTGGCGCGTGGCGTGGACGCTGAAGGAGGGCGATTTTTCCTTGTGGAAAGGGCAGAGGCCGGAGTAGTTTTGCGCGCCGGCTTTGCGCAGGCGGATGTAGCTCTCGATCACCTTGACGATGTCGGCCTGCTGCTTGACGGTCTGGGCGAAGTCGCTCACGCGGCGCGGTGTCTCTCCATAGGTAGCATACGGCCCGGGGCGCGGCGGCCTCCCTTTCTGGGTAAACTGCATCCAAGACCAGATGTGCGCCGGGAGCGGGTACGCTGCAGCGCACGTCCATTTCCCAGCAGGACTCCCCCATGTTTTCAGACCGTTTCCGGGTCGCGCGGGTTGTGACCGCGTCGGCTCTTGTGGCACTTTTCACTGCGCCTTCGGCCGTGATGGCCGGGACGGCGGCTGACCACATTGTTTCTCCAGCCGAGCTGCAGAAGGCGGCGGTGGGCGCGAGCGAACAGCGCACGCAGAACATCGAGGCGCTGCGCGCAATGTTTGGAACCGCGCAGGCGCGGCAGGCTCTGGAGAACGCGCACTTGAACCCGGCGCCGCGTGTGGATGCGGCGCTGCTGGATCACGCGTTTGCGTTTGCGCCGGCGGTGGCGTTCAGCTACGGAAAAGACCTGCACTCGGGCAACAACGCGTTCTACATCAGCCTGCTGCCGTAACGGGCACAGGCGCGCCGCGCAGCGTGACGAGGCGCTGGGGGACGCAGCAGGCGCGGTCGAGGCGGGCACGGTCGGCTTGCAGGGAACGGTCGGCCTTGAGCGCCGCGAGCGTGGACTCTAGGATTGCGGCCGCTCCTGCTTCAGCGGGCTGCTCGATGCGGTAGTGCATCCACTTGCCTTCGCGGCGCGCGCGGACGATGCCGACCCTGCGCAGATAGGCGAGGTGGCGCGAGATCTTGGGCTGGCTCTGGCTGAGGATTTCGACGAAGTAGCAGACGCAGACCTCGCGGCCATCCATGAGATTGAGCAGGCGCAGGCGGGTGCGGTCGCTGAGGGCCGCAAACAGCTGGGCGAGATCGGTGCCATGGGAAGCGCTGGTCATGTCTCCATCATATACGGATTGACAAATGTGTCCAGCGGGAATAAATTCGCTTATGCGTATACGAAAGGAACTTGCATGAGTGATGAGGCGAAGGTGCATGAGGAAGTGAAGCAGAAGTACGGAAGCGCGGCGCGGGCGGTGGCTGAGTCGGGCAGCGTGCAGGCGTGCTGCGATCCGGGGCTGCGCTGCTGTGACCCGATTACGGCCAACCTTTACAGCGCGGGCGAGAAGTGCGAACTGCCGGTGAAGGCGGTGCAGGCTTCGCTGGGCTGCGGCAATCCGACGGCGCTGATTGAGCTGAAACCGGGGCAGGTGGTGCTGGATCTGGGGTCGGGCGGCGGCATCGATGTGCTGCTCTCGGCGCGGCGTGTGGGGCCTACGGGCAAGGCCTACGGGCTGGACATGACGGACGATATGCTGGCGCTGGCGCGTGAGAATCAGCGGCAGGCGGGCGTGGAGAACGTGGAGTTTCTGAAGGGCGAGATCGAGCATATTCCGCTGCCCGATAACTCGGTTGACGTGATCATTTCCAACTGCGTGATCAATCTTTCGGCGCACAAGGAGCGCGTGCTCAGCGAGGCGTTCCGGGTGCTGAAGCCGGGTGGGCGGTTTGCGGTATCGGACGTGGTGACGCGGGGTGTGGTGCCTGAGGCGGTGCGGAAGAGCATGCTGCTGTGGGTGGGCTGCATTGCAGGTGCACTGGACGAACAGGAGTACATGGATAAGCTTCACGCAGCGGGCTTTGAGGCGATTTCGATGGAGCCGACGCGGGAGTACGACATTGAAGATGCCCGGCAGTTTCTGACCGAGGCCGGAGTGGATGTGGACGCGATGGCGCCGCTGGTGGGAGGCAAGTTCTTCTCAGGGTTTGTGCGCGCGACCAAGCCGGCGGTGTGCTGCGGGCCGGACTGCTGCGCGCCTGTAACGATTGCGACGAAAGGCTGAGGACGATGGCACAGACGTACAACGTTCTGTTTTTGTGCACGGGCAACTCCGCGCGGTCGATCATGGCGGAGGCGATTCTGAACCACAAAGGGAAGGGACGCTTTGTTGCGTACAGCGCGGGCAGCCGTCCCTCGGGCACGCCGCGGCCGGAGGCGCTGCAGCAGATTGAGTCCGCTGGCATGTCGATTGAAGGGCTGCGCAGCAAGTCGTGGGACGAGTTTGCGCAGCCGGGTTCGCCGCGCATGGACTTCGTCTTCACGGTGTGCGACAACGCGGCCAACGAGACCTGCCCGATGTGGCCTGGACATCCTGCGACGGCGCACTGGGGGCTGCCCGACCCGGCGGCAGTGCAGGGCTCACCGGAAGAGATCGCGAAGGCATTTCGCGAGGGATTCATGGTGCTGGATCGTCGGATCGGGCTGTTTCTTTCATTGCCTATGGCCACACTCGAGCAGCTCTCCCTTCAACGGGAAATCGAAAAAATCGGGCGCGCGTAAAGGAGACCGTTGAAGACATCGAAGCGACTCTCATTTCTAGACCGCTATCTGACGGGGTGGATCTTTGCCGCGATGGCTGCAGGCATCGGGCTGGGCTGGCTGGTGCCCTCGGTGGTGCCGTTCTTGAACCGTTTCAGCGTGGGGACGACGTCGGTTCCGATTGCTGCCGGGCTGATCCTGATGATGTATCCGCCGTTTACGCGGGTGCGTTTTGAGGAACTGCACGAGGTGTTTCGCGACTGGAGAATTCTGAGCCTGTCGCTGGTGCAGAACTGGGTGATCGGGCCAGTGCTGATGTTTTTGCTGGCGATTGTGTTTCTGCGCGGGTATCCGGAGTACATGGCCGGGCTGATCCTGATCGGGCTTGCGCGGTGTATTGCGATGGTGGTGGTGTGGAACGAACTGGCCAAGGGCGACACGCAGTATGCAGCAGGGCTGGTGGCGTTCAACTCGCTGTTCCAGGTGTTCTTCTACTCGGTCTACGCGTGGATCTTTATCACGGTGCTGCCGCCGATGCTGGGGATGCGGGGCGCGGTGGTGCACGTGACGATGGGGCAGATTGCGGAGAGCGTGTTTGTTTACCTGGGCATTCCGTTTCTGGGTGGATTGCTGACGCGGTTGGTGCTGCGGCGGGCGCGGGGAGCGGAGTGGTATGACCACCACTTTGTGCCGAACGTGGCGCCGCTGACGCTGGTGGCACTGCTGTTCACGATTGTGCTGATGTTTTCGCTGAAGGGCGCGTACATTGTGCGGCTGCCGCTGGACGTGCTGCGCATTGCGGTTCCGCTGCTGCTCTACTTTGTGGCGATGTTCCTGGTGTCGTTCTATATGGGCCACAAGCTCGGCGCGGACTACTCGAAGACGGCGACGCTGTCGTTTACGGCGGCTTCGAATAACTT
>DCFV01000063.1:0-18241 GCA_002314435.1 Acidobacteriaceae bacterium UBA1795 | reverse complement strand
CCGCTGGTGGAGGTGCCGGTGATGATCGGGCTGGTGAATGTGGCGTTTGCCCTGCAGAAGAGGTGGTTCGGCGGAACCGATGCGGACGGTGCACCGGGCATTTGCGCGCCGGTGGCTAAATAAGGGACGGGCAGCAATCCGAGGTCCGCGCTGGTAGACGATTGCATTGCAACGCGCGCGGCTACTTGTTGCCCTTTCCATTTCCGTTGCCGACGCCGCCATTGCCACTTCCATTGCCATTGCCATTGTTTCCATTCCCGTTGTTTCCGTTGCCGTCGCCAGTGTTACCAGTGTTGCCGGTGCTGCCGCTGCCGGAGCTGAGGTGGGGGGCCAGCGTGCGGGAAATGGTGGTCGTGATTGTGGAATAGGCGTTGTTGATGCCCAGCGCAAGGCGCTGCTCGCCCGCTGTTGCTCCCAGCGAAATCAGCGATACAACGAGAAGGTACTCGACCATGGCAGCGCCACAATCAAAGGTGACTATCGTCTTGAGAACTTGAAGCAGTCTCGAGATGCGGTTGTTCATCAGGTAGCCCCTTTCTGCCTGGACGATACTCACGGGGGTTTTCGTTCTTACCTTGGGGGAGTTTGGGAACCTGCGCTTGCATTGTGGAAGCAACCGACGCCGTTGGAAATCAATGCAGCAAGCTTGCGTCCGATCTGCCGCGAGTCACAATCCCACGACCGGTTGTAATTCAGAAACTGTTGTAATCACGGCGCACGTTACCGGAACGCCCTGACTGCGCATCGCCGCGTGACAGGCGCGGGATTGTATCCGCGTGAAGAAGTTGGGGCAGGGGCCGAAAGTTTTCGGGGCGGAAGAATAGTTGTTGCAACGAATATTTTTCTGCTGCATCCAAGTTTGTGTAAAGGAGAAACACCCCATGACAACTACTACGGCTACCGTCCCCGCTATCACCACCTGGAACATTGACCCGGCCCACTCGGCTGCGGAGTTCAAGGTCAAGCACATGATGATCTCGAATGTGAAGGGCAAGTTCAATGGAATCAGCGGTTCGCTGAACCTGAACCAGTCTGATCCGACTCTTTCGACCATTGAGGCTACGATCCCGGTGGCGACGATTTCGACCGGCGACGAACAGCGCGACGGCCACCTGAAGAGCGCTGACTTTTTCGATGCCGAAAAGCTGCCGACGTTCAGCTTTAAGTCGACGGGCGTGAAGGTGAGGGGCGAAGAAGAGCTTGAAGTTACGGGCGAGTTGACGCTGCACGGCGTGACCAAGACCGTGAAGTTCGCGGTGGAAGGTCCTAGTCAGCCTGGCAAGGATCCCTGGGGCAACACGCGCATTGGTCTCTCGGCTACGACGAAGGTCAACCGCAAAGACTTTGGGCTGACGTGGAACGCGGCTCTTGAGACGGGCGGCGTGCTGGTCGGCGAGGACGTGGCGATCACGCTGGACCTGCAGTTCATCCAGGCGTAAGAGAATCAGGTACGGACTGCTCTGAGTGGGCGGTCCGGAATTACCTGTTGCAACGAATATCTTCCCCAGGCATCAAATGTGAGAGGTCAGCGCGCTGCGCGAACGGCTGCGGCGCTGCTGAGGAGGTAAAGACCATGTCGCTTCGTGCGGTGAAACAAACCCTGGAAACCGTCTCAACGATGGAAGGCGCTGGCGTAAAGCTGCAGCGTGCTTTTGGTTTCGGCAAGACGAAGGAGTTCGATCCATTTCTGCTGCTGGACGATTTTCGCAATGAGAATCCGGCGGACTATATTGCGGGCTTCCCCTGGCACCCGCATCGCGGGATCGAGACGATCACGTACGTGCTTGCAGGTGAAGTGGCGCACGGCGATTCGCTGGGCAACAAGGGCCGCATGACGGCCGGCGATGTGCAGTGGATGACGGCGGGCAGCGGGATTCTGCACCAGGAGATGCCGAAGGGCGATGAGCACGGGCGCATGCACGGCTTTCAACTGTGGGCGAACCTGCCCGCATCGCTGAAGATGACCGACCCGCGCTACCAGGATATTCCCTCGGCGGCGATTCCGGAGGTGACTGAGGACGACGGGACGAAGGCGCGGATCATCTGCGGGACGTTCTGGGGTAAGACCGGTCCGGTGGAAGGCGTGGCTGCCGATCCGAACTACGTAGACATCTCCGTGCCGCCGAATACGAAGCGGCGGATTGCGGTGGACGTGACGCGGAATGCTTTTGCCTATGTGTTTGCTGGGGCGGGCACGTTTCGCGATGCCTCACAGCCGCAGGCGGTGCTGACGGAGTCGGCGATTGACCCGAATGCTCAGGCGAAGTACGACGCGAGGAACCACTCGCTGGTGCTGTTCGACCGCGGCGACGAGATCGTGGTGCAGGCGGGGCCGGAAGGCATCCGGTTCCTGCTGGTCTCAGGCAAGCCGCTGGAAGAGCCGGTGGCGTGGTACGGGCCGATTGTGATGAACACGCAGGCCGAGTTGCAGCAGGCGATGAGCGAGCTGCAGACGGGGAAGTTTATCAAGCATAAGTGATGGTTCGTAGTTCTTAGTTCACAGTGAACTGGGGCGGGGTGGGGTTTGTGGTTTCCCGCCCTTGCGACAAAAACAACTACGTCGCAAGGATGGGCACCCGATGTTCGTGCTTGGGATGCTTCGTGAAATGCGGGTCCTTCGGCTCCGCTCAAGATGACACGCCTTTTGTTTGTGTTGAGTGCCTTGTGATCTGTTGTCAGTTCCGAGTTCGTAGTCCACGGTTGAAGGTTGGGTCAGGGCGTTGCGGTTGTCAGTTCGATGTAGTCGAGGGCTGCGGCGTCGGGGCCGTCAGGTGCGGCGTCTACGCGCAGCACGTCGCCGGTGTGGATTTCCACCGAGGACAGCGTGTGGCGTGTGGAGTTGTCGCCATGGGGGCGGTCGGACGGCAGGAGTGCGTCGGCGGACCATGTGCCGATGGGCCTGCCGCCGACCGTGAAATTGAATCTGGCTGCGCCGCCTTGCAGGTCGAAGTACTGCACGGCGATGTCGAAGCGGCCAACGGGGCCGGAGTAGGTCCACTCGGCTGCGCAGGATTTTGCGGAGCAAGCGACGGCTTTGCCGCGTGAGGCGTCCTCCCAGGGCGTGACGGCGAAGACGGTGTAGCCGGTGAGGCGCGCGTCCTCGGCTTCGAGGCGGCCGGGGAAGTGGCCGGCACGGTCTTTCTCATCGGGAATCCCAGACAAGTTGAAAAAGTACTGCACGACGGCGTCGCGCCAGACGATGGCGTGTGCGGCCTGATAGACGAGGCGTGCGCGGACGTCGGCGAAGAGGGCGGGATCGATGCGTTCTGCGAGCGTGTCCCACTGGCGGACGAAGGCGGCGGCCTGCGCGGCGCCGTCGTAGTGGCTGTCGTAGAGGAACTGGATGACGGTCTTTCCACTGTGGAGACGGTAGGTGTAGGGCACGTGGTGGAAGAAGAGAAGCAGGTCGTCGGGGGTGATGGCGGCGGATTCGTACATCGCAGCGACCTGCGCTGGGTACTGGCTGGCGAAACCCGTGCCGGTGGCGGAGGTGCGGTCCATGCCGACGCCGAGGTGGTCGGCGCGGTGCCACTGGCCCCAGCCGTTGTTTTCGCTGGACTCAATGTTGGGGCCGTAGTGGGTGCCGGTGATGTCAGTGAGTGTTTGCAGGCCGAGCGGGCCGGTGTAGCTCTCGTAGGTGGGCCAGGAGGCCATGAGCATGCCGGTGACCGTGTGGACGACTTCGGGGTCTGCGCCGAGGGTCTGGCGGGTCCACTCTTCGGCGATCTGCTGGGGGGTGAGGGTGGGATCCCAGGCGAGGCGACCGAAGGCGTAGAGGTTGGCGAGGGCGAGGGGCGAGGCGCGCCAGCGGTCGCGGCCGACGCCGGAGACGCCGACCATGCCGCCGCCTTGGCGGGCGAGGAGCTTTTGGACGGGAGTTGAGGCGCTTTCGGCACGCATGTCGAAGTCGAGCACCTGTTTCCACATGGGGGCGAGGTAGACGAGGTGACGCTGCTGGCCGGTGTACTCCTGGGTGATCTGAAGTTCGATGGCCTGGCGGGTTTGGGGCAGGCCGGCGAAGAGAGGCGAGACGGGCTCGCGGGCCTGGAAGTCGATGGGGCCTTCCTTTGTTTGGACGATGACGTTGGGGGCAAACTTGCCATCGAGCGGGTGGAAGATGTCGTAGGCGGCGCGGGCGCGGTCGGCTCTCGGATCGCGCGGGTCGAGGTGGTGGTTGTAGACGAAGGCGCGGTAGAGGACGACTCCGCCGTGGGGGGCGAGCGCGGCGGCGAGGACATTGGCGGCGTCGGCGGGGGTGCGGCCGTAGGAGGCGGGGCCGGGTTGGCCCTCGCTGTCAGCCTTGACGGTGAAGCCGGCGAAGTCGGGGATGAGGGCGTAGATTGCGTCGACCTTGACGCGCCACCAGGCTTGGACGGCGGGGTCGAGGGGGTCGAAGGTGGCGAGACCGCCGATCTTTTGCGGGCTGGCGATATCGACCGAGAGGGCGAGGCGCACGCCCCATGGCCGCATAGCGCTGGCCGCGCGGGCAAGGCCCTGGAGTATTTGTGGCTCGAGGAAAGGCGCGGCGTTGTTGACGTTGTTCACATTGACGGCGTTGATGCCGATGGAGGCGAGGAGGCGGGCGTACTCGGCTACGGGTTGCAGGTTGTCGCGGACTTGGCCTCCTTCGAAGAAGAGGCTGCGGCCCGCGTAGCCGCGCTCGATAGAGCCGTCGGCGTTGTCCCACTGGTCGACCCAGCGGATGGGATAGCGGGGTCCGCTGCGCATCTGGCCGTCGCGAAAGCGGAGTTCCATCGCCGTGGCGGGATAGCGGAGAAAGGCGAAGGCGCCGTAGAGGACGCCGCGGGGATCGGCTCCGACGATGAGAGTGAGCTGCTGGTCGCCGCCTCCGCCGCGGCCAAAAATCCAGTAGCCTTCGGTCGCGAGGTCGGTGGGAATTGGGATATCCGGAAATGCCTTGCGCATCTCGGCGACGGTGCCGACGACGGTTTGGCCGGAGAGCCCCTGACGGGCGCGTGCGGTGAGACTATGGGCGTCGCGGCCCGCGAGCGAGCCGAGGCTGCGGTTGATTTCGGCGACGGCGGATTGCTCGAGAGGGTCGTTGCCGAGGGCGCGGACGGCGATGGGCGTAAAGGCGACGACTCGCGTGGGGAGCGTGTAGTTGAGCCAGGCCTGGTCTGCGGTTTGCGCATGTGCGGCGGCGCAGGTGAGCGCTGCGAGGCATGAACAGAGAGCTGTGAGCGCGAGACGCCGCATGGAAAGGCCGCTCCTCATCGACCACACCGTTCTATCATTCGGCCCGCGCGCCGGGGGTAGTTGCTAGACTGGTTTGTTTGTTTTTTGCGGAGGGTCCTCTATGGCCAGCACGATGCAGGCGGTGGTGAAGGCGCAGGCTGCGCCGGGAGTGGAGATTCGCGAGGTGCCGGTGCCGACGCCGGGGCCGGGCGAGGTGCTGGTGCGGGTGCAGGCGGCGAGCGTGTGCGGCACGGATCTGCACATCTACGAGTGGGACCCGTGGGCGCAGGGACGGATTCATCCGCCGCTGATTCCGGGGCACGAGTTTGCCGGCGCTGTAGCGGCATTGGGTGCGGGCGTGACCGCGGTGAAAGAAGGCGACCTGGTGAGCGCGGAGATGCACGTGGCCTGCGGAAAGTGTCTGCAGTGTCGCACGGGGCTGGCGCACGTTTGCCAGCATGTGCGCATCCTGGGCGTGGACGCGAACGGGGCGTTTGCGGGCTACGCGATTTTGCCGGAGACGAATATCTGGAAGCTGTCGCCGGCGATTCCGCATGACTATGCGTCGCTGCTGGACCCACTGGGCAACGCGGTGCATACGGTGCTGGCGGGGCCGATTGCGGCGAAGACGGTGGCGATCACGGGCTGCGGGGCGATCGGGCTGTTTTCGATTGCTGTGGCGAAAGCCTGCGGCGCGACGAGGGTGTTTGCGCTGGAGGTGAACGCGCACCGGCGCGCGGTGGCTGCGGAGATGGGCGCGGACCTGGTGCTGGATCCGGGCGCGGAGGGCGTGGCGGAACAGATTCTTGAGACGACGGGCGGCACGGGCGTGGATGTGTTGCTGGAGATGTCGGGCCATCCGAAGGCGATGGAACTGGGCTTCTCGCTGCTGCGCACGGGCGGGCGGGCGTCGCTGCTGGGGATTCCGTCTCGGCCTGTGGAGCTGGACTTTGCGCGCGACATCATCTTCAAAGGCGCGACGGTGCAGGGCATCAACGGGCGCAAGATGTTCGAGACGTGGTTCCAGATGGAGGCGCTGCTGGCGGCCAACATGCTGAACCTGGAGCCGGTGATTACGCACCGGCTGAAGTTGTCGCAGTTTGCCGAGGCGATGAAGCTGCTGCAGTCGGGTGAGGCGATCAAGGTGATTCTGAAGCCGGAGTGACAAGACAGTGGTCAGTGAACAGTGATCAGTAGTCAGTTCGTAGTTCACAGTTCACAGTGAAGGGCTTGCTGGGGGTTGGTTTGTTCGGGTCTGCTGTCAGTAGCGTTTGGTTAGTGCTGCGGGTGGTGGACCGTTTTTGTTGGTGAGGAGCCAGTCTACGGCCGTGCGCACGTCGGCTTCTTTGGCTTCTCCCATGACGCGGGCGATCTCTTCGCCCTGCTCGTCGAGGACGAGCGTGCCTGGCACGATGTTGCCGAGGCCGAAGCGGTCGAGAGTGTCGGTGTCTGCACCGACCCAGCTATCGAGCGAGACATGCAGGCGAGCGAGGGTGGCGGGAATCTTCGCGCGGTCATTCGGATCGTCAATCGAGATGAAGACGAAGCTGACGGGCTTGCCGGCGTAAGCGGCTGCAAGTTGCTGGAGGCGCGGCAGCTCCTCCTGGCAGGGGCCGCACCAGGTGGCCCAGAAGTTGACGACGACGATGCGGCCGCGCAGGGTGGAGAGCTTGCGCTGCTCTCCGGCGAGGGTCTTGAACGCTGGATCGGGCACGCGGTGAGCAACGGCGGGCAGGGCGGCGCCGAGCAGGGCGAGCCAGCTGGCGGCGAGGGGAAGGGCGCGGGGAAGCATAGCCTTCCGACTTTAGCGGTTTTGCTCGCGCTGCGGCTCCACCGAAGGGTGGGGGCGGGCCTCGTCCGCATGGGCGACGACTGCCGTGTTTCCTGACTGGTAGGTTCGTTTGCATTGTTCCCGCGCGGCATCCCCTTGCCGGAGGGAATCATCTGAGGTCAGCGAAACACCGTCACACTGGGAGAAAAACAAGATGAAGCCCTTCCTCACGCCGGGAGCGGTGCTGTGCGCACTGCTGTCCGCTGTTGCTTTCTGCTCTCTGCCTTCTGCCGCGCATGCCCAGGGCTGCGTGGCTGCCCACTCGCCACAGCCTGTGATCTCGGGTCTGAATCCGGGATCTGAGGTGGCCTCCCGCCACTTTGAGGCAACGAACCTGCTGCACGGGCTCACGATTACGACGGGCTACCGCGTGTACAACTCGTACCGGCACTACATCGGCACGGTGTACCAGGCGCAGCGGCAAGCCAACCACAACGCAATTGTGAATCATGTGAACCTGTTCGAACTGGACCTGAACTACCAACTGACGCCGCGGCTGAGCCTGATTGCGACGGTGCCGGGGATGGATGCGTCGCGGCACGGGCAGGCGAGCCCGCTGAATGTGTATCACTCGGGCGGGATTGGCGACGTGACGGTGGGCGTGCAGTCGTGGGTCTTTCGGACGCCGACGGAAAGCCACGGGAACGTGAACATCAGTGCCCAGCTGAAGCTGCCGACGGGCATCAACGACGCGAAGGGCACGAAGACGTCTGCCAGTGGATCGAAGACGGTTGTGCCGTTCGACGAGTCGATCCAGCCGGGCGATGGTACGTGGGGCTTCAGCCTGGCGACGGAGGCGTTTCATCCGGTGATCTGGAAGACGTCGGCGTATTTCACGGGGTCGTGGCTGTTCAGCCCGCAGGATACGACGGGCGTGCTGACCTATCGGGCGGCGCCGGGCGAGGGAGTGATTTCCGCGACTGATCAGTACCTGTGGCGCGGGGGCTTCTCGCGGCCGGTGACGGGCGTGAAGCTGCTGCGCGGGTTGGCGCTGAGCATGGGCGGGCGCATGGAAGGCGTGCCGGTGCGCGACGCGTTCGGCTCAAGCAACGGGTTCCGGCGGCCGGGCTACGTGATTTCGATTGAGCCGGGGCTGATGTATGCGCGGGGACGCACGACGTTCTACGCGAGCGGCCCGTGGGCGATGGAACGCAACCGGAAGATCAGCGTGACGGATATTGAGAACCATACGCACGGCGATGCGGCGTTTGCGGACTATACGGTGATCACGGGATTCTCGCGGTCGTTTTAAAGACAGTGGTCAGTAGTCAGTGACCAGTGAACTGCGCCTGGGTGGGGTTTGTGCTTTCCCAGGTCTCTGCGAGACCTGGGGCATCCATGGCCGAGCTGAATGCGAGCTTCGCAGAAGCTGTAGTAACTAGTAAATAGATTAGGTTCCTCCCCCTGCTGCAACGGCAAAGGCCTCTCCTTTTGGAGAGGCCGTTGTTGTTTGCTTTGATTTATGCGTGGGCTAGACCGGCTGGGGGACGTATTCTTCTTCCTCTTCGAGGCCGTAGCGGCGCAGCAGGTTGGGCAGGCTCTGGGAGAAGGCCGAGCGCGGCATGACGGTGTCGCAGCCGGCCTCGAGGGCCTTCATCTTCAGGTCGCCCTGGAGGTGGTTGAGGAAGCCGATGATGGACGTCGCCTTCTTGAACTTGGTTTTGAATTTGGGGATCAACGTCATCGGCTTGGCGCTGAGGTTGTTCAGATCGAAGACGAGCAACGCGGGGCGCTCGGCCTCAGGCGCGTCGATGAGGCGGGAGACGACTTCCTTGTCGCCTTTGACGAACTCCACCTTGACGCCGAGTTTGCGCGAGGTCTCCTGGATCTTGGCCTGGAAGAAGAGGTCTTCAATGAAGCAGAAGATGCGAGTGGGCGCGTCTTCGCGGACGGGCGCTGCGGGCGTGGCCTGATAGACGTCAGGGTAGTAGCTGCCGTGGCCGTTGCCAGAGGTGGGGATGGTGGACGGGGGCCCGTCTGCCACGTTGCCGTTGGCGACACGGTAGCTGTGGTCCATGGGACCGACAAACATGCGGGGGCCCTTCTGCCTGTCTTTGCGGCGGCCCTGGGAGCCGGCGAGGCTGTTGCCGGGCTGCGGCTGAGGTGCGCCGGAGCTGCCTTTCTGGAAGAATTTCTTCTTCTTGCGGCCCTGGCCCTGCTGCTGATTCTGGCGGGGGTGGTGCTTGGGGGGTTGGGCGGCCTGGGGCGGCGGCGGCGGCGCCTGCGTCGGCTGCTGCTGCGGCTGAGCCTGCTGCGCCTGCGGGGCGCCCTGCTGGCTGGACTTGTTCTTGCGGCGGCGGCGGCGGCGCCGATGCCCCTGCGACTGCCCCTGACCATTTGCCGGGGCTGGCCCCACTTCTGCCTGGGGCTGCGTCGGTTCTGTCGTCATGCGTGCACTTCCTGGCACATTCCGTTGGTGTGCATTGTGTTGCCGGACTCAGCGATCCCTTGGCGGGCGCTGAAGCCCCTGAACCAGTCGCAGGTCCGGATAAAGACGGGCCCCGCGACGGGCGGACTACTCAAAATGGAGGAACCGGGGAGATTGCAGGGGAATCTACACTCGCACGCAATCTAACACGATTTCCTTGAATCAGTCTGGTTTTCCCAGTAAGTGTGCCCCCGGCGCCAAGGCCCGTCGGCAATGTCACGACAAACGGCGGCTGGATTCAATGACTCCTGAGGGTACGATTACGCTTCAACGTTCAATTGCGCCCCAGTGCTGCACTACTCCACAACGGTGGTATCCGGTTGCCGGGATCGGTGCAATGCGATGGCGCTTTTCCTCGGGTGAATGCCCCTTCTTCCGGGATCGCCCAGCTACACAGGCCCGCGAACGGGTTATCTGGGGGCTGGCGAGGGTTCCCTTGCGCGGCGAGCTTTCACTTCCCTTTCGGGTGGTCCGCATCAGCCGCTTGTCAGGCACCTCCGATAGTACAGCCTGTGGGACCGGCGTGCAAGTCGGGCGGTGGCACGAGAGTCATCAGGGGAGTCAACGGATGCGGACGCCGGGAACGGAAAAGCGCCACCCGGATGAGTGGCGCTTGTCTTTTACCGGTGCTGGTCACTGGCCTCCCAGCTATTCGCGGGCGGAGGTTTGTTCCTCCGCACCTATCAGGCTCTTCCGGTCGGTCTCCCTTTTTAGGGCCGCTCCTTGTAAGGGCGGATGCTCTTGCCGGTTGCCTGCTGTTGTCTGGGCTGGCAGGAATCTTTTCCAGCAGCCGGTACATCACTGGCACCCTCCTAATAGCAATCGCCGTGCCAATCATTGGGTGTTGATTTATAAGGTGGTTACGAACTATCGACGGCTGCTGTTTTCTCGATTCCAATACATTTTCGGGCTAAATATACGAAAAAGCGTAGAAGGTGGGGGTTCAGTGCTGGCAGGTGGGGCAGTAATGAGTGCTGCGGCCGGCGACAACGATGCGGTGGATGGGGGTGGCGCAGACGAGGCAGGGCGCGCCGGTGCGCTGGTATACGCGGTGCTCGAGCTGGAAGAAGCCGCGGACGCCATTGGCGTCGACGTAGTCGGAAACCGAGGAGCCTCCGCGGGCAATGGCGCGCTGGAGGACATCCTGCAAAGCGATGCGGAGGCGTTCCAGTTCGGTACGGGTGAGGCGGCCGGCGAGGCGGCGGGGGCGGAGAGCAGCGTGGAAGAGACTCTCGTCGGCATAGATATTGCCGACGCCGGCGAGCAGGGACTGGTTGAGGAGGGCAGCCTTGATGGCGAGTTTGCGGCCGCGGAAGAGGGCGGCGAAGGCGTCGGCCTGGATGGTGAGGGGTTCGGCGCCGGGTGCGGCGAAGGGTTGGTCTTTGGGGAACTGGCGCAGCTCGAGGCGACCGAAACGGCGGGGGTCGACGAAGCGCAGTTCGCGGCCACTGGAGAGGGCGGCGCGGGCGTGGGTGTGGGCGACGACGGGGGCGTCGGGGGTGGTGACGAGGAGGCGGCCGGTCATGCCAAGGTGGACGATCCATTGCGCGGCAGGGGTAGCGGTCTTGCCGTCGGCTAGATCGGCGACGATGTGCTTGCCGATGCGGCGGACGGCGAGGATGGTGCGGCCTTCGAGTCCTTTGGCGAGGCGCGCGGGCGGGGTGTTGAACGGCTCGCGGTGAGAGCCAAGCCATACATCCAAAATGCGTTGGCCGCGGACACGGTCGTGCACACCGCGGGCTACGGTTTCGACTTCAGGCAACTCGGGCATCGTCCTATTTTAAGGGACTAGCAACCGGGAGCTTGGGTTCGCGGCGTTCTTCTCCCTCGTGGATGCGGCTGGCTTCAAAGCTGACGATCTGCCAGGAGCCGTTGGGAGAGTGGGCGTAGACGTGGGTGTAGCGGTAGCTTCCGGAGAGGTCGCCGGCGGGGCCGGTGCCGGAGATCTCAGCGCGGCAGGTGACCAGTGCAGTGGAGCCGTAGAAACGCACCTTGCGGTCTGTCACTTCGATGGAGTTGAAGTGCGTGGCGCCGGAGGTGAGGCTGTGG
Organism: Acidobacteriaceae bacterium UBA1795; assembly: GCA_002314435.1. Classification (GTDB taxonomy): domain Bacteria; phylum Acidobacteriota; class Terriglobia; order Terriglobales; family Acidobacteriaceae; genus Telmatobacter. The sequence continues at coordinate 6,737 of DCFV01000063.1, read as the reverse complement.
ATCACGTCGTCCCTGCTCTGGAGGGTACCGGTTGCCGTGATTCCCATGTAGTCATTCGCGAGCAGGGCGTTGAGCGTGGAGACGTCTGCGGCGACCATGGCTTCGCGCCAGCGGTCCTCAAGCTGGTCGATGGCGCGACGGCCTGAGTGATGTTGGCCGTGGGGCAGGGCGGGGAGGCGGGTGGCGATCATGCAAAGGAGGGTGAGAAAGGCGAGGCAGGCTGAGCGGCGTGAAGAGTAGCCAAGGTGGTGAAAACGATGGGGGTTCATGGGCGTAACGGATAGTAGACCGGGAATAATTCGACGGTCAACGTGAACGGAGATGGATCGCGTTACCAAGTTGCATCCCAATCCGAGAGGTGACTCCAGAAGGAATCAGTTCCTTGCACGTTGGACTGATGAGGCGGCGGATGGTCGCGGATCGAAGGGAAGGTTTCACCGCACGGGCGGGTGCATGGACTGGACGCTGTTGGTGGCGCGGGGGCAGGCGCTAGAGGAGGGCGACGAGGTCTTCGCGGTTGCGGTCGAGCATTTTCTGGTAAAGGCCGCCGACGGCGTACCTGGCAAAGTGGGCTGACTGGCGATGAGCCGCTTCGGCCGCCTTGTCGGTGTATTGCTCGTAGAGCACATAGGTGTCGGCGTCGCCTTCGACCCGGTGGGGGAAGTAGGCAAGGCAGCCTGGTTCCAGACGGGAAGCCACAGTCAACTGGCGCAGCAGCTCGGTTACCTCATCGCGGTCTTCGGGGGAAAACCTCATTCGGACGGTGAAGCTGATCATACGGGCTGGAGTCCTTCCTGATGGCGTGGCGCGGGGCTTTGCCGGGCCGGTGCGCGAGCAGGTCGCCGACCGGGCAGGCTTTCACAGTTTACGCGTGAATCTCGTTGAGCGCAGCCTGAAACTCGGGAAGGATCATGGTCTCGTCGCGATCGGGACCGGTGGAGACCATGCCGATTTTGGCGCCGCTCTCGCGCTCCTGGAAACGGAGGTAGTCTTGCGCGGCCTTGGGCAGCTTGTCGAACTCGACGATGCCGGCGGTGGAGCACTGCCAGCCCTTGAGCCGGGTGTAGACGGGCTTGATGCGGCCGAGGCCTTCGACGTCGGCGGGGACCTCGTCGGTGAGCTTGCCATCGATCTCGTAGGCGGTGCAGATGGGGATCTCGGCCAGTTCGTCGAGGACGTCGAGCTTGGTGATGACGAGCCACTCGGCGCCGTTGACCTGGTTGGAGTAGCGGAGGAGCGGAATGTCGAGCCAGCCGCAGCGGCGGGGGCGGCCGGTGACGGCGCCGTACTCGTTACCGCGGGCGCGAAGGATTTCGCCGGTGGCGTCGTGGATCTCAGTGGGGAAGGGTCCCTCGCCGACGCGCGTGACATATGCCTTGGTGACGTTGATGACGTTGTGAATGGCCGTGGGGCCGACGCCGGTGCCGGTGGCGGCTCCTCCGGCTGTCGAGCTGGAGGAGGTGACGAACGGGTAGGTGCCGTGGTCGATGTCGAGCATGGTGCCCTGGGCGCCTTCAAACATGACAGACCCGCCCTCGGCGAGGACCTTGTGGAGGAGGCGGCCGGTGTCTGCGACGAAGGGGCGGACCTGCTCGGCGGCGGCGGCGTACTCGTCGTACATCTTCCGCGGGTCGAGCGGGTCAGTGCCGAAAAGGGCGTGGGCGATGGCGTTCTTCTCAGCGCAGGCGGCTTCAATGTGGGTCTTGAGAAGCGCGGTGTTCAGCAGGTCCACGATGCGGAGGCCGCTGCGGGCCATCTTGTCCTCGTAGGCGGGACCGATGCCGCGGCTGGTGGTGCCGATCTTCTGACGGCCGGGGGCGCTCTCTGCGGCCAGCTCGATCATGCGGTGGTAGGGCAGGATGACCTGGGCGCGGTTGGAAACAAAGAGGTTGCCGTCCACCTCGATGCCGAGGTTGCGGAGCTTGGCGACTTCCTTGAGGAAGGCGATGGGGTCGAGGACAACGCCGTTTCCGATGACGCCCTTGCAGCCGGGGCGGAGCACGCCGCAGGGAATGAGCTGGAGGACGAACTTCTGGTCGCCGTGGATGACGGTGTGACCGGCGTTATGTCCGCCGGCGTAGCGTGCCACGGCGCTGAAGCCCTGGCTCAACACGTCAACGATCTTGCCCTTGCCTTCGTCGCCCCACTGGGCTCCGAGCACTACAGCTGTCTTCGCTCGCATGTGTCTCCGCTTTCCGCACAGCAGCCCACCGCAGCGGACCTGGGGCCGGGCTACGCGGGCTGAAAATCGGACGCGGCGGAAACACCGTGTCCCTATGAATGATAAACCCTGTGGCAGTGGTCAGAGATCAGCGGACAGTGACCAGTCATCAAAGGCAAATCGATCGGCTGAGGCCGGAGCCGGCAAATTGGCTCAAGGGAACAACTGCTGAAGTTTGGCGGCTACGGCTTGCATGGCTTTCTGGTTGGGGTGGTAGGCGATGGGTTGGAAGCTGCCGGGGTCCTGGGGGAAGGTGAAGCCGGTGACCCAGGGATCGGGTGAGCAGACGTCGTGGGCGGCGGAGAGCAGGGAGGCTTTCAGGACTTCGGCTCCGGTGGCGCTGGCGGCCTTTTCCGTAGCGGCGGCGAGTCGGGCGGCGATGGTGCGGGCTACGTCGAGTTGAGCGGCGGTGAGGGGCAGGCGCTCGGGGCAGGAGCCGGTGGCCGGGACGACGGTGACGTAGTCGACGAAGATGACGCGGGCGGCGGGGGCGCGCTGGTGGACGGCGGTGACGATGGCGCGGAGATGCTCGTCGAGGCTGGCGAAGGCGGTTTCGACCTCTTCGGGAGTCTTGACGGAGCAGACGCGTTGCCAGAAACCGGCCGCGCGCGCGGGGGCGTTGGCGCAGGACCAGCCGTAGAGACTGCCGATGAAGAAGACGTCGTTGCCGCCGACGGTGACGGTGACGAGTCGGGCGGCGGGGGTGACGGCGTCGAGCTGCGGGGGCAGGGCGTGGTTGCCCTGGAGTACATCGGCGGTGGTGGCGCCGGAGCAGGAGACATCACGGAGCGTGAGGCCGCGCTCGGCGGCGAAGAGGTGGGCGTAGTTCTCGGTGGAGCGGGCGCAACGTGCGGAGCTGGCGGGGTCGGGTTTGGGGATGCCGGGGCCCGCGGCGAAGGAGCTGCCGAGGGCGACGTAGGTTGCGGCGGGCGCGGGCTGTGCGGAGACGAACGGAGCGGCGAGAAGAACAGCGGCGAGGATGAGGCGGCTCATGGGTGTCTCGCTGAATGATAGCTCTTTGCTGTCAGCTTGATCGTGGCTGGGCAAGGGCTCTGCTCTCCCACCCTTTCGCGCAAGAAACGCGCGAAAGAATGGGGCACCCCGGGATTAGTGGCGGGGACGAAGATGCTGAACGAAGGGTGGGCCACCTGCCGACCGTCCATCCAGATCATTTTGCCTTCAGGCGAATGGTCAGGCTGTGGTGCTCTCCGGCATGAAAATGCAGGGGCTTGCCTTCGTTGATCTCCCGCTGGCTGCTCAAGACCCAAGGCTCGTATCCTTCGGCTCGAACTTCCAACAGCACGTCGTCATCCGCGGGCAGCAGGATCTGAGAACCGGCGTTGAGAGACGTCTCCAGTTCATCGTTTGGGTGTGCGACGCGGCTAACGATAATCCCTACACTCGGTAATGCCTGGCCATCTCCACCAATCCCGACGATTTCAAGCATAGCCCCCTTCGGGCCAAGAACGATCGAAACCCGAGTTTCTGAATCGCTTTTAACTAGGTGAATAATCTTTGCGGGAACCCCGTGTCTGTAGAACGGTATCCACATGCCGGGATACTCATCTTCGGGCTTTCCAGCATTGACGGTATACGGTCCCTTGGACAGACCTGTGAGATCACACTTGCCTGACGAATCCGTGAGGCAAATCTGGATGATGGACCCTGAGACCCCGCGCTCTCCCATGAAGTCCGCGCGAACATGAACTCCCTCGACCGGCTTCCCATTCTCGGTGACCGTCGCGTGAATTACGGCCGCATAAGCTGTCGCCGTAGATAGCAAAAGTACCAGCACGGCGAGGACATTGAATTGTCGATTGCTTGATGTCATCACGTGCTCCATTTCAGAAGGGAAGGGTCTCGCCAATCATCGTTTGCGGCGGATACGTCCCATTCTCGACGACCTGGTTGGTGTAAACCGCTCCATACAGGTGCCCCATATCCCGGGTTGGACTGCTTGGCGTCCAATACCACCGGTCGTCCACTGAGACCCCGCAACCGGTTGGTGTCAAGTAATCTCCACTCGGCCCGAAGGTCCAGCCGTCGGTGAATTGACCGTTTGACGCCGTGCTCGCCGTTCCTGGACAAGCGGCAAAATTGGGGCTTGGACTTCCGTTGTTGCAGGTCCAATTGGAAATGACAGGGATCTCGCAGATCGGAACCGACCCCGCATTCGTGTTGAGATAGTTTTTCACCTGATAGGTGACATCGCGTTCTTTCGTGGTTTGGCAATGAATGCAAGTAAACTGGACATCTCCGATCACCAGCATGCTATATGGCCCGTCCAGCGTTTCGCCGATCAAGTTGCTTTTCTGCTGAACGGCGGTCACAGAGATGCTTCCGCCTGATCCAAGTTGAATGCCATTCTGTGGAGTCAGCGTAAGTGTGATCTGGTTGGGGGTGGTCGATTGTCCGGAGCCAACGACGCCCGTAGGCAGGTTCACTGTTGCCGATGTCCCAAACCCGGCGCCAGAGATGGTGATCGGAACACCGCCCGATCCAAACGTAACCACAGATGGCGAGATGTTGTAGATAATCGGACTCACCGATACCGATCCAGAACCGCCCCAGAAATACGATTCACACATCTCCTCCGCCGAATAGTAGCATTGGAAACTTCCGGATGGCGCATAGATCGTGAAATCAAGACTCGTTGATCCGGCTGCAAGTCCACCCACTATCCCACCGCTGCTCACGTTCGCAATGGACGGATTCCCGATAGTCCAATCTCCGCCTTGCATATACTCAATGCCGCTCCCGGTGGTCACTGTTGCGGTGGCTTGAACAGTTCTATTGACGGAGACTTGATAGTTTGGAACAGAAACAGCGACAACGCCTCCGCAATTGGTACACACAGGCCAACAAGTGGCTTCGCGAACGTTGTAGGTCGATGCGCTTACCACAACCGTCATTGGATCGAGCTCACCCTTCGGGCCGACCAACTCCGCACTGCCGCTCCCCACATCTTCCGGAAGCTCTTTCCCGTCTGCGTCCGGAACACGATTGTGCACCAACATCATCAGGTCAAGATTGTAGGTCTGCCGTGGCTCAAGATGGATCGGAATCTTATATTGCCCGCCGGATCCGTAGTAAAGCATAAGCGTCGCATCCTGACTCTTGTCCGCGTAGTTCCATACCGAAATCATCGTACTGGTCCCTTCTTCGAGCGACCAGTAGCAGAAGATCTTGCTCGTCGTCGGCGCCTCGATGGATGGGACGACCGGGAAAACGTAATTCTTGCTCTGATCCACGCTGCCCACGTCGAAAAGAAGATCACTGTTCTTTCCGTTGAAAGCCACCGACAGATGTCCTATGCCATCGGGAAGCGGAGTGCTGGATGGAAAATACCGGCTCATATCGATCTTCAACGTGGCTCCTGGGGCCACTGTGATTGTATCGAGCGGCCGCGTCACAGGAGCACCACTCGTCTCCTCCGACGTAAGATAAAGCGCTCCCGTGATCGTGTCAGGGGAAATATTGTGCAAGACAGCGTACGGCGTAAAAATCGTGCCCGGTGCAAAACCCATCGTCGTGTCTGCGCGGCCTAACATCAGCCCTGGTGCATGCAGCGTCACCGCGTGTGCCGTCTCACCAGGCTTCGCTACCTGTTCCACGAGTTGCGGAGTAAACGAAAATCCCGTGGTGGTGTCTTCAATGCTTGCCGAAGCAACCACCGCGTGCGAAGCGCCCGCATAGAGAATCGTGAGACCACCCGCATCGCCTGGGTCGACATTGCCCGATAGCAAGTCGTTGACGCGCACCAAAGAAGTTTGATGGGGAGGCAAGAGAAGTTGCTTCTTGACGAGGACATTCCCGACGCTGTCAGAGACCTGCACCTCAACGTGCTTTGCCGCAAGCGAAGTGTTGCCAACAGCCACAATGTCGTCGGTGTATGGTGTAGCACGCCACCATGAGCCATGAATGACCTGGGGCCCGACTGCTTCCGGGCTGTGATGCACGACGCTCTTGTTACCGAGCGGGGAACTAGCCGCCGAAAGACTGGTGCTGAGATCGGTGCTCTGGATGCTCGCAATCACCGCAGGCCACGACCATTGATACGAAATCCCGACCATTTCGTACTTCGAGATATGAGGCTTAAGCGCCGGAGGAATCTCATCTCCTTCAATTACAGCTCGAAGATCGATTGAGGTCACTCCTGCAGGCTCCAAATGCACCGCTGGCAAATCGTATTCTGCACCATCGGCAAAGTAGATCTCCGGAGTCACATCCAGGGATTGCTTGAGCAAAATATTCTTCAAGTGAAGAACTGGATCAAAGTTGTTGTCTGTTCTCCAGAAGCCCCCCCGAGGCCTTGTGGCGTAGTTCGAGAGAGCAACGGCAATGGAACAACCGTGCGTGATTGTGGCGTGGTTGTTTGCGAAGCCTGTGATGTAGGACCCCAAAAAGACGCGAGGCAAGCCAGCCCCAAGAGCAAGCGTGCAGCTCTGGAGTTCATTCCATCCTCCCATGTGCGGAGATTTTCGGTCTCGAAATGTTGCATAGGTGCAGAGCTAAG
>DCFV01000180.1 GCA_002314435.1 Acidobacteriaceae bacterium UBA1795 | reverse complement strand
TCTGCTCTTCCTCGTCGACAAGGTGATTGGCCTCCGCCTCTCGCCTGAAGACGAGCATGAGGGCCTGGATCTTTCGCAGCACGGCGAAGAAGGCTACGACCTGAACTCGTAAACGTGGATGCCCATCCTTTCCGCGCATCTTGCGGAAAGGATGGGCATCCACAAAGCATCTCCACCTCCCGATGAACTCTGCGCGACCCGCAACCGCGTCATTCTGAGCGCAGCGCTCCGGGGCCCCGTGAACGATGTATCGTTCGTGGGGTAGGCGAAGCGAAGAACCTGCGTTTGCAGATCTTCGGCAACGCCGGTGCCACTCGGAGAACCTTCCGAGAAATCTTTCACCCGGGCTGGCCCACAAAGCCGCCCGGCCTGATACGCTGGCAAGCGAGGTTTTTGCTTATGCTCAAGATTGAGGCGGTTCTGCAGCCTTCCAAATTGGACGCAGTCAAGGATGCCCTGCTCGATGCGGGGATCGAAGGGATGACCATTCTCGAGGCCCGCGGCCACGGCCGCCAGAAGGGTCACACCGAGTTCTACCGTGGCCGTGAATACACCGTCGACCTTCTACCCAAGGTCAAGATCGAGCTCGTCCTCCACGACGAGTTGAAGGAAAAAGCCATCCAAGCCATCGTCGGCGCAGCCCGCACCGGCCGCATCGGCGACGGCAAAATCTTCGTCTCGCGGATCGAAGAAGCCATCCGCATCCGCAACGACGAGCGCGGTGAGTCAGCGCTCTAGCGCACGCTTCTCTCTTTCCCCCTCCAGACGAGGCGCCCTCCGCGCCTCGTCTCTCGCGCTCCATTTCCTCCTTCAATCCCCGCCCGTGGTAGTCCCCAGCCCCTGGGTTTAGTATTCTGTTAACACCTTTTTTGTTCAGGCTCCCTGGAACCAAACGACACATCTCATCATGACTCCAGTCGCTTTAGCGGTTGACGATCTACGGGATCAGTATCTTCGCGAGATGGCGCTCGTCCGCCAAACCTGTGAGCGCACTGGCGATGGCACTGCGGCCATTCGCCGCCGCTCCGCCGTCGTTGACCGCATCCTGATTGAAATGTGGCGTCGCGCCTTCGCCGGACAAGCCGCACCCAACGTTTCCCTGCTCGCTCTCGGCGGCTACGGCCGCAAAGATCTCTTCCCCTACTCCGACATCGATGTGCTGTTCGCTTACGCAGACGATCGGGCCGAAGAGCAAAGCCGCGAGGCGGTCCGAGCCATCATCCAGGGCATGTGGGATATCGGCCTTCGCGCGAGCCCCGCCTCGCGCACACTCAAGGAGGCCGGAAAGTTCGACCCCGACAACCTCGAGTTCACCCTGGCCACGCTCGACCGCCGCTTCCTCGCCGGCCAGTTTCCGCTCTACCAGCAACTCCACCAGACCATCCTGCCCGGCCTGGTGCTCAGCGAGTGGAACACCATCACGCAGAAGCTCGGCGAAATCGCCCGCGCCCGCCACGCCAAGTTCGGCAACACCATCTTCCACCTTGAGCCGAATCTCAAGGACTGTCCCGGCGGCCTGCGCGATTACCACCTCGCCGTCTGGTTCGCTCTTCTCTTCCACCTCAAGGAGACCAGGGAGTGGCCCCGCCAGCGCGGCGGCGTCTTCCAGTCTGCCCGTGGCGATGCCGAGGCTGCATTCGACTTCCTCACCGCCGCCCGATGTTTTCTTCACTTCCGCCACGGCCGCGACGACAACACGCTCGACTGGCAGTCGCAGGACGAAGCCGCCGCCAACTCCATCGGCCTCGAGACGCGCGGCACCGCTGACCCGGCCTACTGGATGCGCACCTACTATCGACACGCGCGCATCGTCTATCGCCGCGCCGCGCTGCTCATGGAGCATCTGCCCGCGCCCGTCAGCTTCTACCGCCAGTTCCGCCGCCGCCGCACTCCCATCGCGGGCACCGACTTCATCCTCGATCAGGGCCGCATCGACATTCTTCCCGGCGCGCAGTTCAGTGACACCGCCGCCATCCTGCGCATCTTCTCCCTCATGGCCACTCACGGCTACACGCTCTCCCAGGCCGCTGAAGACCGCATCACAGACGCCCTGCCCGCCCTCGCCATCCACATCCCCGAAGGGCCTTATCTCTGGAATTCCCTCCGCGAAGTCTTGCTCGGCCCCCACGCGGCGCATGCGCTGCGCACCATGCATGCCCTCGGCGTGCTGGAAATGCTCATCCCCGAGTTCCACGGCATCGACGCCCTCGTCATCCGCGACAGCTACCACCGCTACACCGTCGACGAGCACACCTTCCTCACCATCGACAACGTGCACTCGTTGCGCCAGCCCACGCAGGACTACGAACACCGCCTCGCGCAGTTGCTGCCGGAAGTGGATCGACTCGACCTGTTCCTGCTCTCGCTCTTGCTCCACGACACTGGCAAAGGCCGCCGCAGCGGCGAGCACGCCCAGCAGTCCGTCGAGCTGGCCGACAGCTTCCTCGCCCGCCTCGACTTCGACACGGAAGAGCGTGAGTCCGTCCTCAAGCTCATCCGCCTGCACCTTGAAATGTCGCTAGCCATCCGCCGCGACATCTTCGACATCGAGAATGTCCGCGCCTTTGCCGACAAGGTCGGCAACCCCAGCATCCTCAAGATGCTCACCCTCATGACCTACGCGGACATCAAGGCCGTCAACCCCGAGGCGCTCACGCCCTGGAAGGCCGAAACCCTCTGGCAGTTCTACATGGCCACCGCCAACTTCATGGACCGTTCCGTCGACGAGGTGCGTTACCACGCCGCCATCGACCCCACGTTGCTCAATCGCCTCCGCTCCATGGTCCCGGCCAGCCAGTACGAGGACCTCGGCCGCTTCCTCGAAGGCCTCCCGCAGCGTTATCTGCAGACCCGCCTGCCCGAGTTCATCCGCAACCATTTCCTGCTCTCGACCAGGCTCGACGAAGACCCCGTGCAGCTCGAGCTCCGCCCGCTACGCCAGCTCTTCGAACTCACCGTCATCGTCCGCGACCGCAAACGCCTCTTTGCCGACGTCGCCGGAGCGCTCGCCGCCTGGGGCATGAACATCGTCAAGGCCGGCGCCTACTCCAACGATGCCGGCGTCGTCGTCGACGCCTTCCAGTTCACTGACGTCTTCCGCACCATCGAGCTCAACCCCACCGAGAAGGACCGCTTCCTCGCCCACATCCACGACGTCGTGGCGCAAAAAGTCCCTGTCGAGCAGATGCTCGAAGCCCGCGCCCACTTGAACCACTCCAACAACATCAAGGTCGAGGTGCAAACCCGCCTCCAGTTCGACAGCGACGCGTCCTCGCACTCCACGCTGTTGCAGGTCGTCGCGCAGGACATCCCCGGCCTGCTGCGCCAGATTGCCCTCACACTCTCCAAACACCAGTGCAACATCGAGGTCGCCCTCATCGACACCGAAGGCGAAACCGCCATCGACGTCTTCTACCTCACCAGCCAGGGCGCCAAACTCAGCGAAGAAACGCAGCAAGCCTTAGCCGCCGACCTGAAGTATGCATTGGATGCCATGCGCGCCCCCGCCGCATAAAGCAATTCACAGGTGGCCCAGTCATCAGAATCAC
>DCFV01000216.1 GCA_002314435.1 Acidobacteriaceae bacterium UBA1795 | reverse complement strand
AGCAAGGAGCGTGTAAGGCAGGTCGTACTTGGCGCGGAACCTGGCCTGCGCCCTGGGTGTGTCGCGCGAGATGCCCAGCACCACGGCACCGGCAGCCACCAGCTTCTTGAATGTGTCGCGGAAACCGCAGGCTTCGATGGTGCAGCCGGGGGTGTCGGCGCGGGGGTAAAAAAACAGAACGACCGGTTGGCCTTTATAGTCGGAGAGGCTTACGGTTTTTTCCTCGTCGGTTTCCAGCGTGAAGTCGGCGACTTTCGCATTCAGTTCCATTGGGGCTCCCTCGCATGGTGGATCGCTTGACCTTCAAATCGCATTATTCCCGAGCCGGGCGGCTGGTGTCATGGGCGGTGTCATTGCTCGGGGCTGTACTGGCTGTGGTCCTGCTCAATGCCGCACTGCCGGCGGGCGCGCAATACCCGGGCCAGATCAAGCCAGAGGGCAAGGACAAGGCTCCGGTGCTTCGCGCTGTGGCGGTGCTGGAGTGGACAGGCGCCGAGGGTAAGCCGAAGAAGTCGCGTCTGGTGCCGATCACAGTCTTCGACGGCGAGCAGTTTCACGATGGCGGCATCTATCTGGCCCGGCCGCAGCCCATGGCGCTGGCCGGCGAGGTCGAGTACGAGCTGAAGAAGACGGGCAAGAGCATCGGCCTGTTTGACGTGGAGAGTGCCGGGCAGGAGCAGAATGAGTGGGTGGGCTACGGCAAATGGAGACCGATGCCCCCACCCAAGCCCTCGGCGCCTAAGCCGATGGCACTGGTGGACGAGACTTATGACAACGGGCCGGTCCTGCACCGCAAGCATCCCGCGGCGGGAACGGTGGGCAAAACGGGCTCAAAAGACTCCGATGAGCCTACGCTGCACGGGAACGACTCCGGTGACGATGCGTCCAGCTCTGCTCCGGCGCCTGACCCGGACCGGCCTACGTTACACAAGGCCAAGGGCAGCAGCAGCGATGCGGGCACTGCCCCGGAGGATCCGGACCGCCCAACGCTGAACAAGGACCCGGGCACAGCGAAGAAGGGCGAGGACCTAGGGTACGTGGAAAGCATGCCGGGGGTGACGGACCCGGATCGGCCGCAATTGAAGCGTGGCAAGAGCGAAGGCAGCGGCCCCGCAGTCACGCCTAACCTGATGGGCCTTCCGCCGGATCTGCAGCAGACAGTGGCGGTGAGCGACGCGCGCAACCTGCCCGAACACCCGTGGATCTTCCACTGGGCGAACCCGGAAGACGAGTTGAGAATGAAAGCCGCGCTGGAAGTGGCGGCACGCACGGCGCTTGGACTGGACGCGCCACTTGCGCCTTCCACGCCGAAGACGAAGTCTGCCCACGCCAGGAAGCAACTGACGCTTCCGCCGGAACCGGCTCCGCTGGACGACGAGCAATTTCATGTTTTTGAACTGGCCTATGGGGCGGGTGCCACGCTGGTGTTTTCCGCCCACACCGATGCGCCTCCCCAGGAGCAGAAGTTCGTCACCCTGATTGCGCAACCGGACTTCTACGGCGGGCTGCAGATCCTGCTGAAGAGTGTGGCTGATTTCAAGCATCTGGACGACGCACCACGGATGCGGCTGGTGGATGCTGTGGACGCCGACGCCGACAACCGCGGCGAATTGCTGTTTGAAGTGCGGGGGGCCACGGAGCGGCACTTCACGCTTTACCGGGTGCTGCGCGGCCAGGCAGAGCCAATCTTTTCATCCGGCAGTGCCAGCATTGTGCCGCACGGCGACTGAACCGCACGGCGCGAAGAATCCGCCCAAAACGCAAAAACGAGGGCCGAGATTGCTCCCTGCCCTCGTTTGTTTGCGAGATTCTGCCGGAATCCGGCGACCTAACGGCTTACAGAGGCTGAACGTCCGCCGCCTGCCATCCCTTGGGCCCCTTCACCACGTTGAACTGCACGGCTTGACCTTCCTGCAGGCTCTTGAAACCACTCGAGTTGATCGCAGAGTAGTGCACGAAGACATCTTCGCCGTTCTGACGCGAGATGAAGCCGAAGCCCTTCGCGTCATTGAACCACTTCACAGTACCTTGTTCCATTGTGCTCGTATTTCCTGGTATTGAATTGCGCTGGATGAATCGGAGCGACCACTGGCAGAATCTTGCTTGGTTGGGCGAGGACTGCTCACGCCCGGTTCGACTCTAACGCTGGCCCAATTGTAGCATCCATCTGCAAATACCCATGCAGGAAATCAGGTGGCGCCCGCGCACGTCCTGTTTGCAATACGGGAAAACTCTCCCGGAATCAGTCATCTACAGGAACACGTCCGGTTATGTTACCGTGGAGAGTCGCCATGCCTACTGATCCTGTTCCCGGCCTGTTGGCCCACGCCACCGAGGCGCTTGAGGCCGAGTTTTTGTCCCTTCCGCCAGTGGAAGCGACCCCTCAGGACGTCGAAGCGATGAGCCGGGTGCTGGCCGAGACGGCCCACCGGCTGGGCGACAACTACCCCTACTTTCATCCGCTCTATGCCGGGCAGATGCTGCGGCCGCCGCACCCGCTGGCACGCGCGGCCTATGCGCTGGCCATGACGATCAATCCCAACAACCACGCCCGCGACGGCGGCCGCGCCAGCTCGGAGATGGAAATCGAAGCGGTAGCGCAGATTGCACAGATGTTCGGCTGGACGGAGCACCTGGGGCACCTGACGTCGGGTGGCACGATGGCCAATCTGGAGGCGCTGTGGGTGGCAGGGCAGATGGCCCCGGGCAGGGTGATTGTCGGCTCCGGGCAGGCGCACTACACGCACAGCCGCATCTCCGGTGTGCTCAAGCTGGCATATAGGCCGATTGCTGCCGACCGGCACGGCCGGCTGGATCTGGCCGCGCTCGAGGACGAGCTGCGCAAGGGCGACGTTGGCACGGTGGTGGTCACGCTGGGCACCACGGGCATTGGTGCTGTGGACCCGCTGGATGAGGTGCTGGCGCTGCGCGCGCGTTATGGTTTCAGGGTGCACGTGGACGCGGCCTACGGTGGCTACTTCCGGCTGATTGCCGATGCGCTGGACGAACCGGCGCGGCGGGCGTACCGAGCCACCGAGCAGGCCGACTCCATTGTGGTGGACCCGCACAAGCACGGACTGCAGCCCTATGGCTGCGGCTGCGTACTTTTTCGCGACCCCGGAGTGGGGCGGCTCTACAAGCATGATTCGCCCTATACCTACTTCACGTCGAAGGAGCTGGACCTCGGTCCCACCGAGCCAAAATCGCTTGCCGGAGGCCCCGTACATTTGGGCGAGATCAGCCTGGAGTGCTCGCGGCCGGGTGCGGCGGCTGTGGCGCTGTGGGCCACGCAGCGGTTGCTGCCGCTGGAACCGGGCGGGTCGTTTGCGCAAGGACTCCTGCGGTGCCGCGCGGCAGCTCTGGAACTGGACCGCCGCCTGCGCGCCGACGGACGGTTTGAGCCGCTGGCAGCGGGGGCGCCGGACCTGGACATCGTGGTGTGGAAGATCGCTGCGGCGACGGCGGAAGAGTCCTCCGCCCGTGCCCAGGAAATATTTGTTACCGTCGCCACGGCAGATTTGCACCTTGCCCTTGTACAATTGCCGCAATCCTGGTTTGGGCCTGCGGACGCGGCGGTCTATGACGCAGAGAAGTATGTGACTTGCCTGCGCTCGGTGCTGATGAAACCGGAGCACGTGGAGTGGCTGGACCGGATCTGGGATAGACTATCTTCTTCGTGCGCGCAGTAAACGAAGGAGTAGAAAACGATGACCGAGCAAGTGGAATTGGGGCTATGAAAGAAAACGTTCTCATCGCAAGTGGAGAGTGCGCTGTCGAATTGCTTCCCGCGTTGGGCGGCAAGGTTTCTTCAATTCGTGTACGCGGTCATGAGCTGCTGCAGACGCCGCTGGCCACTCCGGCTCCGCGCACGCAAACCATGGGTTTTGACGAAGGCGATGCGAGTGGCTGGGACGAGTGCCTGCCCTCGGTGGCCGGCTGCACGGTGGAGACTGCCGGCGGACCCGCTGCTGTACCCGATCATGGCGATCTGTGGCGCGTGGCTTGGGACGTGGTCCAGGCTGACGCGACGAGCGTAACGCTGCGGGGCGCATGCTTCTCACTGCCACTCACCGTGGAGCGGAAACTGGCGCTCAAGGAAACGCCCAAGGGCTGGGAATTGAAAGCGGACTACACGGTAACCAACACAGGAAGTCATGCGGCACCATGGTCGTGGGCCGCACATACGCTTTATTCCACCGAAGCGGGCGACGAAATCGAACTGCCACCGACGGTCACCAAGTTGCGGCTGGAGGGCTCCGGCGGCGAACGGCTGGGCAAAGGCGGCGATACGGTTGCATGGCCTGTGGCGAAGCTGGCGCGCGGCGGAGAGACAGATCTGCGCGTGGCGCAGGCACCGGACACCGGCATCGGCGACAAGCTCTTTGCTGGGCCGCTGGCCGTGGGTGAGAATTGGTGCGCGCTGCGCCGGCCATCGGCGGGCGTGCGCATCCGGGTAAGTTTCGATACCACCGCCACGCCGTACCTGGGCCTGTGGATCTGCTACGGAGGCTGGCCGGAAAGGCCGGGGCTGAAGCAGATTTGCGTGGCTCTGGAACCCTCGACCGCGCCGGTGGACTCGCTGGCGATCAACGGGCCGTGGTCCCGCACGCTTCTTCCTGGCCAGTCATTCAGCTGGCCGATGACGATTGATCTTGAACGACTGTAGGTGCCCTGACTATGCATGACGTAGCTGCTTTCCGCGCGATTCACCAGACTCGCTTCCACGCCGAGCCGGCCATTTTTGCCGCGCCCGGTCGCGTCAACCTGATTGGCGAACACACCGACTATGCCGAAGGCTTTGTGATGCCGGCGGCGATCGATTTCGCTACGCTCGCGGGCATCTCACCGCGTTTTGACGGGAAGATCGTCATCTACTCAGAGAATTATGGCGAGGAGCGCGTCTTTGATGCGGACGCACTGCCCGCCAAGGGCAGCAAGCACTGGAGCGACTACCCGATGGGCGTAGTGGTTACGCTGGCTGGCGAAGGGTTGACCATTCCCGCTTTCAGTCTGTCCCTGTGGGGCGACGTGCCTCTCGGTTCGGGCCTTTCGAGCTCGGCTGCGGTAGAAGTGGCCACGGCGCTGGCTGTCACGTCGCTTACAGAAGTTAGTTTTCCAGGCCCGATTTTGGCGCGGCTGTGCCAGCGTGCGGAGAACGAGTTTGTGGGCGCCAACTGCGGCATCATGGATCAGTTCATCTCTGCCAATGGCGAAGAGGACCATGCGCTGCTGCTGGACTGCCGCGACCTGAGCTTCAAACTGGCGCCGATTCCGGCGAACGTTGCATTGGTCATCGCTAACACCATGGTGAAGCACTCGGTGG
>DCFV01000090.1:2298-2894 GCA_002314435.1 Acidobacteriaceae bacterium UBA1795 | reverse complement strand
AAATCCCAATTCTGATCGCCCGCGACCGCACTGGCTCTCATATTGACGCGGTGCTGCCGGACCTGTCAATCGGCTCGCAAACGGGACCCCGGATCGGCGTGCAAAAAGAACCCCCTTGGGAGCATCCTTTTGTTCGGTTCAGGGGTGCCATCCTTCCGTCCCGGCCCATGCTTGCGATGAGCCGGCGCGCGGAACGGCGGTCAAGAACGGCCGCTTTTCCGGCGGCCGCCCGCAGGGCTTGTTCTTGAGGGCCGTGAGCACGGCGGCATGATGGATTACGCCGGGGCAGCGCGGCGGGTGTCAGGCGCGATTTTTGAAGCGCCAGCTTTCATTGCCGGTCTCGACGATCTCGCAGTGATGGGTGAGCCGGTCGAGGAGTGCGGTGGTCATTTTGGCATCGCCGAAGACGCTGGGCCATTCGGCGAAGGCGAGGTTGGTGGTGACGACGATGGAGGTGCGCTCGTAAAGACGGCTCACCAGATGGAAGAGCAACTGCCCGCCTGCCTGCGCAAAGGGCAGATAGCCAAGCTCATCCAGGATCACGAAGTCGAGGCGGGACAGGTAATCGGCCATCCGCCCCTGGCGGCCGGCGCGGG
>DCFV01000090.1:0-2002 GCA_002314435.1 Acidobacteriaceae bacterium UBA1795 | reverse complement strand
TCGCCGTCGAGCCGGTTGACCAGGTCTACGACATTGTAGAAGCGTCCCCTGGCACCGCCGCGGATGCAGGCTCGGGCGATTGCGATGGCAAGGTGGCTTTTGCCGGTGCCCGTTCCACCGATCAGGACAACGTTACGCTGGCTGGCCAGGAAGCCGCCATTTGCGAGATCCCGCACCAGCGTCTCGTTGATGGGGGTGCCGGCGAACTTGAAGCCGTCGAGGTCCTTGGCCAGCGGCAGCTTGGCGATGGTCATCTGGTATCTGATCGACCGCGCCTGCTTTTCCGCGATTTCGGATTTCAGCAGATCGCCAACAATGCGCGGCGGTTCGTGCTGACGCTTGATCCCAGCCGCCATCACCTCGTCGTAGGCGCCACGCATGCCGTAAAGCTTCAGTTCGCCCATCAGGGCGAGGATGTCCGTACGTTCCATGGGCTGGTTCTCCTCAAACCGTCGTAACGGGCGCAATCGGCGGCAGGCGCGTGCTTTAAATGCAGCGCTTCCGGGGTGATGATGGTCACGGCCGGGGCCGGGTCCTTTTTGCGTGCGAGGATGTTCAGGATCACGCTGGACGAGTGCACGCCCTGGCTCAGGGCTTCGGCGCAGGCAGCCTCCACCACCGGGAGCCCGTCGTCCAACGCGGCGGCAAGGATCGCCACCATCTGCCGGTCGCCATCATCTGAGCCGCGCAGTTTTTGCCGCACACGCTCCAGCGACGACGGCAGCACCCAGTTCTTGAACGGCGCGCCGTTCCTGAGCGCTCCAGGCTTCCGGCTCAGCACCGGCACGTAATGCCAGGGATCGTAGATGGTCCGGTCGCGCCCGAAGCTGCGGGCATGCTCGCCAACGATGGCGCCGTCCTGCCGGATAACGATCCGGTCAGCGTAAGCCTGAACCTCGACAGGCCGCCCAACGGCCCGGGAGGAGACCGAGTATTTGTTCCGGTCGAAAGAGACCAGGCAGGTCTTCGAGACCGAGGCCATGACCGCGTGAAAGCCGTCGAAGCGGCCGGGAACCGCGACAAGGCTCACCCGCTCCGCCTCGAACACCTGCCAGACGGTCTGATCCGTAAGCTCGGGATGCTTGTGCGTCTTGGCGTAAGCCACGCATTGGTCGAGAAGCCAGGCATTCAGCTCGTCGAAGCTCTTCACCCGCGCTCTCGGCGTGAAGAAGCGTTCGCGCACCAGGCCCACCTGGTTCTCGACCTGCCCCTTCTCCCAGCCAGATGCCGGGGTGCAAGCGGTGGGCTCCACCAGGTAATGGCTGCACATCTGCATAAAGCGCCGGTTGAACCGGCGTTCCTTGCCCAGGAACACCGTCTCCACCGCCGTCTTCATGTTGTCGTAGATGCCGCGCGTGCAGGCGCCCTTGAAGAACGCGAAAGCGCGGTCATGAGCGTCGAAGACCATCTCCTGGCTCTCGCGCGGATAGGCCCGTGCGAACAGCATGCGGCTGTGGCAGAGCCGCATGTGCGCCACCTTTACCATGACCGCCGCGCCATCGATCAGGACGAGTTCGTGGCTCCAGTCGAACTGGTAAGCCTCGCCAGGTGCAAAAGTCAGTGGAACATAGGCTTGCGCCGCGGCAGCTCCACGCGCCTTGCGCCAGCTCTTGGCGTAGCGCCGCACCGCATCGTAGCCGCCCTCGAACCCTAAATCGCGCAGCGTCTCGAAAATCCGCACCGCAGTCAGCCGCTCCCGCCGCGGCTTGCCCTCGTTCGTGGACAGAAGCTCATCGAGTTGCTTCCGCCAAGCCCCAAGCTTCGGCATCGGCTGCACGCTGCGTTCGTAGCGGTACTCCGTCGCTTCGGAGCGGATCGCCTTGCGCACCGCTCTCCGCGAGAGCTTCAGCTCCCGGCAGATCGCCTTGATCGGCTTCTTCTCAACGAAAAACGCCCGCCGGACCTTCGCAATCGTCTCCACCACCAGCATCCCAAACGCAGCCCCCAGTTCCAACCAGAGGCTTATGTGGACCCAATCGTCAGTGGGGTCCCGTTTGCACGC
>DCFV01000027.1:1333-13665 GCA_002314435.1 Acidobacteriaceae bacterium UBA1795 | reverse complement strand
CAAATCCAGGCGGACTTGACAGGTTCGCCGCTTAGGAGTAATGAGTACATGAGTATATTATTTAAGTCTCTTCCGTCGATCACAGATAACCAGTACTTCCAGGGTGTCTGGAGCCGGATGTTCGGATCCTTCATCGAGATCGCCCGCGGCAAGGCGGGGCTTTCCATCGAGCAGGCGGCTGGGCTGGCCGGCATGGAGGCTCAGCGGTGGAGGGAGATCGAAGCCGGGACATGGCTCTCGGCCACCCGGCAGCAGCTCCATCTTCTGGCTGCAGCTCTGGACATGGAATGGGCGACGATGGCCCGGATGGTGCTGATGTGCCGCCAGGCCTGGGGCATCCAGTAGCAGTGGCTACTCATAGCCGGATACACTCACCTCCGGGAAAGGAGGTGAGTCAGATCAGCAAAGCTGAAGAACCGCAGGTAAAAAAATGAACTTGAACGTTCCTGTCGAACTCCACAACAGCTTCAAGGCGACCACCGCTGACCAGGGGAAGAATATTTAACGAAAATTGGCCGTTTTACGATGGCGACAAAACCACTGGGCTAATTGGATCGCCTTCACTATCGCGTTCTTCAGCCCGGTCTCAACCGCGCCGCCACGAGAATCTAGAGCGCACGTAGTTTGGCGCTGCGCTCCTCGGTCAGCGACTCCAGTAATACCGCTGGCTCTGTCTGCGCGAAGTGATGATCAAGCATCCTCAACCCTAGGCCCAGCAAGCCGGCCTCGCTTCCAAGATACGCAAATCGCAATTGCAGTGACTCGGTCGAGCTCGCCAGGGCATAGCTCTTGATGGTCCGCGCAACCAGACTGAGAAACTCCTCGCCAGCAACGCGAAGCCGGTGGTCCATGACCACTACCGATGGATTGAAGAGATTCACGAGATTTGCAACCGCCATGCCGATGTCGTCGGCCACCTCGGCCACGATATTCCAACAGAGCTTGTCGTTCTCCGCCGCGGCTGTAAACACCTGCCAGGCAGTAATCGTCAACGGATCGATCCCGGCCAGCGCGTGCGACGTCACGCCTTCCTCAATCGCCTTGCGAACGCGGTTCTCCACCGCCGAGGCGCCCGCCAGCGCTTCTAGGCACCCTGTGCTGCCGCACTTACAGCGCGGGCCGTCCTTGAGCACGTTCATGTGCCCCACCTCGCCAGCTCCGCAGTTCTGACCGTACAGGAGGTGACCGTCGACAATCACGCCCGCGCCAATGCCGGTCCCGTAGTCGAAATAGATCATGTTCGGCTGTTTCTCGCCGGCGCCGAGCATGCGCTCAGCTACAGCCGTCGTGCGCGTCTTGCTTTCCACCAGCACGGGCAGGTCGACAAAATCTGCCCGGAACCGCTCTCGCACAGGCACGTTGTTCCAGAATTCAATCGTGGATGAAGAAGCAATGACGCCGTTACGCGTATCCACCAGGCCCGGGTCGGCAATGCCGATACCGATACAGTTCGACCACGCACAGCCCGATTTCTTCACCGCGCGGCGTAACAGGCTCTTCAACTGGCGAAGGAGTCCCTCCTGCCCGTGCGCAAGATCAGTAGTTTCGGCAACCGTGCACACCACCGATGGCTCCAGGTCGAGCACCGCGGCTGCAACTTGCTGATCGTCGAACTGCACCGCTCCGATAAATCCAAATTTAGGGTTGAGCTTTAGCAGAATCTGCTTGCGGCCTAGGGGGTTGTCCGAGCGGCCGACCTCGATCAGCTTTCCCTCGGCGAGTAACTGGCGCGTGAGCTGCGAGATGGTGCTGCGGCGAAGTTGCGTGAGTTGATAGATTCCAACACGGGAGATAGGCCCATGCGTGCGAATCAGGCCCTCGATCCACTGCTTGTCCATCGCGCTTTTTCGTGGAGCGTTTGTCATCCGATCAGGCTGCCACAACTTCCAAATAGGTTACCCTGTATGGACCGATGCTACTGTTGCAAGAGGCTGTGGTACCCATTCCTTCAACTCGGACGCCTTGCGTCCCGGGACAGCTGGCTCAACTGGAATTATACCTGCCTTCAGTTTGCCGGCAACAAGCTCGACCATGACGGCAATTCTCTTCCCGGTTCGTAGGTTTCGATCACATCCAGCAGGCGCGCCTGTAACCTACGCCAGAACTCGTACTCGGCATCCCATCGGCCCAGGGCCGCACCCAGACGATAGCTAGTGAACTCGGCGAGCCAGGCCTTTTCATACTGCGGCTTCAACTCCGAAATGCCTTCCATAAGGTCGGGGAGCTTCCCGTGCTGCTGCGAGACGACGATATTGTCAAAGTCATTGTCGAGTTGGGCCCGTGCTGGGTGAGAACCGAGGTGTTTCCACGCAGCCACCATCTCTACCGCATACTGGTAACGCAACGCCGTGTAGTCGAGCATGCGGCTCTCAACCAGCAACCCTTGAAGCTCGTCGGCGCCGACACCCGCTTCCGCTACGGACAGCAATTCCTCCTCGGCCGCCTCCGCCTTCAGGCGGCAAGTGCGCAGATCTGCGCCGTGCGCCTGTGCAGCGGCCAGCAGCGTTGGCGCAAAGGGATTGTGCCAGAGCGCAGCCATTGTTTCCTGTCCCACAACGTTTTCGAGCGCAGTCTCGCTCTCTGCCAGGGCCGTAAGTGCGGCGGCGATCTTGTCCGCTGCGCCGTGCGGGTAAGCCAGCGCGGCATAGTCGGCAAAGAATTGCGCATGGTCCACGGGCGTCTGCTGCCAAGCGGCCACCGCGCCATACGCGATGCCGGGAAGCATCGGCCGCTTCAACGCCTGCACATCGTCGGACCAGATCGTGTTCAGCATCCCCAACGCGCCGGAATTACGGCCAGCAGTCAACATGGTGTCAATGTTGTCAAAGGTGAGTGCGAAATCCGGCGCAACCTCGCTCCATGCATGCACGCCGGGAGCCACCATGAACGGCTGACGCCGCGCGGCCAACGGGTCGATCCACTTATGGTAGGCAGGGTCCGGCCGCGGATCGTAATACCATGCGATTGCAATGAGCCTTGGCGGAAGCTGGGGCACAATGTCCGGAAACCGCACCATGATGTCGCCCCACGCCAGCACTGTCTTGCCGCGTGTCTCAAAGAGTGCGCTCACATTGTGCAACTGTTCGGCGAAGTAAGCCGCGGGCGAAGCGGTGCCGTGCGCGGCGGCCTGCTGCAGCTGCCACGTTTCGTCAAACCCGATGTGCACAAACACGCTCGGAAATAGATCCGTGTATTCCGCCGACCACTTCTGCAGCAGTGTGGCCACACGCGGGTTCGCAGGATCGAACTCGACGCCGTGCGGAAAGTCGGCGAGATCCGAGTATTCCTCGCGCCGAAACAGGTCGTGCAGATGCCCATAAAGCTCTAAGCACGGAACCACGTCGATGTGCCTCTTGCGTGCGTACGCGATGATCGCGTGCACGTCGCTCTTGCTCATACGCGCTCCGGGCGCCGCCGGCGGCAGCCCATCAAGCGCGATCGTAAGCTCGTTGTAGAGGTAGTACTGATTCATCTTGAGCTGCGCCATCAAATCGATTTGCCGCTCTACCTCCGGCAGGCGCAGCAATTGCCCCTCGCTGAAATCCACCATCGTGCCGCGATACGCCATCGCAGGCCAATCTTTCACATCAGCTACGGGCAGCGAAGGCGTTGCACCTGGATCAATCATCTGGCAAAACGTCTGCACGCCGTCATAGACGCCTGCCGAGGAGCGCGCGCGAATCTCTGCGCCGTTTGCGTCAATGTGAATCGTATATGCCTCTCGGCTCTGAGGGCCTACAGTCTCACCAGGAGTAGGCAGAGGATCCGAAGCACCTGTGCGATGGAGCGTAATCACGCGCCCCGCGGGCTCAACGGTCGCGATTGCATGAACATGTGCCACCTGCTCAAGGCAGCCTGCAAGAGTTGTCGCGCTGAAGCTGTCGTCCTCGTCTGCATTCGCGTCCAGCCGTATTCCAACGCCCTCCAGCAGCAGCACCCCGGAGCCATAGTGCAGTTCGCGCGGCGCGGGCAATAGATGCCGATGCTCAGCACCGGCATGCGCTAGTAGCGCGATAAAGCATGCCAATACGGCCAGACCCCTTGAGCGCGTAGAAGCTCGATTCACGTCGTCCCCTCGTAGGTTCTATTACCTCTGGTTGAATTCCGTGGCATATCGGAAAATCTCCACGTAGTGCCCGTCCTTGCGCGGCTGCAGACTCCGCAGGTGAGTCTCCGTGACGTGAAGGGTCTGCGGATCCCAATCGGCGCGGTAGTGGTCCTCAGCCGGTGGAAACTGGCTCACCTGCGCAGTGGCCGCCTTCACCTTCTGATCCATCACATCGTCAATGACCACACCGTAATTTGCTTCCTGATCGGTGGAATAGTAGAAATACATCTCCGGTACGTGATACGGCTGCAAGTTAAGCTCCAGACGCTGGTTTGGAAAGTACAGTGCAAATTCCGCAGCGCGTACCGCATCCAGCGTGTTGAATGCTGCCATGCGGTGGTCAGTCTTGTGCCAGCGTGCATACCACTCGCCAGGATCTATGCTCAGCAGCACGTCCGGCCGTATACGACGGATGATCTCCGTCACCTGTTCGACCAGGTGCGGCTGCGGCGCATACTCCAGCATGCCGTCCTCATAGCCCAGCCACTGGATGTTCTCCTTCGGCGTTCCGAGAGCGGCCTCTGAGGCCTCTTCCTCGTGCTTGCGGATTTCTGCCAGCCGCTCGCGCGTCATCTCCGGGTCCTGAGAACCCTTGTCATCGTTGGTATAGATCGCAACGATAACCTTGTTGTGGTTGCGATTAAGCAGAGCGATCGTTCCGCCTACACCGAAGACCTCGTCGTCGGGATGCGGCGAGAAGATCAACACCGTCTTGTCGTGCATCTGTTCCAGCCGCGTCTGCTGCGCAGTTGCAACTCCCGCGCACGCCGCTAGCATCATGATCAAGACAACACCAATTTTCACCCGATCCTCCTGATTCAGTCCTAAGAACTTGTTGAAAAACTATTGACGGGCAGCAAAGCCGAAAACATGATCGCGCCAGAATGCCCGAGAAACGATAGGAAGACGCTCGGTGATGGTTTTGGTAGACCTTTTTTGTCGTATTCCGGGACTTCGAATCCTTTTTCAACAAGTTCCTAAAACGTGTACTTCAACGCCAGTTCCAGTTCGCGGTTGTTGGAGGCGGTACTGGTAATGCTCGCGCCGCCCGGCACGTCCACCAGGTTCCCCGGCAAACCGAAGTTGGGATGGTTGAAGAGATTGAAGAACTCCGAGCGAAACTCGAACTGCCCAAAATCTCCGATTGTGAAATGCTTCTGCAGTACGAGGTCGAAGTTGATTAGGTCCGGCCCACGCAGATTGCCGATGCGGCTGTTGCCGAATACATGCGCAGACTGCTGTCCTGCACCAAGCGCGGGTGCCGTAAATGCCGCCTGGTTGTACCAGCAATTCAGCGTCTGCTTACCGGTGCAGCCCAGCGCGCCCTGCGTGGCCGTATCAAAGGAAAAGTCCGAGGGCTTTGCCACTTGGTTGTAGCGATAACTCGCGGACCCTGTGTTGCTCAGGTCGTTGGACGAAACCGCCGTCAGAGCCTGCCCGCTCTGCACGGCGGTCACGCCGGCAACGTCCCACCCGCCCAAGATGAGATTCGTCGCGGTATTGAGGTTGGGGAAATAGTGGCGACCGCGACCGAATGGCAGCTCGTAGAGATAGCTCGCCGTGAAGCGATGACGCAGGTCGGGCGACACAGGACCGTGCTCCAGATTGGCATGATGCGCATCCTGAATAGCGCCGCCAACGTTACCATCCGCATTGCCCAGATTCTTCGCAAACGTGTAGGCAAACAACACGTTGAATCCGTTCTGGAACTGCCGATTCAGCGAGGCCTGGAACGAGTGATAGCTAAGCGCCAGCTGCGCGTAGTCGAGCGGATAGATCGTTGCCAAGTTCGGCTGCACGTTAAAGTACGGCCGCCCGATGTTACCTGTGTCGTCAGAAAAGTTGGTGTCGAGTGGCACCTCGGGCTGGTTCAGATCGTCGGCCTCGTGGTTCCACAGGTGGTAGGCGCGCGTGCCAACATACGCGGCCTGCGCCAGCCACAGGTTGTGGAACTCGTGCTGCAACGAAAGATTCCACTCCATCACGCGCGGCATGATGCGCTTAGCTCCCGTCGACTTTACCGAACCCGTCGGGTTGTCCAGGCTCTGCGTCGGAAACTCCGCTGGAAAGCCTGTCGAGATTAGCTGTGAGTTCACGGGCAGACTGCTGGTTGCATAGTTGCGAGAGAGATCCGTGAGTGCCGGAGGATTCAGTCCGAGATCGTCGAACGTGTTTGCCTCAGGCGAGTAGAAGATGCCGAACGCGCTGCGCACAACCGTGCTGCCGGACAGCGACCACGCGAGGCCCACGCGTGGGCCCCAGTCGCTCTTGTCGAACTGAACGCCGGCGTGCGACACCGCGCCACTCCCATACGAGGCCACCATCACCGCCTTGTTCAGATCGAAGTTCGCCACGCGCCCGTTGGCCGGCGAGATCAAATCGTAGCGCAGCCCCAGGTTGAGCGTCAGATTCGGTCGCACGCGGAAGTCGTCCTGCAGAAACTCGGCCAGGTCCCAGTAGCGCGTCGGATACAACCCCGAAAGTGTGTCCTGTTCCACGTGTTCCGCCACGCCGATCATCAGGTCCGCCAGGCCATTGCCGCCCGTGCCGGTGCCCAGATCCTGCGTGTATCCACCAGAGAACACCATATTGCCGCGCGGCACCGCAAGCTGGAAGAAATTCCGCTGCTGCCGCCGGAAGTCTATGCCGAACCTCAGTGAGTGCCGACCGCTCACTTTCGTCATCGTATCCGCAATCTGAAAGATGTTCTCGAATGCGTGCTCCGGAAGCCACTCCGAATCGCCTATCGGCGTATAACCTGCGATATCAAGATTCGTCAGGCCGCTCGAGTTCTCATCGCCACGATTGGCGTTCGGTATGCCGAGCTGCGTTGAGATGTCGGTTCCGTAATTGAAAGGCACCGCGTTGACCGCGTAGCGAAAGTATCCGCCGTGCACGTCGTTGAGCAGCGTCGGCGAGAAGAGGTGCGTCTCGCCCAGTCCCAGGTGCTGCGCTCGGCTGTCGCTCAGGCCCGAACAGCAATCAGCTCCACCCAGCTTGCCCAGTCCAGCCGGTGACACGCTGCGGATATCGCCGAAGCCATAAGAGGCAAACGCCTGGTCGGCTGCCGACAGGTGATCATCCGCGCGAATGTCGAACTCGTCCTGGTCGTTCGTGTTCTTTTGTGTCACAGCGTAGTTGTTGGTCAGATCCGTGCTTGTCGGCATCGGATAAAACACAGCCACGTTCTGCCCAACAGTATCGATCTTTGTCGGATCGATAACGTTCAGCTGGCCGTTATAGCTGAGCTGATTGCGCAGCAGGATCGTCGAGCCACCCGGACAGTCATAGCTGTAAGTACTGTAAGGATCGAAGACCGCACCCGTATCGAAGGCCGGCCCGCCCGTACCGCAAGGATTGAATGACTGCCCCGTCAGGCGATCGCTGAAGTCCCCCGTACGCTCCGCTGCCGTGGGTACCGTTGATACAAACGGCACACCCTGCCGCTGCCGCGTACCCTCGTAGTCTCCGAAAACAAATGTGCGGTTCTTCACGATAGGGGCGCCAAGAAACGCGCCAAACTGGTTGCGCTGAAACTGCGTCGCACCGCTCGCAAAGTAGTCGAGCGCGTCAAGCCGGTCGTTACGCACAAACTCATACAACCCGCCGTGTATCTTGTTAGCGCCCGACTTGACCACCACGTTCACCGCCGCACCGCCGCGGCCAAACTCCGCGCTCATAGAGTTGGATTCGATCTTGAACTCCTGGATCGCATCAGGAGGTGGCAGTATGATCACGCCACCCAGGCCGAATTCGTTGTTGTCCACACCATTCAGCAGAAAGTTATTGTTCGAAACACGCAGGCCGTTAACCGAGATAGCTTCATTGCCGCGTTGGTTCTCAAACACTCCACCCGACGCATTCGATCCGGCCTGGCCGCTGTTGGCGCCAGGCCCCAGATAGGCAAGAGCGATGAAGTTGCGCCCATTCAGCGGCAGCTCGGAGATGCGCTGCTCAGATTCGATCGTGCCCAGTGAAGAGGTCTGCGTCTGCAGCTCCGTGCTGGCCGCCATCACTTCCACAGTCTGCGATTCAGCTCCCGGATGCAACGCGAAATCAATCTTCGCCACTTGCCCAACGGAGACCTGCACGCCTGTCTCTACCGCTGCGGCAAAGCCAGCCTGCTCCGCCTTAACGCGGTACACTCCGATGAGCAGCGACGTGAGCGAGAAGTTGCCATTAGCGTCCGTCACCGCGTTCACCGAGATATTGGTGGCAAGGTTCGTTGCCTTCACACGCGCCCCGGCAACACGCGCGCCGGTCTGGTCCGCCACGGAGCCCACGATGCCACCGCGATCGACCTGCGCAAAGGCAGATTCGCTGCATCCAATTCCCAATGCGAAGGCGGCAAAGAGGGCAAATAGGACGTTACGAACAATAACGTCTAAAACTAAAGATTGACACGAACGCATGGCATCTCCTAGAGGACGAAGATTGTGGCGCGGGCTTCATACTCACGCCCAAATTCAAACTTGCCTTGTTGCTATGAGCCCAAAACATTGAAGCTGCCGTTCGGCAAAGCCTCGAACTTCGGGGCCGGGGTAATGCCGGGTTGGGACGACGCCGTAGCACCGACCTTGAGGAAGCAGTTTTCCAGCGCACTCGGCTCATCGGGAGGGAAAGAGATGAGCGTCGAAAGAGCCGTTCAGATGCGCTAGAACTAAGAACTATGATGACAACTCCACCGCTTCCGGCACGTAGTACGTTGACATGCTTGTTCAGCGTGCACCGGGAGAGAATGCGGCTCAGATTTCTGTTGAGTATGGGACCGGCCCGAAAACGAGTCAAGCATTTTTTAACGACATCGAGATAAATCTTTCTCATATTTTGATATTTTCATCATGTTGCTATCGTAATAGAAACTTTCTTAGCTCTCCGCGCTTCGCCTGCTACACCGCCGCTTGGCGAAACTCCTTCCGACAGGCGTGGATCTTGCGAATCGCGAGCACAATGTCATCCACATCCTCCGGCTCGCCAAGCAGTACGCGGTGCTCGATCCACACCGTGTCCTTACAGGCTTGCTCGGCCACTGGGCAGCGCTCCGGATCTCGCGTGTAGTCGATCGTGTGACCTGGCGGCGTGAGCGGCAGTCCGTTTGCATTAAACGCGTTTTCGACGAACATTGGATTGCGGTAAAGCGGCGACGAATAACCACCCGAACACGGAATCCCCTCTCGTCCAAGCGCCGCGAGAAACTCCGCGCGGCCAAGCCCGAACTCTTCTTCATTGAGGCGCAAGATGTAGAGATGAAACGAGTGCTCGGTCACCCACTCCGGCACGTTTAGCGTACGGATTCCCGGCACATCGGCGAGCTGCGCATTGAGTCGCAGACCGTTGCGCATCCGAGTCGCAGTCTGCTCCGGTAGCCTGCGCAGTTGCTCGATCAACAGCGCCGCCTGGAACTCCGTGATGCGATAGTTCCAGCCCAGTCGGTAGTGTTCGTACCACGGGCGGCCGAGTTTGCGCCCGGCCCACAGGTACGAGTTGCACAGCTCCGCCAGCTCCGGGTCGTTGGTGAGCACCAGCCCGCCTTCGCCCGCCGTCATATTCTTCGAGGCCTGAAAGCTGAAAATGCCCGCCCCGCCGATTGTGCCCAATCGCCGTCCGCGGCTGCTCGCACCGTGCGCATGTGCTGCGTCCTCAAGCACGAACAGCCCATGACGCTGGGCAATCTCGAGAATGCGATCTAAGTCCGCTGCCAGCCCGGCAAAGTGCACTGGAATAATGGCGCGCGTGCGTGGAGTGATGGCCTCCTCAATGCGTGCCGGATCGAGATTCAGCGTGCGAGGATCGATGTCGCAGAACACTGGCACGGCGCCGATCAGCAGCGGCGCGCTCGCCGTGGCGAGAAACGTGTACGGCGGCACAATCACTTCGTCGCCGGGCCCAATGCCCGCGGCCTTCAGCGCCAATTCCAGCGCCGCGGTGCCGGTGGCGCAGGCAAGTCCGAAGCGAGCACCGTGATACGCCGCGAACTGCGCCTCAAACTCAGCCGCGCGAGAGGCGTGCTCTACACCTGGCCGGTCATGGTAGGCCTGTGTGCCGCTCCACCAGCGGCCGCTATGCAACACCTCCAGCAACGCGCGCTCTTCGTTGTCGTCAAATACGGGCCAAGCCGGATAGGGCTTCTGGCGCGTCGGAATTCCACCAAAAAGGGCTAGGTGATTCATGATCTGTCCGGCCAGCTGCGCTCACGCCTCCTCGTCACCCGTGCTTCTATCGACGTGTGAGGCCGGCGCCGGCCAAAATGGCCGCGGCGCCTGCTGGAAATCTGACCGATGGTACGATGCTGGCCAAACAGAGTCAATACTTTTGTACGAAAACGTTATTGACTGTCAATTTCTCGGGGAGATACCTCACTATATATAGACGAAATGTTCATTTTCTCCTTGACGCGTCGCTTCCGCTCCCGTAGACATCAAGTTAGGTACCTACTCTAGCCCTCGGGGATCACCACATGGATAACGCGGAAACTCCGCGCACTCCCTCACTGCGCCGTGCGCTCACGCTCTGGGACCTGATCCTCTACGGCATCGTGCTCATCATGCCTATTGCGGCTGTGCCCTTGTTTGGTCTGGTACAGCAAATCTCAGCCGGCCATGCCGTCAGCGCGTTGTTGCTCTCAATGGTCGCCATGGTACTGACCGCAGTTAGCTACGGCCGGATGGCAGCGCGCTATCCTGCCGCTGGCTCCGCTTACACCTTCGTCCGCCATGGCCTCAACGCCCACTTCGGCTTTCTCGCCGGCTGGGCAATGCTGCTCGACTACCTGCTTGTTCCTGTGGTCTGCATCCTCTATGCGGCGCTCACGCTCGCTCGGCTTATGCCGGCCGTACCCACATGGCTGTGGTGCGCGTTAATCGTCGTCATCATCAGTGCCGTCAACTTGCTCGGCATCCGTTCCACGGCCACTGCCAATCTCGTCATGATGCTCGCTGCGCTCGCCGTGATTCTTCCCTTCCTCGTTCTGGCAGTCTGGTGGCTCTGGCGCCATCAGGGCTGGCCGGGCCTCGTTTCCACACGCCCTTTCTACTCGCCTGAAACATTCCACTGGAAGGGGATCGGCGCGGCAACCGCGCTTGCGGCGCTCACCTACGGCGGCTTCGACGGCGTCAGCACGATGGCCGAAGAGGTAGAGAATCCGCGCCGCAACGTGCTGCTCGCCACCGTCTTCGTCTGCCTCTTCACCGGCATCTTCGGCGGCCTGCAGATCTACTTCGCGCAAAGGGTGCATCCCGGCTTCAACGACTTCACCAACGTCGAAACTGCCTTCATGGACGTAGCACGCACCGTCGGCGGATCATGGCTCTTCGGCGCCATGGCCGCGATCCTCATCATCACCAATCTCGGCTCGGGACTCACCGCACAGGCCGGTGTGGCGCGCCTGCTTTACGGCATGGGCCGCGACGGCGTATTGCCGCGCGGCTTCTTTGCGCACCTGAGCGCGCGCGCGGCAGTGCCCGCCTACAATTTGCTGCTCGTCGGCGGCCTCTCATTTGCCGGTTGCCTCGTGCTCAACTACGAGCGCGCCGCCGAGCTTATCAACTTCGGCGCCTTCCTGGCCTTCATGGGCGTCAACGCTAGCGTCGTCCGTGTCTGCTATCTGCGCGGTGAGTGCGGTAGGCGGAGTTTTGTGCGCGATCTTCTTCTGCCGCTCTTCGGATTGCTCTTCTGCCTGCTCATCTGGTGGAACCTTAGCAACGCCGCGAAAATCGCGGGCGGTCTTTGGTTTGCAGTAGGACTCACCTACGACGCAGTGCTAACGCGAGCTTTTCGCAGCGCGCCTGCCGCGCTCGATGGCGGCTTCACAGCTTAAAAGGAGATTGAGGAAGCATCATGCGCATTGGATTGCTAGGATCGGGAGAGATGGGCAAGCGGCACCTTGCCGCCGCGGCGGATCTGAGTGAGGTGGAGATGGTCACTCGCACCACGCCGCCGTACAATGCGCTCGATCCCGCTAACCGAGCCGGCCTGCTTAACGCAATGCTCGCCGATCCTACCATCGACGCCATTGACATCTGCCTGCCAACGCCCCTGCACGTGCCAACAACGCTCACTGCGCTCGCCGCGCGCAAGCATGTGCTCTGCGAAAAGCCCCTCGCGCTGACAACGGCCGATTGCGCACGGGTGCTTGCGGCCGCACAGGAGAGCGACCGCGTCTTCATGGTTGCGCACGTCCTGCGCTTCTTTCCTGCCTACCAGCATCTGCTCGGCGTCGTGCGCA
>DCFV01000027.1:0-1232 GCA_002314435.1 Acidobacteriaceae bacterium UBA1795 | reverse complement strand
GCCGGCAAGCATGTGCTCTGCGAGAAGCCCCTCGCGCTGACAACGGCCGATTGCGCACGGGTGCTTGCGGCCGCACAGGAGAGCGACCGCGTCTTCATGGTTGCGCACGTCCTGCGCTTCTTTCCTGCCTACCAGCATCTGCTCGGCGTCGTGCGCAGTGGAGTTTTCGGTCCAGTGCAGCACGCCAGCTTCACGCGCGTCTCCGGCATTCCCCGCTGGGCCACATGGCTCACTGAAACCGCGTCCAGCGGAGGCGCCATCCTCGACCTGCTCGTCCATGATTTCGACCAGGTGATCGCGCTCTTCGGGCCACCCTCGCACATTGAGGCCGTCCCCATCGAGTCCACGAATACCGTGCTTTGCCTACTCAACTGCGGTGAAATTCCGGTACGCGTGGAAGGCGGCTGGTTCGCCGACAACCGTCCTTTCGCCATGAGCTTTGAGGTTGAGTTCAAGCATGAATCGCTCATCTATCGCAACGAGCATCTCGTACTACATCGTGCCGGCACACCCGGCGAAGAGATCCTGCTTGCCAGCGTCGATCCGTACCGCGAGCAGCTGCGATACTTTACTCAGTGCTGCACCTCAGGCTCCGCACCGATCGAGTGCCCGCCCGAGGCCAGTGCGGCCACCGTGGCTCTAGCGCTCGCGGTGCGCGAACAGGCCGCGCGTACCCCGGGACCAGAAATTCCCTGATCCCCATAAGAGGACCATGACGTTGAACTGGAATGGACGCCGCAGTGGCGAGCTTGTGCTTGCCATCGACATGGACGAAGTGCTCGCCGATACGCTCGGCTGGCAGATTCATCTCTACAACCAGCGCTTCGGCACGCACGTCGTACCCGATGACCTCGACGGTGTCGACCTCATCGACATCGTGCCCGAGGCCCATAAGCGGTGGGCCGCCAACATCTTCAACGAGCCCGGCTTCTTCGCCGCCATCCCTCCCCTGCCCGGCGCGCTTGAAGTCATGAAGCGCCTCTGCGCGCACCACCGCGTCTACGTTGCCAGCGCCGCCACCGAGTTCCCTGGCAGCTTCAACGAAAAGATGGACTGGCTAGCGCGCTACCTGCCGCGGATCCCCGTGCCGCGCATCGTCTTCTGCGGCGAGAAGTCCGTGCTCGACGTTGACTACCTAGTTGATGACACGCCCTCACACTTCGTCGGTTTGCGCGGCACCGGCCTGCTCTTCGACGCCCCCCATAATCGCAAGGAGCACCGCTACAAGCGTG
>DCFV01000166.1 GCA_002314435.1 Acidobacteriaceae bacterium UBA1795 | reverse complement strand
ATGAACGTGGGTACGAGTTGGGAGATCTGGCGGTTCCGGAAAATCGTGGCCGTCCGGAAAGGGACGGCGGGTTAGGCAGCGGCGTGGCGCTCGGTCAAAAGATCCGCGATAGACGACTCGGTGTGCTCACTGATGAATAGCTGAAGAGCTGGCGATCATCCTGCCACCTTGGAGGATGATCGCGAAATCAGGCAGATAAGTGAATCTGCCCAACCGTGCGGTTCTAGTGCGCGCCGCTTTCGGGCTTGTTGGCTAAACAGATCGATTCACCGTTCTGACCTCTTCAATACAACGGACATGCTGCTGGCAGCGCCGCCGAAATCGGAGAAGTCGATCGAAGGATCGGAGCCGTCCAGTGCCGGGCCAATCGCAGGCGCGTTGGGGGCCGTCTTCTGCGGCGCGGGCATGCTCCACGGAATGTTGACAGTGCGCTTTAGTTGAAGCTGACCGCCTTTGATACTGCCCTCGAAGGTATTCAAGCCGGATTTGAAGGCCACGTGATCACCCTGAACGACACCGTCAACGATGGGTACCGGCGTGTCGTCTCCGCCGAACCAACCGCCCGGGCCTTCCACCGTGCCCGTCAGTTTTTCACCCATCTGCGTGAGCGTGAAAATCCGCGGAGAGCCCAGGAATGCGGCGGCGCCCCCCGCACCGGGTTCCGACGTGGCCACCCAAAGGCCCGTGATGCCCGCGCCCTTGGGATTGGGTCGCTCCCAGACGACTATCTGCGGACGCAGTTCGATCTGTTTGCTTGAGACTGTCGCAGTGGCGGCCGTCAGTCCTGGAGATGTGGCCTCGACTGTGATGGTCCCGGGCTTCTTGTCAGTTTGGACAAGTGCCATGCAATAGCCGGAAAACGCTTTGCGCGAAGTGCCTTTGTCGGGCGATTGATCGGTCGGGTCTCCGTTGCCTACGCCGATGAGCCTGGCTGGCCCGGTGACGCGGAAGGAAACCACGTTGTCGGTGACTGGGACGGTGCGTCCGTTCGCGTCCTGTACCTCAACAGCAAACATGGCCACATCTTCGCCGTCAGCGGACAGAGAATCGCGATCGGGGCGGATCACCAGTTTCGCAGCAAAGCCCGTAGTGTCGCGGCGTGCTGTCCTCACCTGCTTGCCGTTTTTCCATCCGCGCGCTTCGATGGACCCGGGAGCATAGTCCACGTTCCAGGCAACGTGCGAATCCTTCTTCACTTCCTTCACCCCGAGGCTCTGCCCGTTGTGGAACAGCTCCACCTTGTCGAGGTTGGAGTAAACCCACACGGCGATCTTCTTGCCTTCGTAGCCGGGCCAGTTCCAGTGTGGAAACAGGTGCAGGACTGGCTTCTCCGTCCACCACGACTGGTAGTAGTAGAACGCGTCCTTGGGAAATCCGCACATGTCGATGATGCCGTACTGCGAGCTGATGTTGGGCCATCCATTGGGCGACGGCTCGCCACGATAATCAAAGCCCGTCCACACGAAACCGCCCCCGAGCCACGGGCGTGCATTGCAGAAGCTCCACCATCCTTCTGCAGAGGCGCGGCCTGAGGTGGTGTAGGGATCGTAAGAGCTAACGAAGCCTTTGGATTTGTCGGTGATGTAGATGCCGCGCGTGCCCACTGCGCTGACGGTCTCAGTGCCAAGCACGAGCTTTTCAGGATGCGCGATGTGGAAGGCTTCGGCCGCCGGGTCGGCGTAGTGATATCCGATAACGTCGCAAACCGCCAGGCCGCCAGTGCCACTGCCCGCCGCCTCACCGTTGATCAATCCGTCAATGGTGGTGGGCCGCGATCCGTCGTGGCGTTTGGCTGCCTTTTGCATCGCGGTGATAATGTTAGCGCCCTTGTCGGTGGTGACCGTTCCTTCCTCGTTGCCCAGCGACCACATGAAGACACAGGGATGATTGCGGTCGCGCCGGACGAGACTTATGAATTGGTTCAGACCCTCCGGATTGGAGGACATCATGCGGGTCTCGTCCATGACGAGCATGCCTAACTGGTCGCAAGCATCGAGCAGTTCGGGCGTGGGAGGATTGTGCGAAGTGCGCAGTGAGTTGCAGCCCATCTCCTGCAGCTTGCGAACGCGATAATACTGCACTGCGTCGGGTAATGCGACTCCAATTCCGGCGTGATCCTGGTGGTTGCAGGTACCCTTCAGTTTGACGGGGGTGCCGTTCAGCAGAAATCCTCGCTGGGCATCAAACTGAACGGAGCGAATACCGAATGGCGTTTCGTAGCGATCCACCACCCTGCCGTCAACCTGCACTTCGGTCAGGAGCTTGTAGAGATTTCGTTCTTCGAGCGACCACAATGCGGGGCGGATTACAACGATTTCCTGCCTGTAGTCCTGTTGATCGTCGACGGCAATTGCAGCTGAAGACGATACATCCTTTGCGACAGCAGACCCCGAAGGATCGACGATGGTGGAGACAACGCGCACATTGCTCGATGCATCGCTGCGATTCTCAACCTCACTGAGGATGGAAAGCTTTGCCTGATTGGGCTGAAGCTCCGAGCAAACCAAGGTGCCCCACTGCTTTATGTGCACCGGGTGCGTCTTGACCAGCCACACATGCCGATAGATGCCTGCACCCTCATAAAACCAGCCATCACTTCCGGTGGCATCTACGCGCACCAGCAGTACGTTGGGTTGGCCGGGGCTCGCGAAGTCAGTGACGTCGAAGCTGAACGAGTCGTAACCACCGCTGTGCTGGCCGATATAAAAGCCATTGAAGACGACCGCGGTCTCGCGGTATGCGCCATCGAACTCTATCGTGATGCGCTTGCCGGCATCCTCAGCGGGCAGCTGGAAGATGCGCCTGTACCAGCCAACACTGGTCTCAGGATACTTGCGGCCGAGAGGATAGAAGCCCTTGCTCTGCAGATCGGGATCGTTCTTGAAAGGCAGCTCGACAGTCCAGTCATGGGGTAGATCGATGCGGCACCAGTCCTCGTCACTAAAGGAGGTGGTTCCGGCCGGCATAAAGCTCCCTGTCTTCTGAAAGTTTCCGGCCGAGGCACTGCCGTAGCCGAAGTCTTTGGCCGGATCGTCCGCGTCTCCGAAGTGGAAACTCCACCCGAAATCAAGCAGGAGTCGTTCGCGGCCGGTGCCGGGTGTGGGGGAGGCGAGACTGGCGGGCGCACTGAGAGGGCCAGAGACTTCACTAGCGGCATGCACGGCGGAATCGATGGGACCAAGGGAGTGGGCCGTAGCAGCGACGGCGGGTGCCAGCAGGCTGGTTTTCAGGACGTCGCGGCGTGAAAAGGTTTTCATCGTGCCTCCGGTTAAAATCCTGTCGAGTACAGTGTGGATTCAGTTCATTGACGTTATACACCCAATGAGTCCAGGGGCGCTCGCGTCAAGAGCGCGTGCGTCGAGGTAGTGCGATCGCGAGTTGCGTTTGCGGTCAGTCCCCTTACGGTCCAGCCACTCGGCAACACAAGACACATTCACTTGGCGAAACCTTCGACCGCCCAGTCGAGAATCAGGGCCGCAAGCCGTAGAACTCGAAAACGACTTGCACCCTGCGTGAGGGCATTTACCCCATGGCGCTGGCTGTCTATATGTGCGAAATCGCTGAGGTGGTCCTCGATCTGGACGTGTATCGGGAAGTCGGATAGTGTTCGCAGATCTGTCGAGGCATGATCCTCGAACAAAAGCGCATAATCGGAGCTGATCCTTGGAAGGACGTCATGGCATTCAAGACCATTATTGAACCGTTCCGTATCAAGAGTGTTGAACCGATTCGTTGGACCACTCGTGATGAGCGTGTAAGCCTGCTGAAGGCCGCTCACTACAACCTGTTCCTCCTACCTGCCGATGATGTCCTGATTGACCTGCTCACAGATTCGGGCACCGGCGCAATGTCCACACATCAGTGGGCCGCCATTATGGAAGGCGACGAGAGTTACGCCGGAAGCCGAAGCTTCGAGCGCTTTCGCACCTCGATCCAGAATATTTGCGGCTACAAACACGTGATACCCACCCATCAGGGACGCGCGGCCGAACGCATCCTTTTCGGGGTGACCTGCAAGAAGGGCGATATCGTTCCCAACAACACGCATTTCGATACGACGCGTGCCAATGTGGAATTTATTGGAGCCGAAGCCGTCGACCTGCTCATCCCCGAGGGCCGCCAGCCCAGCTTGCAGCACCCGTTCAAAGGGAATATGGATGTGGCAGCGCTGGAATCCCTGATTCAGCGTGTCGGCCGTGAACACATTCCCCTGGTGATGATTACGGTGACCAATAACTCGGGTGGCGGACAGCCCGTTTCCATGGAAAACATTCGACAGGTAAGCGCGGTGTGCAAACGGTACGACATCCCGCTCTACATCGATGCTTGCAGGTTTGCCGAGAATGCATGGTTCATCAGACTGCGCGAGAAGGGGTACGAAAGCAAAACGCCCAAAGAGATTGCTCAGGAGATGTTCAGTTACGCAGATGGATGCACGATGTCAGCCAAAAAAGATGGCATGGCCAACATCGGCGGCTTTCTTTGTACGAACGACGATCTGCTTGCCCAGCAGGAGAAGAATCTGCTGATTCTCACGGAAGGCTATCCCACCTACGGTGGCCTGGCTGGCCGCGATTTAGAGGCCATTGCGGTGGGAATACAAGAAGCGCTCGAAGAGGACTACCTGCGCTATCGCATTGCCTCGACCGCGTACCTGGGTAATCACATCGCCGCTGAAGGAGTTCCGATTGTGCAGCCGCCGGGCGGGCACGCCATCTACATTGATGCGCGCTCCTTCCTGCCGCACATTCCCCTGGAGCAGTTTCCAGGCGTAGCCCTCGCAGCGGAGCTTTACCTGGAAGGTGGCCTGCGCTCCGTTGAGATTGGCTCACTGATGTTCGCTGCTTCCGCGCAAATGGACCTTGTGCGCCTGGCCATTCCGCGTCGTGTCTATACGCAGAGTCACATCGATTATCTGGTCGAGGTAATACTGTGCGTATGGAAGCAACGCGAATCTATCCCCGGCATGCGCCTGACTTATGAAGCCCCATTCTTGCGCCACTTCACCGCGCATCTCGAACCGTTGAATTAAAGGGGCATACAAACACGGCTTGCGCTCCTTCATTCAGATGAGTTGAAGTGCAACGTGGTCAGCGCGATCTTCTGTGCCTGAGGATGTGAGGCAGACCTATATGGAATCCTCCATGAGTAGATGAGGTCCGATGAAGAGCACTGCGCTACGACGCTAAGCTGCTTCCTACACTGGGACATTTACCCCTGGCCAATAGCGGAAGGTGCGCAATGTTGCTTTGCCTGAGCCACAAGCGTAGACAGCGGGCCTTACATCGAGAAAGCCGCCCAACACGTTGTGCTGCATCCCTGAGATTTCGGCTGATTCCTGCGTGCGTTGCCAAGGCTTGCCGGGAATGCGGAAATAGAAATCCACTTCCTGGTTGTCGTTGACAATGCGCAGAGTAGCGCGGGTAGCGCCCTTCTGCTGGCGAGTGTGTGCCGAGTCATTGGCGAGCCGCACACCGACGCCCTCAGGGCTCAACGCGATCCCGGTGGCATGCTCGGGGTTGTAGAACAGGAGCAGTCCCGACTCGCATCCAGGCTCGACTTCGACATCGACTTCCACCGTGTAGGACTGGCCGCCAACGGGAGTGGTCAGGACCGGGGAATCCGCTAGAGACCTTCCGCGGACTGCGAGCGCTAGAGAGCCATTTCCAGTTGTGAAGCGCGCAGGTTCGTACTCGTGCCAGAAGCTCCACTGGAGGCCGAGTTCGGAGCGGGTGAAGTCGTCTGACGGATCAACGAATGCCTGTTGATTCGTGCCCGCGATGGGCAGTGGAATGGCTGAATCCGCCTTAACGCCTACCGGCACGCGAAACCAGCCATCAGCGGTCCATTCGATAGGAAGCAACAAGAGTTGGCGTCCTAGAGCGCGATAGCCGCTTTCATACGCATGGACAGTCATATACCACTTGCCGTCGAGAGTGTCGACGAGACGGCCGTGGCCAAGGCTCAACCAGCGATCGTCGCGGGAGGCGGTATGCACCACCGGATTGTACGGAGAGAGCTCCCAAGGTCCTTCAGCGTGGCGGCTACGAGCACTCACGACTGAGTGGCTCGTGGCCGGGCCCGCAGTTCCGCCTTCGGCTACGTTCAAGTAGTAGTAGCCGTTGTGCTGCAGCAGCTTTGGACCTTCCAGACACGTACATTCCATCCGCGTGGTGGCAGGAACCGGCCACGGCTCGAACACAGTGCGAGGCGCTGATTTGACTGCAAGTCCGTCCGCAGTCAATTCCACCATCTGGCCTCCGACCAGATGCAGAAAGCGTCGGCCATCTTCAGCGATGTGCGCCGGGTCGATTGCATTGATCCCAAGGTCGATGGGCTCGCTCCAAGGACCCGTGGGGTGATCGGCGTGAACCACTCGAATCTGGCCGTCAGCGGGAAAGTAAATGTAGAAGTGTCCTTCATACTCGCAGAGATAAGGTGCCCATACAGTTCCGTAGTAGCGGCGCAAGGCAGCCGCCACTGGCCGCCAGTTAATAAGGTCTCGCGAGTGCCAGATCAGCAGGCCGGGCGCATAGTCAAAGCTGGAGTGAGTGAGATAAAAGTCGTCGCCAACGCGGATAGGGCTACCGTCGGGGTGGTCGCCGCCCATGATCGGGTTGCGGTATGTGCCAGCGACGGGCTGAGCCAAGGCCAGATGTGCTTTAGGAGCAACAGACAGAGCGACAGAGAAGACCGAAGCATTCCGAACAAAGTGCCGGCGTGTAATCATAACGGGGCCAGTCTATCTTCGCGCTTGCTCACGAGTAAAGCGATTTGTTCAACTTGGGCGAGATGTACCACTGTTCGTCGTACCGCATAGCGCTGCTTGCTTCGTCATTTTCGTTTCGCTAACCAAGTCGCACCAAGACGCTGGATGAGTTCCGCCCGCATCTGTTTGTACTTGGCGCTTTTTTGTCCTTTCAAGGCAACAATTCGCGTGCGCTCCAGCATCATCGAAAGTTCCGGATCCGAGTTTCCGCTGCGGTCCAGATACCGCTGCACGAGCCACGGCTCCTTGATGAATTGCGCCGCGAACTCCGGCCAATCCGTAAATGTCCCCAGTTTGTAATCCCATAGCAGGTAGCCCGCCAAGGCACCCAGTGCAGTTCGCGGCTGCTCAGGATCGATGGGGTAAGTCCATGCCTCTTTCCAAGCCAGAACATCCTGCGCATGCATGGGCCGCGCAATCCCATATCCCTGCCCATAGTCCGCCCCTAGAATCGCTGCTGCCTCCATCAAGCCTTCGTCCTCTAGGCCCTCCACCGTGACGGGCTCGCCAAACCCCTGTGCCAACTGGGTGAGGTAATAGATGAATTCCAGCGCGCGAACCGGCCTCTTCAAGCTGCCGCGCACCAGAGCCTGATCGATCTTCACGCAATCGCACGGCACCCGGTCCATACGCAGCAACGAACTGTGTCCAGATCCCAAGTCGTCCTGCGCAATGCGGATACCCGCTCGCTGAAACTCCGCAACCCGCGCATTCCGCTTCTCGGCGTCGAGCGTCTCTTTGGCTTCCAGCATCTCCAGTGTCAAAATGCTGGCCGGCAACTCCCAACGACCCAGTGTTTCGAAGATGCTATCCCGGTACACATCCTGCGTGAGTCCATCGGGAGGGAGATTGAGCGACACCCGCAGGTCGAAGTGAGGATCCTGTTCCCGCCACAGGCGCACATCCCGGCAGACCGATTCCATGCCAAGTTGAAAAAGCCGCAGCAGACCGGCGTCGCCAAATGCTGGTAAGAATGCCGCCGGTGAAACGAGGTCGCCGTCAGTTCCCCGCAACCGCGCCAGAGCCTCCAGGCAATCCACCTTGCCACTTCGCAAACTGATGATGGGCTGATACAGCATCTCTACCGCACCATCTTCTAGATACTGCCGATAGGCAGAGCGCAGGTCGGCAGGAATCACGGCGGTTTGCCCAAGATTCAAAATGGCGTGACTCATCACCCGCTGGATATGACGCAGCGTGGCCTCTCTGGTTGCTGTGCTGAAGAATCCCGGCCAGTCGCTGTACAAACTCAAGATGGCAAATGTCTGTCCAGACTCATCGAGCAGCGGAACCGCTGCGGATGAACGAAACCCGCGAGCCGCTGCTTCATTGCGCCACACATACATCGACGCTTCTTGAGCGAATGAATTGTTAATCTGGATCAATCCCGAGCGCCAGGCGCGTCCAGCTGGCCCCTTCCCCGCGTCTGTCGTCGCCTGCGTTTCGAACAAAGGCACGCGTCGCGATCGAAGTGCCTCGGCGTATCGCGCTCCTTCACGGCCGCCCTCGCCTTCGATTTGCATGATCCCGCGGGCATCGGGCCGCGAAAACAGGCAAGCTGCAATGCCATCGAACGCTCCAATGACGCACAGGCTGTCCCGCAACATATCTGCAAGGTTGCCGGACCTCTGAACCACCTCGTCCAAAGTCGCAAGCAGCGATGCGATCTTGCCTTCAAAGCGGGCATGAATTGCGATCTGCGCTTCCATGTCAAGCTGCACACGCTGATGAAGCGCGTTCCGAAGCCTTCCAAGGTCCTGCGTCTCCAAATCGACTGCGCCCAGGATCTCTTCGATTCGGTTGTGAAACAGGTGGTAGGACTCCATGAGCATGGGAGTGCTGAGCGCCACCATCTCATGCGACCACCCCACTAGCAGGGCTCGCTCATATTGCGCTTGCGCTGTTAATCCGGGCGAGAGGAGCAACTGCAGATGCTGCGCCTGTTTAGATTTCAGGTGCTCGAACTCCTCCGGACTTAAGCGAGTCAGGATCGATGAGCTTTCTGAACGATTGGCCAGCTGAGCGTAGAATGATTCAACCGATCCATGAATCATCTCGCCCAGACCAAATTGCTCAAACTGCTTGAGCAGTTGGTCAATCTCGTCGTTATAGGAAGAAGCGAAATCTCCGAAATAGGCGGCGGACGGAATCGCGTCTCCCATGACGAGTTCTCTCATCGTTCACATCCAATTCAGCGTAGGGTCCATGCAACAGATATTGGGAATTCCAGAACTCGAAGACCCTTATTCTATTTAACTTATGAACCGATAAACGCTGGATACCTTCCCTGTCAATACTCATTGAGTCTACTTGAAATTCGCCAAGCCGCAGATACTGTTTGGGATCCGACCATGACTCCAGTACTTGGAACCCGGCCGCAACGACCAAACGAAAATCAGGATCGCCATGTATATGCGATGCCTTGAGACTCCTAACGGCTGAATCTGTGAATAATTGAATCTTATGGTGGCAGTGAGGGACTCGAACCGGGGCGCAAATAAAACAAAAAACTGCACTTACTAAATACATGGTCCAATGTATTACGTTTTATATACCGTCTGAGCTGAGTCGCCGCTAGTGTAGTGTCTCACGCAGAT
>DCFV01000201.1:7845-19157 GCA_002314435.1 Acidobacteriaceae bacterium UBA1795 | reverse complement strand
GCGCGCTCGGCTCTCCGCATCTCGTGCTCGAACATCTCCTGAAAGGCGGAGCGATTCCACAGTCCGGTCAGTGCGTCTTTCATGGCCTGCAGGCGCAGTGCCTCGCGTGCCTCAATTAACTCGTCCTGCAGCGCAAGGATACGCTTGGCCACGGTCAGCCGAGCCTTCAACTCCGACTCCTCGAAAGGCTTCGCAATGCAGTCGTCCGCGCCGGACTCAAGCGCATGCACTACGTGCCCCATCTCCGAGCGGCCGGTGACCATCAGGATGTACTGGTAGTACGCGGTCGACTTCCTCCGCACCCGTCGGCACAACTCAATGCCGTCCAGCCCTGGCATCATCCAGTCCAATACGATCAGCTTGGGCGAATTCTCCCGCTCGAGAATCTTCCACGCCTCTGCGCCGTCGGCTGCCTGCACCACGTCATATCCCCACGTCGTCAGCCAGTGCCGCAGCAGCAGTCGCACCACCGCGTCGTCTTCGGCAATCAGTACCTGCGGACGTTCTTCTCTAGCAGTAGTCGTGCCGGAAGTGAGCATCGTCTGTCTACCTCATCCATGTCGGCGCACAAAAGCGACCGCTCTCATCCGAGGCAGTTCTCCGGAGCGTCCTCTTCAAAGCCATGCGGGTGCGTGCGATCTTGGCCCAATTTGTACCACTAGGAGAGGGCACTCGCAATTCCCCGGATCGGGTAGCATCTCATGACTCCACCTCTGCTGCGCTACACTGACATGCGTCCGGACCAATCCGTTGGAAGCGAAGCCGCGCGCCAGGGAGCGAAGCATACGGGCCGCTGTGTTGTCGAAGGGATCGCACGATGTCTGAAAATCGCTCTGGCCGCCAGCCGCACACAGCAGAACTGGTAGCGTCCGGCGAGCCCAAAGGCGCTGCGCGGACTTACACTGCAATGAGTCCCTGGAACGAAGACGCGGCCGAGCCAGTACTTACGCTCGATCTCACTCCGCAGGAGAACGCACACTGATGTCGCACTCTCAAGTGCCCCACGCCGCGCCCACTCTGCTCGTCCTGGCCGCAGGCATGGGCAGCCGCTACGGCGGCCTCAAGCAGATTGACCCCGTCGGCCCCGCCGGCGAGGCCATCATGGACTACTCCATCTACGACGCCC
This sequence comes from Acidobacteriaceae bacterium UBA1795, assembly GCA_002314435.1. GTDB lineage: Bacteria > Acidobacteriota > Terriglobia > Terriglobales > Acidobacteriaceae > Telmatobacter. The sequence continues at coordinate 18,031 of DCFV01000201.1, read as the reverse complement.
TCCGCGCCGGCTTCGGTAAAGTCGTCTTCGTCATCCGCCGCGACATCGAGCAAGCCTTCCGGGAATCCATCGGCGCTCACTTTGAGCAGCGCATTCCCGTCGATTACGCCTTCCAGCAGATTGATGATCTGCCCGCCGGCTTCAGCGTTCCCGCCGGGCGCACCAAGCCCTGGGGAACGGCCCACGCCATCCTCGCCGCGCGCAACGTCGTCCGCGAGCCCTTCGCCGTCATCAATGCCGACGACTTCTACGGTGCCGAAGGCTACCGCGCCCTCGCCGCGCATCTCGCCTCCGGCACGCCGGACCATGCCCCTGAACATGCAATGGTCGGCTTCGTCCTGCGCAACACTCTGTCTGACTTCGGCTCCGTCGCCCGCGGCCTCTGCAGCGTCAGTCCCGAGGGCTACCTGCGCGGCGTTGTTGAAACCATCGGTATCGAGCGCGACGGCAACGGCGCAAGAACCGTCGACGCTCAGGGCCGCGTCACTCCGTTCACAGGCGACGAGATCGTCTCTATGAACATGTGGGGCTTCGCGCCCTGCGTCTTCGACGATCTCGCCGCATACTTCCGCGACTTTCTCGCCCGCCACGGCACAGACCAGAAAGCCGAGTGCTACCTGCCCTCCGCCGTCACCGCTGCCATTGACGCGGGCCGCGCCCGTGTCCGCGTACTCTCGTCGCAGGACGCCTGGTTCGGCGTCACCTATCGCGAAGACCGTCCCCGCGTCGTCGCCAGCATCCGGGAGCTCATCGCCGCCGGCCGCTATCCGGAGAAGCTCTGGGCATGACCACCAACTACGACCTCAGCGCAGTCACTCACGCGTTCCAGATTCCCGGCCAGTTCGTCACCGCCGCTCCCTACGGCAGCGGCCATATCAACGACTCTTTCAGCGTGGAGTACGACGATGCCGGCCGCCGTGCGCGCTATCTCGTGCAGCGCATCAACCACCGCATCTTCACCGACCCCATCGGCCTCATGCAGAACATCGAGCGCGTCACGGTCCACCTTGCCGCCAAGGTCGCCGGCCAGCCGGACTCCGGCCGCCGCGTCCTCTCGCTTTTGCCCGCGCGCACCGGCCTCGCCTGGCACGTTGATGCGGACGGCAACACCTGGCGCGCCTATCACTTCATCTCCGGCGCCCGCAGCTACGACGTGGTCGAGTCCCCTGAGCAGGCCTTCCAGGCCGCCCGCGCCTTCGGCCAGTTCCAGAGCCTGCTAGCCGACCTGCCCGCGCCGCCCCTGCTCGAAACCATTCCCGGCTTCCACCACACGCCCACCCGCTTCGCCCAGTTGGAGCGCGCCCTCGCCGCGGACGCCGTTGGCCGCGCCGCCTCCGCCCGCCGCGAGCTCGACTTCGCCCTCGCCCGCCGCTCCATCACCAGCGTGCTGCTTGAGGCAGGCCTCCCCTCGCGCGTCACCCACAACGACACCAAGCTCAACAACGTCCTCATCGACGACACCACCGGAGAGGGCGTCTGCGTCATCGACCTCGACACCGTCATGCCCGGTCTCGCCCTCTACGACTTCGGCGACATGGTCCGCACCACCGTCAGCCCCGCCGCTGAAGATGAGCGCGACCTCTCCCGCGTCGCCCTCCAGATGCCCATGTTCGAGGCCCTCGCGCGTGGCTACCTCGCCTCCGCCGGCAGCTTCCTCACCGCGGCTGAAAGGCAGCTCCTCGCCTTCTCCGGTCGCGTCATCACCTTTGAAATCGGCCTCCGCTTCCTCGCCGACCATCTCAACGGCGATACCTACTTCAAGGTCCACCGCGAAGGCCACAACCTCGACCGCGCCCGCACCCAGTTCCGCCTCGTAGAACTGCTCGAACAGGAGCAGCCACGCATGGAAAAACTGGTAGAGTCACTCGGCTAGGAAGCGCTTGGGCGCACAAAGCCTTCAACCGCACGGCAAACAGGCCGAATTGAGAAGCGGCAAATTATGGGGGGGGGGCTTGGTGGACGTTTTTTCGAATTTTTCTAGGATGCGAGCCTTGATTTGCAGCAGTCGGCACGATTTTCGCCGCGACCATCGGGAGCGCCACAAAGGCTGATTGGCGCGTGAAGCGCGCAATGGCTCCATGCAATGGTGGGCGCTGCAGGATTCGAACCTGCGACTTCCACCGTGTGAAGGTGGCACTCTACCGCTGAGTTAAGCGCCCCCTCAGGGGTGTGGCGCAAGGCGCGCCAGCGGGGCATCCCGTAAGGTAGAGTAACACCAGCGGGGCTTTTCGGCCAAGCCGCCCGGCGCATTTCCGGCGCAGCGCCCAACCCCCGCAAAATCAGCGATGTTCTGGAGAACCAAACCGGCCCGCAACCCCGGCGACACCGCCCCCGGCGACGCTGCGCTGGGCCCTGTGCCGGGACCCGCGCCGTTCGGATTTGCCGCGTCCGGTTCTTCCGGCTCCGCAGGCCCCCACCGGCAGGCTTCCACGGCCCGTCCGGCCGGCAGTGGCCAGGCCTCTCCCGATCCGGCCTCCGACGACAGCAATTTCCCCCAGGAATCCCTCGATCCGGCGCAACCTTCGGACGACACCGGGGTTCCTGAAGATATGGCAACGCTGGTTCTGGACCGTCCGGGGCTGGGCGCGGGCCAGGCCGCAAGGCCCGACCCGCAAATTTCCCTTGCCGTGCCCAATTACGGGGCCGACGAATCCAGTGACGCCGCCGTCATGCTGCGTGTGGCAGCGGGCGACGAAGCCGGCTACAACTACCTCGTGGGAAAGCACTATCGGGCCATGATTCATTTCTTGTTCCGGATGGTGCACAATCAGGCCGTTGCCGAAGAATTGGCGCAGGAAGTTTTCCTGCGCGTTTACCGCTCGCGCTCTAGTTATCGCGCCGAGGCCAAGTTCACCACGTGGCTCTACCGCATCGCCACCAACCTTGCGGTCAACCACGCACGCGACACCCGGCACGAGCGCAGCGCGCAGACCATCTACCTGGACGCGCCGGACCCGGAAACCGGCACCACGCCAGACGTTGCTGATGACGATCCGACCGTGGAGCAGAACCTGCTGCGCGACGAGCGCATGGCCGCCATCCGGCAGCATGTGATGGCGCTGCCCGAGCGGCAGAGAATGGCTGTCCTGATGCACAAGTATCAGGGCATGGATTACCGTCAGATCGGGGAGGTGTTGAAACTCAGCGAGTCGGCTACCAAGTCGCTCCTGTTTCGCGCCTACCAGACACTGCGCGACAAGCTGAAGGACTTTGTGTAAGGCAAGGCAAGCCGGAACGAACCGGCAGGGAAGTGGGGTGGTTCAGATGGAACGGACTCAGAAAACGTGCACCGCAATGGAGACCAAGCTGGCTGATCTGCTGCTTGCTCCTGAAACGGCGCCGGCCAAGGTTACTGCTCATGTTGCCGAGTGCGATCCCTGCGGCAGGGAGTTGGAAGAGCTGCGCGCCACCATGGCCGCACTCGACCGTTGGGAAGCACCCGAGCCCAGCCCCTACTTCCTCACCCGCCTCAACGCGCGGCTCGATGAAGAGCGCCGCGCGGCTCCGGCCGGCTGGTTTGAGAGGCTGCGCGCCCGTTTGGCTTACGGTCCACAGCTCCACGCCCGTCCGCTTGCGGCCATGGCGCTCACGGTAGTCCTGCTGTTCGGCGGCGGCGCTTACCTCAGCATCACCAACTGGGATCAGCCGGCCGCGCCTCCGCAAACCGCCGTGGTGCACGACCTGCAGGTGCTGGACAACAACGATCAGCTGCTGGACACGCTGGAGACCATCTCCAGCGACAACAACGATGGCACGGTGAACTAGAACCAGGGGCAAGCGCAGGAATCTGGGTGGGGGAAAACACCATGAAGGGCACGGCAATCGCGGGTAGCATGCGCAGAGCGCGCGGGGCGGTAATCACCGCCGCGCTGCTTCTGTGCCTGCCCGCCGCCGCGCTTCTTGCGCAGCAGCACCACAACAACAGCGCTCCGCCACGCTCAGCCCCCGCCCCGCGTTCTGCCGAACCTCGCGCACAGGCTCCACGGCAGCAGGGCAACTCCGGGCAGCTGAGCCGTCCGCAGGGGAGCAACCGCTCTGAGGGTTTCGGCCGCTCTGTTCCGTCCTACCCGCAGTACCGCGGCCAGTCGCAGTCCTATCCCGGCAGGTCCGTGCCGCGTTCGCAAAACTATCAGCAGTACCGGCCTTCCATGCCGCAGGCCCAGCCTTATCGGCCCATGCAGTCCGCTCCGCAGCAGAACAGCTATCGTCCCGCGGCTCCCGGCGACGGCTACGCGCCGTCGAACGTGCAGCCCGTCCAGCCCGGCTCCGTGTATCCGGGCCAGGGCAACAGTCGAGCGCCTCAAGCCGGTTCCGTGCCCCGTCCGGCCTACGCGCCTCCCAGCCACCTGGGCGCCTGGCTCGACGAGCACCGCAACGCACCGCCCCAGACGCAGCAACGCATGCTGCAGAATGACCCCAGCTTCAGTCGGCTCCCGCAGTCTACCCAGCAGCGGCTGGTGCAGCAGTTGAATCGCGTCGACCAGATGCCCGAGGCCCAGCGCGAGCGCCGACTGGCCCGTGCTGAAAATCTCGAGCGTCTCTCGCCCACTGAGCGCGCCCAGGTCAATGACTCCGCGCGCCGCTGGACCACTCTGCCCCCCGACCGTCAGACCCTCATGAAGAACGCGTTCCGCGATCTGCGCGCCGTGCCGTCCGACCAGCGCCAGACCGTGCTCAACTCCAGCCGCTACCAGAGCGTCTTCTCGCCCGAAGAGCGCGGCATCCTCTCCAATATGCTCCGCGTCGAGCCCTACGAGACCCCCCGCTAGCGCCGTTGCAAACCTCCCCGCGCGTGGGCCAGTCAGCCTCCTCAGCTGTTTACGAAATCTTTTGACACTCCAATTCCGCGGGTGTATAGCTTCGCCATTCCCCGGGAATCAGGAGGTCCCTATGCCAACTTCACAACAACTCTCCGCACTCGACCCGTCCAAGCTGGATGCCTTCATGGGCAAGGCCGTAATGGACATGGGTGCGGCCATGCACGCAACGCTCGTGGTGATCGGCGATAAGCTCGGCCTCTACAAGGCCATGGCCGGCGCGGGGCCGCTCACCCCCGCCGAACTGGCCGCCAAAACCAACACCTCCGAGCGCTACGTGCGCGAGTGGCTCAACGCCAATGCAGCCAGCGGATTTGTCACCTACGATGCCGCCTCGCGGCGCTTCGAGCTGCCACCCGAGCAGGCCTTCGCTCTCAATGAACTCGATCTGCCGGGCGCCTATCACATCATCTCCGCCTGCTTTAAGGACGAGCCCAAAATCACCCAGGCCTTCCGCACCGGCGAGGGCGTGGGCTGGCATGAACACGACGCCAATCTGTTCTTCGGCACGGAGAGGTTCTTCCGCCCCAACTACCAGAACAATCTGCTCAGTTCCTGGATACCCGCACTCGACGGCGTCGTCGACAAGTTGAAGCGTGGCGCCAGCGTGGCCGACGTCGGCTGCGGCCACGGAGCTTCCACCATCCTCATGGCCAAGGCCTTTGCCAAGTCCCGCTTCTGCGGCTTCGACTACCACAGCGGGTCCATCGAGTACGCCCGCCACGTCGCCGGACGCGACGGCCTGCTCGACCAGATCAACTTCGAGGTGGCCAGCTCAAAGAGCTACCCCGTCAACGGTGGTTATGACTTCGTCACCTTCTTTGATTGCCTGCACGACATGGGCGATCCCACCGGCGCTGCCGGCCATGTCCTCTCCTCGCTCAAGCCGGACGGCACCTGGATGATCGTTGAGCCGTTTGCCAACGACGCCCCTGAGCAAAACCACAACCCCGTCGGTCGCATCTTCTACTCCGCCTCCACCATGATCTGCACCCCCGCCTCGCTCGCGCAGGAAGTCGGTGCAGCGCTCGGCGCGCAGGCCGGTGAAGAGCGCATTCGCGGCGTGGTGCAGGCTGCTGGATTCACGCGCTTCCGCCGAGTTGCCGAAACACCCTTCAACCTCGTCTTTGAAGCCAGACCCTAGCCGCACCAGGTGCAAACAGCAGAAACAGAAACGGCAGCCGAGAGCAATTCTCCGCTGCCGTTTTTCTGCGGCGAAGCATCCGATCCAGGCTACTTGAGATCGAACGGCGCCTTCAGCCGTATATCCCGCGACGACGCGCCCGCCTGGATCTCAAATGTCCCCGGATCAGCCTGCCACGCCTTCGTCGCCGGATTCCAGTAGGAGAACGCGTTGCGATCGAGTGTAAACTCCACCGTCTTCGTCTCGCCCGCCGCAAGCTCCACACGCCGGAAGGCTTTCAGCTCATGCACCGGCCGGTCGATCTTCGCGTGCCCATCGTGCACATAGAGCTCCACCACCTCAGCCCCTGCGCGCGACCCGGTGTTCTTCACCTTCAGCGCCACCTGCGCTGCACCCTTCGCCTGGCCCACCTTCAGATCGCTGTACTCGAACGTCGTATAACTCAGCCCAAAGCCGAACGGAAACGCCGGTTCCATGTTCTTCGTGTCGAAGTATCGGTACCCGACGTAGATGCCCTCCGCGTAATCCACGGTCAGGTTCGTGCCCGGATAGTTCGCCGCCGCAGGTGAATCCTCAAAGCGCTTCGGCAGTGTCACCGGCAGTTTGCCCGAAGGGTTCGCGTCGCCGAACAGAATCGCAGCCAGTGCCGTCCCGCCTTCCTGCCCGCCGTACCACATTTCCACCAGCGCGGGCGTCGCATCCAGCCACTTCGTCATCGCCACCGGGTCGCCCGTGTTCAGCACCACCACCGTGCGCGGATTCGCCTTCTCCACCGCTGCGATAAGCGCATCCTGTCCAGACGGCAGGTCCATCGTCTTCACGTCGAACCCTTCCGACTCATTCCTCCAGTGACGGCCCACCACAACCACCGCCACATCCGACTTCTTCGCCGCGTCCACAGCCTCGTTCAGCGCCTTCGCCTGCGCCTCGGGCGTGTCCTGCGCCGCGTCCTCGCCCTCCATGCCCACGCCCAGCGCATACGTCACGGTCACGCCGTCCTTCGCCGCGCGCGCACGCAGCCCCTCCAGCGGAGCCACGGCCTGCTTGGGCCGCACCAGCGAACTGCCCCCGCCGCCCGTCCGCGCCACCGCCGCATTCGGCCCGATCACCGCAATCGAGTGCACTGTCTTCGCGTCCAGCGGCAGCAGAGCCCGATCGTTCTTCAGCAGCACTATGCCTTCCGTCGCTCCCTGCAACGCCACCGCGCGCTCGGCCGGAGTGTCCACCTCGCCGCCGCCCGCATGCGGATGATCAAAGATCCCACTCAAAAAGATCACTCGCAGAATCCGCCGCACGTTGTCGTCCAGCGTGGCCTCGCTGATGTGCCCTGCCTTCACCTCGGCCAGCACCTTGTCCGCCTTCAGCCAGTCGCCGCTGTTGCCATTCATAATCGTCTGCGGCCGCGTCAGCATCGCCTTCGCCGGAGCGCCGCCCGGCATCTCCAGATCCATGCCCGCATTCACCGTAGCCACAGTCGAGTAGGTGCTTCCCCAGTCGGAGATCACAAACCCCTTGAAGCCGAACTCCTTCTTCAGTACTTCATCCAGCAGCCAGCTGTTCTCCGCACAGTAGGTCCCGTTCAATTTGTTGTAGGCCGACATCACCGTCCACACACCCGCGTCCTTCACCGCCGCTTCAAACGCTGGCAGGTAGATCTCGTGCAGTGTCCGCTCATCGATCTCCGCGTTGATCCGGTGCCTCTCGAACTCCTGGTTGTTCGCCGCAAAATGCTTCACCGAAGGGATCACGCCTTCGCCCTGCACGCCCTTGATGTAAGCCACGCCCAGCCGCCCCGCCAGATACGGGTCTTCACCGTAGCCCTCAAAGTTGCGTCCCCACAGCGGCTGCCGGTTGATGTTCACCGTCGGCCCCAGAATCATGTCGCGGCCCAGCGCCTTCACCTCCTGCGCAATCGCCTGCCCCTCGCGCTCCACCAGTGCCGTGTCCCACGTTGCCGCCATCGCCACGCCCGACGGGAACGACGTCGTCAGCACCTTCACCGGGTTGTTCGCCGCGTTGGTCACCGCCGAGGCGCCTGCCCACGACCGCACGCCCAGCGGCCCGTCCGCCATCTTGATCGCCGGAATCCCCAGCCGCTCAATCGCCGCCGATTCCATCCAGCCCGAGCCCGCCAGCATCGTCGCCTTCTCTTCCGGCGTCATGCGCTTCACCAGGTCGTTCGCCCGCGCATCTGCCGTCAGGTGCGTGTTCCGGTAAGGCGCATCGGCCGGAGCCGCCTGCCCGCGCACGTCAGAGGAGAAAACCAGCAAGCCAGACAGCAGCAGGCCAACAGCAGCAGTAGAAAAGCGACGCATCGGCACAAACTCCCGGCGCGGAGACCCACCCGCGCAAACTCGCCCGCCATCCTAGCGGATCAAAGGCGCACCTCACAACCTCGTCAATGCTCGGATCGCACGATCGGCCAGCGACCCTCCGCCGCATCAGCCGAGCCGCAGCGGAGTCCCGTCTTCTTCCGGCGCGTCTCGCCGCGTCAGCATCCAGCCCGCGCCCGCCGCCATCAGCCCCAGCCCCGCCGCCGCCCGCAGACTCACCGACGGCCGCAGCAGAGCAACACTCGCCACGCTCGCCAGCAGCGGAGCCAGCACAAACCGCAGCGTCATCCGCGCCGCCGTCATGCGCCGCATCAGCCAGAACAGCAGCAGCAGCGCCGGCAACTCCACCAACGCCAGCCAGGCCGCCTCCGCCGCCAATCCATGTGGAATCACCGCCCGCTCCGTGCAAGCGCTCGCGGCGCCCAGCGCCACCGCAGTCGTTGCCGCACCGAGCGCCGCCATCGGAGCCGCCCGCCACTCCGTCGCATCCTGCGCCGCGCGCACCGCCCGGCAGTTGGCCGCAGCCGCACACAGCGCCGCCAGCACCACCGCGCCCCACGCCAGCGCTGCCCCCGGCCCGCCCGGCAGTTCCACCGGAAACACACACAACACCCCAGCCACCGCCACCAGCGCAGGCAGCAGCCCGCCCTGCTCCTGCGCCGCGCTTTCTGCGCCCAGGTAGGGCTCCAGCACCACCGCCAGCACCGGCGTCAGCGAGAACAGCGCCACCCGCGTCAGCCCGTCCACCCACGTCCCGGCCGCGTCCACCAGCAGCGCCGGAGCAGCCAGCAGCCCCACTCCGGCCAGCAACGCCTCCAGCGCCTGTCGCCCACGCGGCCAGCGCGCCTGGCTCGCCAAGGCAACCATCGCCGCTCCCGCCGCCAGCCCGGCCCACTCCAGCGCCCGGCGTTCCAGCCGCGGCAGCGTCTCCGCCGCGCGCAGCAAACCCGGCAGCAGGTCGCCGCGCAGCGCGCCCAGCGCCCACAGCAAGCTCAACCCCACCAGCGCCGCTGCTGCTCGTGCTCTGCCTGCTGCCGCCATGCCCATCAATCTCCGCTCAGTTACAATAATGGATGGGCTAAGGCCAAAATCTTCCGCGTATCACACGCAAACCCAGCAAGGAGTTTCACCCTTATGGCGATTCCCGCCACTCAAATGCGTCCGGGCATGATCATCAAGCACAACGATCAGTTGCACCTCGTCTTCAAGGTCGAGCACCGCACCCCCGGCAACCTGCGCGCCTTCATCCAGGCCAAACTGCGCAACCTCAAGTCCGGCGCCATGTTCGAGCACCGCTTCCGCTCCGCCGACGCTATCGACCGCGTCGTCGTCGACGAAGTGCTCATGGAGTTCCTCTACGCCGATGGCGACGACTACTACTTCATGAACCCCACCGACTACGAGCAGACCGTGCTCAAGGGCTCCACTCTGGGCGACGCCGTCGAGTACCTCACGCCCAACCTGCAGATCCATGTCAGCTACTACGACGGCCAGGCCGTTGGCATCGAGCTGCCCGGCACCGTCGAACTCACCGTCGTCGAAACCGAGCCCGGCCTCAAGTCCGCCACAGCCTCCAGCGTCACCAAGCCCGCCAAGACCGAGACCGGCCTCGTCGTCCAGGTCCCGCCCTTCATCAACGAAGGCGAAAAGATCAAGGTAGACACCAGCGAAGGCGCCTACCTAAGCCGCGCCTAACTCGCGCGCACCGCACAAACACCAACGCCGGGGCAAAGTCCCCGGCGCCCGTTTTTTTGTGCACAGAACTGAGACGAGAAGACTCGAACATGGGCACGATCCCGGGTGCCCCAGGTCTTGAAGAGACCTGGGAAAGCACAAACGGTGGATGGCCACCCTTACTCAGCCCATGAAATGGGTGCCCCTCGATAAGGACG
>DCFV01000201.1:0-7463 GCA_002314435.1 Acidobacteriaceae bacterium UBA1795 | reverse complement strand
TTTTAACGTCCCACCAACCAATCCTTCCGCAGTTTCATCGCGGAAGGGTGGGAAAGCACGAAGCCATCCCCGCCTGATTTTCGTTGCAAAGAATTATCCCGAAAGCGCGCATACTGGCCCCCGGGCAGGGTGCGCAAAGTCCCTTCTTTGCTTAGAAAAGTGTTCCACGTGGAACACTTTTTAGCGCGCAACCGCTCGACTTCCGCTTCGCCAAATCCGCTGCCATCAGTCCCGGCATCGTCGCCCGCAGATACGGCCAACCCAGCACAGAATGGCTGCGCCATCCCCGCAAAGTCCCATCGCCGCAACGGTAGGAAAGCAACAAACCTTCAGCCCATATTGCAGGTCAATTCCAACTTTCCGATCGACTAGAAGCAGGTTCGTCCAGAGCAGCCCATCCCACAATTCCTACCAGCCGCCCTACCGCCCCACGAGTGATATCGCCACCGCCGAAACCCCGTTCCAAAATTCCTGCGAAAAATCTCTCTTGCGCGCTCACGGAATTTGTGTGTTACAATCAGTAACACTATGGCGCGTAACACTCCCGTCCGTCACGACCCTGCCGAACTCGGCGAACTCGAGCGCGAACTCCTCTCCATCGTCTGGCGCATCGGCTCCGTCACCGCCGAACAGGTCCGCGAAGAGCTTCGTCGCCCGCTCAAGGACTCCACGGTCCGCACCGTCCTGCGCCGCCTGGAAGAGAAGGGCTACCTGGCCCACTCCATCGACGAGCGCACGTTCGTCTACCGGCCCGCCGAGAGCCGCCAGCGCGTCGCTGGCCGCGCCGTCAAGCGCATCGTCGACTGGTTCTGCGAGGGCTCCGTCGAGGCGCTGCTGATCGGCATGGTCGACTCCAAGGTGCTCGATCACGCCGAGCTTGAGCGGCTCGCCGCACGAATCGCCGCCGCGCAAAAGGAGGGCAAATGATGCTCACCCTCATTGAAGCTGCCGTGCGTTCGCTCCTGGTAGCCGCCGCCGTCTGGGCAGGCCTCGGCGCCTTCCGCGTGCGCAACGTCGTCGCGCAAAAAGCTGCCTGGGCCCTCGTTCTGGTGGCGGCTCTTGCCATGCCGCTGCTGGTGCCCGTCGCGGCACGCTGGTCTCTGGTGCCAGCGCGCGCCACGCTGGCTCTGCCCGCTCATCCTCTCCGCCAGTTCCGTGCGCTCTGGCCCAGAGCCGATGTACCTCGCCCCGCCCCACCCATCGGCGACGCGCAGCCATTGCCCGCGCCGACGGTCTCCGCGGAACCGGTCGCGCCCGTCGCATTCAGTACGCCGACTTCGTCCAGCGGCCCGGTCACCGTCATCTCCAACGTCGATATGAGCGTCCACCCAGCCCCCGCCGCATCGCCCGCACCTCGAAAGATTTCGCCTGAGCAGGTTGCCGCGTGGCTCTACTGCGCGGTTGCCGCCGTGTTGCTGATCCGTCTGCTCGCAGGCGTGGTCGCTGCGCTTCGCTTGTGGATCGTGGCCAAGCCCATCCACTCTGCCGATCTGCCGACCTTCGCCAGCGGACTGCACCTGCGTTCCAGCCCCACCCTCGCATCGCCCGTCACCATCGGCTCCACCATCGTTCTGCCTGCTGACTACACAGCCTGGGAGAGCGAGAAGCTCCACATCGTCCTCGCACACGAGCATTCCCACATTCGCCAACAGGACTTCTACCTCCAACTCGTCGCTGGCCTTTACGCCGCGCTCGTCTGGTTCAGCCCGCTTGGCTGGTGGCTCAGGTCCCGGCTCTCTGATCTGGCCGAGGCCATCAGCGACCGCGCTGGCCTGGAACAGGCCCCCAGCCGCTCCGCTTACGCCCGGCTTTTGCTTGAATTCGCGGCTGCGCCGCGCCCAACCCCCATAGGAGTCGCCATGGCTCGCTCTCACCGTCTCACCCGCCGCATTGAGCGTCTGCTTCAGGAGTCCACCTTCCGCCAGGCTTTTGCCGGTGGCCGCCGTTCGCTTGCGGCTGTCGTTCTGGTACCGCTCGCGCTTCTCGTTACCACGGCGTTTGTCCGTGTGCAGGCAGTGGGTCAGGCTCCGCAGCCTCCCGAGCCACCCGCCGCTCCCGTGGTCGCGTCGTCTCCTGCTCCCGCCCCCGCCCCTGAGCCTCCTGCTGCGCCGGACACGGCACCTGCGCCCGCCGCCGAGCCGGTGGCCGTCCCTGCGCCAGCTGCAGCTCCGGCACCTGCACCCGCTCCTGACGTCGCCCCGATGCCGGCCCCGGCGCCTGAGCCGCCAGCACCGCCGCAGGTGAATGCAAATCAGGGGTCCAGTATTGCCTTCTCTTTCACTGGGCAGCCCTATGCATTGGTTACCGGCAATGGCAACCGCCTCTCCAACTCGGGCAATCTTAGCGCGCAAGCCAAGCAAGACATCGAAAAAGCCCGCCGCATGGCGCATGGTGACTTCCTCTGGTTCCAGCACAACGGCAAGTCCTACTTCATTGACGACCCCGCCGTGGTGGGACGCCTCGAGGGCACTTACAAAGCGATGGAAGCTCTTGGTGAAGCGCAAGCGGCTCTCGGCAAGAAGCAGGCCGAACTCGGTCATCAGCAGGAAGACTTTGCCCGCGAGGCCGAAAAGTTCGCGCGCGACCAGAGCAAGTTCGAAATCGATCGGCGGCAGCTCACGATCACAATGCCCGATCTCAGCAAACAGAAGGCCGAGATCGATGCGGCGATCGCCCAGCTCCAGCCGCTCGTGGGCAAAACCGTCACACAGGATCAGCTTGCCCACCTGCAGGAACAGCTCGCCGCCATGCAGGCTCGTCTCTCCGCCTTCGATGCCGAGTTTGCCAAACACATGAGCGAGTTCGCCGCCAAGCAAGGTGCTCTCGGGGACCTCAACGGCAAGCTCGCGGCCAAGCAGGGTGCCCTCGGCGAACTCCAGGGCAAGCTCGGCGCCGAGCAGGGACGCCTGGGTGCGCAGCAGGGAAAACTCGCCATGGAGTCGGACCAGAAGGTGAAGGGAATCATCGAGCAGAGCCTGCAGAGCGGGAAGGCCCACCCCGTCAACTGATCCTGCGCAAAAGTTCACTTTCTCCGGCGAGGCAGCCGTTCCGCTGTCTCGCCCTTTTTGTCTGCTGTGTGCGACTTGCCATTGACCGCAACGGCAGCCGCAGCGTATCCCTGTTGCATCCGCCCAGCGGATCTTCAGTGCTCATTCAATGGAGGTCTTCGTATGCCCGTTCCTGCCATCATCGCTGCAGCCGCGGGGGAGTTCCACAGCAACACCGGCTTTCTTGAGAAGGCCGTCGCCGGCATACAGCCCGAGCAGTGGCTCAGTCGTCCCAACGACCACGCCAACCACATCACCTGGATCGTCGGCCATGCGATATGGGCACGCCAGGCCCTTATCAGCCGACTTGGAAATGAGTGGTCTCATTCCGGTCTGCAGGTCTTCGTTCGCGGCGCGAAGCTCGACCCGAGCGCAGTCTATCCCGTGTCCGATGCTCTGCTGGCTGCGTGGCGCGAGTGCTCCGGGGTGCTGGGCAGCACCCTGGAAAACATCACCGCCGAAGCGCTTGCTGCGCCCTCACCCGGCGGACCGCCCAGCCCCGATGGAAAACTCAGCGGCCTCGTCGGCGTATTGGTCTGGCACGACACCTATCACCTGGGCCAACTCGCTTATCTCCGCGGCTGGCTCGGTTACCCCGGCGTCTTCGGTTGACGGCTGCACACAATGAAAAGCCGCCGCTGGTTAGCGGCGGCTTTTCCAGTCGGCCTCGGACCCCACGCCCACGGCCGCCTTTCTGTGTTGCAGCTAGGGCAGCTGCACCAGCTTTGCTTCCAGCAGCGCTTCGATCTTCGTCAGCGCCGTCAGAACCGTATCGCTCACCGGCGCGTCGACCTGCACCACGGCCAGCGCCTTCACCGGCTGCGTCGCGGTTGCGTGTCCCCGTTCGCGACCCAGCGCAAAGTTCCCGATATTCACGCCGTGCTCGCCCAGCGTGGTACCGATTCTGCCGATCACGCCTGGAACGTCGAGGTTGCGGCATACCAGCAGGTTGCCTTCGAGCGGCGCTTCAATGTCGATGCCGTCGAACTCCAGCAGCCGTGGCTGTTCGCCGTGGAGCACAGTCGCTGTGGCGTGGCTCTTGCCCCACGCGCCGTGCAGCTCAATTGCAAGCACTGTGGCTGCGCCGCCGCGAGGCGTTTCCTGCTTCTCCTCGTGCACGCGGATGCCGCGCTCCTGCGCAACGGCGGTTGCGTTGATGCGGTTCACATTCTCAGAGCCCTGCAGCAGCCCTTCGATCGCCGCGTTGCGCACCAGGTCCACCTTGGCGTCGGCCAGCGCGCCGCCGTAGACAATGTGGATCGCATCGATTCCCGGCTTGCCGGTCTGCGCCAGGAATGCGCCGAGCCGCCCGGCCAGATCGATGTATGGAGCCAGTTGCACGTACTCTTCGTGGCTCAGCGACGGCAGGTTCACAGCGTTTTGCACCACGCCCAGCTTCAGATACTCGCGCACCTGACGCGCAATCTGGATTCCCACGGCCTCCTGCGCTTCGGCTGTCGAACCGGCCACGTGCGGCGTCAGAATCACGTTGTCGAGCCCTACGAAGGGAGAGTCCTTCGGCGGCTCCACGGTGAACACGTCGAGCGCCGCCCCTCCCACCTGGCCGCTCTTCAACGCTGCTACGAGAGCCGCGTCGTCCACCAGCTCGCCGCGCGCGCAGTTGATGATGCGCACGCCCATCTTCATGGTCGCGAGCGTCTTGGCGTTGATCACGCCCGCGGTCTGCGGCGTCAGGCCCACGTGCAGCGTCAGGTAGTCGGCCTTGGCAAACATCTCTTCCAGCGGCAGAAGCACAATGCCGTTCTCGCGCGCCACGGCGGCCGACACGAACGGATCGCTGCCCACAATCTCCATGCCGAATCCGCGCGCACGCTTGGCTACTTCAAGACCGATGCGGCCCAGGCCCAGGATGCCGAGCGTCTTGCCGCGCAGTTCCACGCCCTGCAGGCTCTTCTTCTCCCACTTGCCTGCGTGCATGCTCGCGTTGGCCGCGGGCAGCTTGCGCGCCAGCGCCAGCATGAGGCCCAGCGTCAGCTCGGCCACGGCAACGGCGTTTGCGCCCGGCGTGTTCATCACCACAATGCCGCGCCGCGTCGCTGCTTCGGCGTCAATGTTGTCCACGCCCACGCCAGCGCGCCCAATCACGCGCAGCTTCGGCGCATGCTCCATCAGCGCGTCGTCGGCCTGTACCGCAGAACGCACCACAAGCGCGTCGGCATCGGCCAGAGCCGCTGCCAGTCCGTTGGGCAGATTGTCATGAGTCAGAACTTCCCACCCCGGCTCGGCCGCGAACACGGCCAACGTCGCCGGAGACACCTTCTCCGCCAAAACGATCTTCATCTTCTCTCCCTTGCCCTGTGCCGCTCCGGAGTACTCGTCGAAGCGAATCCCCTCCTGCTCGCACAGGAGCTCAAACATGCGCACCACGGCTGCATGCGGCTTTCCCTCGCCCTTCTCGTACTTCGTGAGCGAGTTCGGGTGCACGCCCAGCCGCTCGGCCATCTGGTACTGGTAGAGATCCAGCTGCCTGCGCGCAATCAGCAGCTTTTCCGCAAATGTCAGTTCCGCCATTCATGCCTTCCCGCTGGCAGCGGAGTTAGCGGCGTTAGCAAAGGCCACGAAGCTACAACTCCGCTAGCGCCGCTGACGCAGCTAACTCCGCTTATCCCTTACTTCGAGTACGCCTCGGCGTACACCTTCTGCGCTGCCGCCACTGCCTGCCCGTACTCTACCGGCAGCTTCAGCGTGTCCTTCGCGATATGCTCCATCGCGCCCAGAAGGGCAATGGTGTCCAGGTAGTCGAAGAAGCCCAGGTGCGCCACGCGGAAGATCTTGCCCTTCATGGTGCCCTGTCCGTTGGCGATCACCGCGGCAAAGCGCGTCTTCAGAGCCTTGACCACATCGCTCGAGTCCATGCCTTCCGGCACGGCCACTGCCGTGGCTGCCGACGAAGGCGACGTAGGTGCGAACAGCGTGAAGCCCAGCGCCACCAGGCCCGCCCGCGTCGCCGCTGCGTTGATAATCGCGTTATTCACCAGCGCAATGCGACCTTTTTCGAGGTCACCGCCTGCCTGCCCGGCAATGTAGTCCAGCGCCGCGCCCAGACCGGCAATCAGAGCCACAGCCGGGGTGTACGCGCTCTCACCCTTGACCGCGTTCTTGCGCTCCTTGCGCAGGTCAAAGTAGTAGCGCGGATTCTTCGAGGAATCCATCGCCTTGAACGCCCGTTCACTCACGCTCAGGTATGCCAGGCCCGGCGGAATCATGACCGCCTTCTGCGAGCCGCCGATCAGAACATCGATGCCCCAGCCGTCCACGTCAAAGTGCGTGGTGCCTAGACCGGTGATGCCGTCCACCACCAGCAGAGCTTCCGGCGCCACTTCGTCGCGAAGCTTGGCAACGGCCTGCACGTCGTGGTTCACCGCTGTCGAGGTCTCCGAGGCCTGCATATAGATGGCCTTGGTGTCCGCCTTGAGCGCCTTCTTCACGTCGGCGAGGTCGAAGGTCTGCCCGTAGGGCACCTCCACCACGTCGACCGCGCAGCCAAAGGCCTTGGTCAGGTCAGCCCAGCGCTCGCCAAACTTGCCTGCCGTCAGCACCAGCACCCGGTCGCCTGGCGAGGTCAGGTTTGACACCGACGCTTCCATCGCGCCCGTGCCAGAGCACGACAGCAGCAGCACGTCGTTCTGCGTGCCCACAAACACCTTCAGCTGCGCCAGCACCTTCTGGTAGAGCGCACGAAACTCCGGTGTGCGGTGGTGAATGTCCGCGGCAGCCATGGCAAACTGGGCGGCGGGCAACAGGGGGGTCGGACCGGGGGTGAACAGGCGCGTCTTGCGAATCATCTTTTCCTCGCTTTGGGCCAGCTTTGTAGTCGGTGAACAATCACAGAATACACAAAAATGTGGTTTTCGTGAACTAATTATGGCTGCTGCGCTCCCGAGATCCACTGGCGATCCCCGCGCCGCGACCGCCTGCCGGCCCCATTCTCCAGTAGAATCGGGAAGTTAGAGAGGAATCTCATGATTGATCCCGGCGCACTTGCCGCCCACGTCACCAAGCTCAGCATTGCCGCACTGAAGGAACACGACGCCGAGCGTACGGGCACCCTTCGCCTCATCAAGGCTGCTCTTATGAACAAGGCCCTTGAGAGGAACGCCACTCTGACCCCGGCCGAGGAGCAGCAGACGCTGGCCACGATGATCAAGCAGCGCCGCGACTCCATTGAGCAGTTCACCAAGGGCAACCGCCCCGAGCTGGCCGCCAAAGAGGCCGCCGAGATCGTCGTCATTGAGGAGTTCCTGCCCAAGGCTCTCGACGAAGCCGGCCTCAAGGCGCTGGTGGCGGAAGCTGTCGTCGCACACGCCGCCACCAGCGGCCACGCCCCGACACCCAAGGACATGGGTCCGGTAATTAAGGCTGTGCAGGCCAAGATTCAGGAGATGGGCGCGCGCG
>DCFV01000026.1:6706-12569 GCA_002314435.1 Acidobacteriaceae bacterium UBA1795 | reverse complement strand
TCGAGCGCATCCACCGCTCCAACCTTGTCGGTATGGGCATCCTGCCGCTGCAGTTCGAAGACGGCCAGACTGTCGAATCGCTCGGTCTGACCGGGGAAGAGACGTATGACTTCCCGGGCTTGACCGCGCTGCTCGTGTCGAAGTTCGCCACGGGCCGCACGCTCGATGTGACGGCGACGGCGGCCGACGGCACGAAGAAGACGTTCAAGGCTAAGGTCCGCATCGACACGCCGCAGGAGATCGAGTACTACGAGCACGGCGGCATCCTGCTCTACGTCCTCCGCCAGCTCGTCGCAAAGTAGAAGCACGTCGTTCACCGCAAACAAGAAGGGCCGCTCCGAGGAGGAGCGGCCCTTCTGTTTGCGTGTAAGTATTGCTCACTTCCGCTTGGTCGTCTTCGCGCGCTTCACAGCTGCGCGCTTGACCTTGGCTGCAGGAGCCGGCGCCTCTGGTTCGGGAACAGGAAGCGTCTCCTCATGCGAAGGCGCAAAGAAGCGAACGCCTTCCTGGTGGTGCTCGCCGAGCACGTGCAACCGCAGGAAGTTCGTCGAGCCAGACTTGGTACGTGTGCCGGCCACGATGGCGATCACCTCGCGGTTGCGCACGTAGCCGTACTGCTCCAGCAGGCTCTCGGCCACATCCACCAGAGCCTCGGTCGAGTTCACCTTCGGGCATCGGATCGGCGTCGTGCCCCACAGCAGGTTCAGGCGATTGATGGTCACGTCGATCGGGCTCAGTGCGAAGATCGGTGCGCCCGGGTGGTACTTCGAGAGTTGCCGCGCCGTGGCGCCGGACTCTGTGAACAGCGCGATGCCACGCAGGTCCAGGTCGTCTGCCGCGTGTGCCGTCGCTTCGCAAATCGTTTCCGCAATCGACAGGTGGCTCTGGCGAACGTGGGTAGCGCCGTAGCTGGCACGGTCTTCCTTGATGTGCCGCTCGGCTTCGCTCACGATGCGCGCCATCATGGAGACGGCCTCCACCGGATACTTTCCCACCGCCGACTCGCCTGAGAGCATCACGGCGTCGGTGCCGTCATACACCGCATTGGCAACGTCAGAAACCTCTGCACGCGTGGGGCGCGGGTTCTCGATCATCGACTCCAGCATCTGCGTGGCCGTGATCACCGGCTTGAAGTACTCTGCCGCGCGCCGAATGATGTGCTTCTGGATGGCAGGCACCTTCTCCGGCGGAACCTCCACGCCCAGGTCGCCGCGCGCCACCATGATGCCGTCGGCCGCCTGCAGAATGCTGTCCAGATGCTCAATAGCCTGCGGCTTTTCGAGCTTCGCAATGATCCACGTCTCGCTGCCCAGCGCCGACACGCGATTGCGCACCAGGCGGATATCTTCGGCAGTACGAACAAAGGAAACGGCGATGGCGTCCACGCCGGCCTTGAGCGCGAACTCCAGGTCCTCGGCGTCCTTCTCGGTCAGCGAGGGCACGCGCACCGGAATGCCGGGCAGGTTGATGCCCTTGTTTTCTCCCAGCATGCCGCCGTTGATGATCTCGCACGCGACGTCGGCGCCGACCACTTCATGCACGCGCAGTTCGATCAGGCCGTCAGAGAGCAGAATACGCGCGCCCTGTTCCACGTTTTCAGCCAAGGTCTTGAAGGTGGTACCCACCAGCTGCGCAGTGCCGGGCACTTCGCGCGGCGTAATGGTCAGCCGCTCGCCTGCCTTCAGCAGTACGGGCTGGCGATCCTTCAGCTTCGAAGTACGAATCTTCGGGCCCTGCAAGTCAGCAAGGATGCAAAGAGGCTTGTGCTCTTCGCGGCTCACCTTGCGGATCATCTGGATCAGGGCGGCCTTTTCCTCGTGGGTGCCGTGCGAGAAATTCAGGCGCACAACATCGGCGCCCGCGCGGACCAGATCCCGGAAAGCCGGTTCTGTGTTGGAAGCCGGGCCGAGTGTGGCAACGATTTTTGCGCGGCGTTGAATAGGGGATTCGGAAAGGCCAATTTCAGCAAACGACATGGACGTAACTCCAGTGGATATTCAGTTGGACAGTCAAGAATGAGAACGCTGTAGCCCGATTTATTGTACACGGGCAGTCAGAACGAAAAGTGCTCCCGATCAGTATGGCGAAGGGCACACATGTCGGTCGGTGAGACGGGTCACAGACGAGGCAGGGTCGATTCCTGAATCGGTTCGGAGGTTCTGCTCTGGGCATCCGCCCTGAAGTAGACGCCGTTCAATTCCGCTCCCAGCAGCGCACTGAATGAGGTGATGTACAGCCAGACCAGCGTCGCGATGCCTGCCCCGAACGAGCCGTAGAAACGGGAGTAGTTGGCCACGCGCGTTACATACCAGCCGAAGGCCAGCGTGGCCGGAAACCAGACCACAGTGGCGGCCACCGCACCGCGCATCACGCAACTCCAGTGCTCGGTACGCTTGGTGCCAAAGTGATACAGCGCACCCAGAACGGCCACGCTGCCCCCCATGGAGATAGCCCAGCGCACTAGGCGCCAGAAGAGAATCACCGCAAATCGCAGCTCGTGAGCGGCGTTGTCGATCATCCAGGTTTCAATCTCGTGGCCGAAGACCAGCAGCAGCGTGGCCAGCGTAAGAGGTGCGCATACGATGGGCACCAGCAAAAGAGCGCGTGCGCGCCGTTGCCAGAACTCCCAGTCCGAGCGCGGCAGCCGGTAAGCGCGCCGAAAGCCCTCCATCAGAGAAAGCATCATGCCCAGGCCAGCAAAGATCGACAATGCCAACGCCGAGAACACCAGCTGTGCCGAGTGCAACGGGCGTGTCTGCATGGACGAGGCCAATAGCGAGAATGCGTCCGCGGGCAGAAAATGCATAAATGTGGTTCGGATTTCGCCCGTCAGCGTGGATCCCTCGGGTACAGATGCAAACAGGCTGGTGGCCGCCACCAGCGCGGGAAACAGCATCAGCATGCCGGAGTAGGCGGTGGCCTTGGCCGTGTTCAGCACATCGTGCTCCAAGGCCAGCCAAAGAGCTTTGCGAAACTTGGCGACGAAATCAACCATGCGTGTTACTTGCAAGAGTAGAGCATCGGCGGCGGTTGCGGTTAACCGATCTTGGTTGTTCGATGTACGCCAATCCCGAATCGCCGTAGAAAGCGAAGCGCTGCAGCATTGGCGTCGCTGTGGCTCCCGCACTCCGCATCGCAGACCGCAGGTGGCGCAGCAATTTATCATGACCGGGACATGATCGGTTCAAAGAGTCGTGCGACTTGTTTTCTAGCCTTGTTGTCCGTCTTGTTCCCGGCCTTGGCTGCAGCTCCCTTGCGCGCGCAGCGGCAGGGGACCAATGCGCAGCTTGCCTCAAAGGAATTGAACGACCGCGTTGAGGCGCTGCTGAAGAAGATGACTCTCGAGGAGAAGCTCGGGCAACTGGCGCAGTATTCCGCCGGCTTTGCCACCGGCCCCCATGAGTCAAAGCTCACCTACGACGAACTTGTCGAGCGCGGTGCGATCGGCTCCATGCTCAACGTGGTGGGCGCTGAACCGACCAACCACTACCAGCATATCGCCGTTGAAAAATCGCGGCTCCACATCCCGCTGCTCTTCGGCCTCGACGTCATTCACGGTGACCACACCACGTTTCCTGTGCCTCTGGGAGTGGCCGCCAGCTGGGATCTGGAAGCGGCTGAAACCGTAGCGCGCACCGCTGCCGCGGAAGCACGGGCCGACGGTGTCGCATGGGTCTTTTCGCCCATGGTCGATATTGCTCGCGATGCGCGCTGGGGCCGCATCATTGAGTCCAACGGAGAGGACCCGTACTTGAGCTCGGCGCTGGCGCGGGCCTGGGTCAAGGGCTATCAGCAGGGCGATCTGAGCCGATCGGATTCAGTTGCCGCCTGCGTCAAGCATTTTGCCGCCTACGGCGCGGTCATCGGCGGCCGTGACTATAACGCTGTCGACATGAGTGATATCACCCTGCGCCAGGTTTACCTTGAACCTTATCGAGCCGCCGTGGATGCAGGCGTGGCCACCGTGATGACCTCGTTCAACACCATCAACGGCGTGCCGGCCACCGCCAACCCGCTCACACTCAACCAGATCCTGCGCAAGGAATGGGGCTTCAACGGCTTTGTCGTTTCAGACTGGGGCGCAGTCGGTGAATTGCTCAATCACGCCATCGGGGCAGACGGTGCCACGGTGGCGCGCAAGGCACTTGTGGCCGGTACAGACATGGACATGGAGTCCAATCTCTATTCCACCGTGATCGCGCCGCAAGTGCGCGCCGGCAAGATTCCCGAGAGTCTCGTCGATGAGGCAGTGCGCCGCGTGCTTCGCGTTAAGTTCGCGCTGGGCCTCTTCGAGCATCCCTACACCCAGCCCGGCCCGGCTTATACCGCGACCCCCGAGCGCCGCGCACTTGCCCGCAAGGTGGCGGACGAGACCTTCGTCCTGCTCAAGAATGAGCCGGTCGAAGGCGTCGGGAATCTGCTGCCTCTTTCGGCAAAGGCAAAGAAGATCGCCCTCATCGGCCCCTTGGCCGACGATGCGCGTGAGTTGCTCGGCGCATGGTCCACTGGCAACCCGAAAGACGTCATCACGCTCCTCGCGGAGTTAAAACAGCGGCTGGGCGACCGGCTGGTCTACGCTCCGGGCCCCGGCCTGCTCGCCGGGTCCGACGAGGACGTGCTCAAGCACACGGCCTTCGGCGGATCGGCCGTCGCAGAGGACAACGGCCCTGCCGAGGACGACGTCAAGATGATTGCTCAGGCGGTAGAGACGGCGAAAAAGACTGACGTGGCGATCCTCGCTCTGGGCGAACCGGCCAACTGGATGGAGGGCGAAGCCTCAAGCCGTGCCCATCTGGGCTTTACCGGCAACCAGCAAAAACTACTCGAAGCGGTTGTGGCTACGGGCAAGCCGGTCGTCCTTGTGGTGTTGGCTGGGCGGCCATTGGAACTCACCTGGGCCGCCGAGCACGTGCCGGCCATCATCGAGGCATGGAGCCCCGGCACTGAGGCCGGTCCGGCGCTGGCCGATGTGCTGTTCGGTGATGTGAACCCCTGTGGCAAGTTGCCCGCCAGCCTGCCCCGCGCCGTTGGCCAGGAGCCGCTTACCTACATGCAGTTCCCCACCGGCCGGCCGGCCCACGGTGACCTGAGCCACCTCCCCAAAGACGCACCAGAGAAGTTCGTGTCTCGTTACATGGACGAGGACAACGCCGCGCTCTATCCCTTCGGCTGGGGCCTCAGCTACACGCGCTTCCGCTACGCAAAGCCCACCGTCAGCCGCGCGGAAATCCCGTTGCAGGAAGCGCTGGGTAGCGGCGGCAGACTGCTGACCGTAGGTGTTGACGTGACCAACACCGGCAGTGTAGCCGGAACCGAAGTCGTCCAGCTCTACATCCGCAATACCGCTGCCAGCGTGGAGCAGCCGCTCCGCGAACTGAAAGGTTTTGCGCGCGTCCAACTGGTGCCCGGCGAAACCAGGCATGTCGAGCTGCCGCTGAGCTTTGCTGAGATCAGCTTTGTCGGCGTCGACCTGCACCGCATCGTGGAGCCGACCACGTACGACGTGTGGGTGGGCGGCAGTTCGCTGGCCAACGAGGAGACAAGCTTCAAGATCGTTGAGTGAACGTGATAGAGAATCAGAAAGGCCAGCGCTTGTGGGGACAATGCTCCGCGGCATCGCCCTCTTCTATTGCGCTTCCTCTCAGTACTCGCTGATCAGCACCTGGCTTCCGTCTGCGGCAGCATAGCGGATTACGGGCGTGCTGTAAGCTCCTTGGCTGGCGGAGGCGGTCACGCTTGCTGTGGTCGAGCAGGCCGAGCTGATCACCAGGGTGCGGGGCAGCGTGTCGCCCTCTACGCGTGTGCCCACCAGCAGGTAGCCATTCGCGTCATTGCCTCCAAAGGCGCTGATCGTGAACCCGGC
>DCFV01000026.1:1177-6373 GCA_002314435.1 Acidobacteriaceae bacterium UBA1795 | reverse complement strand
TCAAACACCGTGCTCTTGTCGCCGGTCCAGCTGTAGGAGAGCAGGTTGGCCTGTCCCGCAGCATCAAAGGAAATCGCAGTAATCACGCGACTTTCAGCGCCGTCCTCTGCCGCAGTGGCAGCAATCTCGCCAGGCGTAACCACCTCACGCCGCAGGTCGAACCCGCCCGCCGCGAAAGTGGATACCCAGGCCATCCCGTAGGCGTTGTTGGCCGGCTCAAGGTCCAGCGAGTGGATCACGACATTCGCGGCATTGATCGCATTCAGGTCACTGTCGAACTGCTCGTATCCACGGCCCTGGTAAAGCATGGTCAGGCCATTCTGTGTGGTGGGCAGAGATTCGACAAAAAACTCCCAGCCGCAGCCGTACTCCACGCCGGGCTGGCAGACGGCCGCCGACCCCAGTTCGAGTGGCGATCCAACCGCGCCAGGAAACAGTTGCGCCTCGTTGGTGGGCAGACTGCTGGCTTGTGCCGTGTCGCCCAGTCCCGCAGCAGTGGCCTGTTGGAACAGCAGCAGCCGCAGGTCGCCCGTCTTGGGCGCGCGGGGGCTGGCGGTCAGAGTGGCGGAGCGGCTCGAGGCCGATCCATTGTAGTCATGCACCACAACAGCATAGGAGGCGTCGTTGTCGTCCATTGTGAGCGCCGGGGTGGTGTAGGTACTGCTATTGGCGCCATCAATATCCGTCCCGTTGCGGGTCCACTGATAGGACAAGTAGCCCACGCCGTTGGCCTTCACGGTAAAGGTGGCCGCAGCGCCCAGCGCAACAGTCTGGCTCGCGGGCTGCATTGAGAAAACGATGGTCTGGCTGGCCGATGAGGTCGGTGTACTTCCCGTAACGTAAGGATAGCCACCCCCGGAACAGCCTGCGCAGAGGAGCGTAACTGCTGCGCTGAGAATAATATAGAAATTTCTAAAATGCATGAGCCAAACCCCTTCTGCGGTGCTGACTCCTGCATTGTGCGGGGTCCGCCTGTGGAAAGCGACACGGCTCCCGTCCAACTCCCTATCGTCGGAGCGGAGATGTGGTTACTAACTGGTTATAGGGCCTTACCACAGCAGCGGCACAACGGGAGTGCCGCCGCTTTCGAGATAATCTCTTGAAACCACTCAGCGGATTTCCAGCATTCGGTCCAGGGCGACGCGGGCACAGTGCTTCACTTCGGCGCTCACCTGGATGCGGTTGACCACGCGGCCTTCAACTAGGTTTTCGAGCGCCCAAGCCAAGTGGTGTGGACTGATGCGGTACATGGTGGTGCACAGGCAACCGGTGTCGTCGAGGGTGATAATGCGCTTGCCCTCGGGTGCAAACCGCTTGGCCAGCCGGTTGACGAGGTGGATCTCGGTGCCAATGGCGAAAGTGATCCCGGCCGGCGCTTCTTCCACCAGTGCGATCAGCCGCTCCGTAGAGCCCAGGTCGTCGGCCTTCTGGCAGACCTCCCAGCGGCATTCCGGGTGCACAATCACGCGAATGCCGGGATACTTGGCACGAACCTGGTCGACATGGCTTGGCAGAAAGCGTTGGTGGACAGAGCAGTGGCCCTTCCACAGCAGAACGCGGCTGGCAGCGAGGCGGTCCTTTTTCTGTCCACCCTGTAGGGCCCACGGATCCCACACCGCCATCTCATCCAGCGGAATCTGTATGGCATAGCCCGTGTTGCGGCCTAAATGCTGGTCGGGCAGGAAGAGGATGCGCTTGCCTCGCTCAAAGCCCCAGCGGAAGGCCGCGCCTGCGTTAGACGACGTGCAGACCAGCCCACCGCGTTCGCCGCAGAAGGCCTTGATTGCGGCAGTCGAGTTCATGTAGGTGATCGGAATCGTTTCCGCAGCCAGATCGAGCCGTTCGAGTGTCTCCCAGCAATCAACCACTTGAGAAATCTCAGCCATGTCGGCCATGGAGCAGCCGGCGTTCAAATCAGGCAAAATCACCTGCTGGTCTCCGCGGCCAAGGATGTCGGCGCTCTCGGCCATAAAGTGAACGCCGCAAAAGATCATGTAGCGAGCGTCGGTTTCCGCGGCTGCCTTGGAGAGCTTGTAGCTGTCGCCCGTAAAGTCAGAGAAGCGAATCACCTCGTCGCGCTGATAATGATGGCCGAGCAGGATCGTCGAGGTGCCCAGCTTTGCCCGGGCTGCAGCGATGCGGGCATCCATTGAGTGGTCGGGCAGCGCGAGGTAGTTTTCCAGGCTGCAGGTCGAGTCGTCGGCCAGCGAGGCCGCGGCGTGCACGTCGAGGACAGAGTCCACAGTCTTCCGCCTTCAGTCCGGTTCGCTTTGCGCGTTGTTCCGGACGGGGATGTTGAAAGCCAGAGCCGCCGGGCGGCTCGTGACTGCAGTAGGTGCTAAAACCACCCACGGGGTTGTTGCAGTCCATCTATTGGATGCGTCCGCAGGCCTCCGGGTTCGGGCCGGCAGGCGAGAGGAGTGCATCCGCATGCCTCAAATTTTAACAAAATGCAGCTCGAGGTGGTTGTGCGAGGCTTGGGCAAGCGAGAAGGGGGGCAGGGAAATGGAACGAACAATGACCGAACTGCAGCAGGTGCTCATCGGTGCAGGTGCGGCCGCGCCGCCAGTGCATATTGTTGAAGGCCTTTCCGACGAACTGGTGCACCAAAAGCCGACAGGGGTACCGCACTCCCTGTATCAGGAACTGTGGCACGTGGTCTTCTGGCAGCAGGTGTCGCTTGACTGGATTTCGGGAGTGGAGACGCCATTTCCGGCCAGCCCGGCAGACGGATTTCCCACAGTGCTGGATATGGAGCGTGAGGATTGGGCGGCGCTGCGGGCGCGGTTTCTACGCGGTCTGGGCCAGGCGGCAAAGGCCGCCGGCGACACAGCGCGGATCGAGACCAGAGTGCGGTGCCCGTCGCGACCTGGCGAGCCGATGCGGCAAATGACAGTGCGCGAGCAGCTGGAAAACCTCGGCGCGCACAACGCCTATCACCTGGGCCGAATGGTTCTTCTCCGGCAGATGCTGGGCGTTTGGCCGCCGGCTTCCGGAGGCTACAGCTGGTAGAGGGGGGGGGCGGGGTTTGTGAGCACGCTGCGCGGGCGGGTATCATGATCCTTCATGGGAATCACGCCGCAAATTGAGCTGAGCAGCCTGGGGATGGCGGACTCGCTGATCTTGATGGTGCTGGCGCTGGTGGTCTTTGGACCGCGGCGGCTGCCGCAGATCGGCAAGCAGATCGGCAAGCTGATGTACGAGTTCCGCAAGGCTTCAAACGACTTCAAGTTCCAGATGGAAGAGGAACTGCGGCTGGCCGAAGAGGCCGAGCGGCGCAAGAAGGAAGAGGCCCAGCGTCAACAGGTGGCAGCGAGCCAGCCTGCGCTGGAGGCCGCGCCCGAAGCAGTGCAGGGTGTTGCCTCGCCCTATCCGGGCGAAGAGGTCTATCCGCCGCTGCTTGAAACGCCAGCGGAAACGCTGGCCGTGACCACGACCGACGACACGCCGCGAATTCAGCCGCCTTCAACCGGCGAAACCGTCGCAGCTAAAACCAGTGAGCCCGCCGCGGAGACAACCAGCGCGAGCGCCGCCGCAACGGAGGCGGTAAACCAGAATGGCTGACCCGGCGGATGCGATTGGAAAGGCACGGCAGGCGGTGTCGGAGCGTGTAGAGCTGCCGGGCATGAGCCTGATGGAACATTTGGACGAGTTGCGCCGCAGAATCGTGCACTCGGCCATGTATCTCGCCCTGGGCTTCGTCGTGGCGTACATTTTTCACGAGAGACTGTATGGCCTGGTCGAACGACCGTTGGACACTCTCCACATCAAGCTCAACTACACGCACCCCATGGACCCGCTGAACCTGTATCTGCAGGTGTCGCTCATTGGCGGTGCGATTCTGGCGTCGCCTTTCATCCTTTATCAGGTGTGGCTGTTTATTGCGCCGGGGCTCTATCAAAAGGAACGTCGGTTCGTGGTGCCGTTCATGGTGGCCACGGTGGGTTTGTTCCTGCTTGGTGCGTCGTTCGGCTACTTCTACGTGTTGCCGGGCGCGCTCAAAATTCTCATCGTGGACTTCGGCAAGAGCTTCAACCCGATGGTGACGATCGAGGAGTACACCGGCTTCTTTCTCTCCATCATCCTCGGCCTCGGCATCAGCTTTGAGATGCCGATTCTCATCTTCTTCCTCTCCATCTTCGGCATTGTCAGCCCAAGATTTTTGTGGAAGAACATCCGCTACGCAATACTCGCGGTGTTTCTAGTGGCGGCCATCATCACGCCCAGCCCCGACCCGTGGACGATGTGCATCTACGCCATCCCAATGCTGTGCCTGTATCTGATCGGCATCGGCGTCTCGTGGTACTTCCACCCCTCGCGGCGCAAGGCGAAAGAAGTCTCTTCGTGAGGTTTTCGCTTTGGAAATGTGCTGCGGCAGGGACAATCTTTCTTGCCGCATTCGCCGCGCAGGCGCAGCAGCGCTTTAACGGCGGACGCGCCTATGAGTATGCGCGCGACTTTGCGGCCATCGGGCCGCGCTGGCCCACCAGCGCCGGACACCTGAAGGCTGAGGCCTTTTTGCGCGCGCGCTTTGTCCACGACAAGGTTGAAGAAGACACCTTCACAGCCGACACGCCAATCGGACCGCTGGCTATGCGCAACTTCATCGTGCGCTTCCCTGGGAAAAAGGACGGCGCCATTGTGCTGGCCTCGCACTACGAAACTAACTACTGGCTCCGCAACATCAACTTCGTGGGAGCCAACGACGGCGCGGCAACGACTGGGCTGTTGCTGGGGATCGCCGACCAATTACGCGCGGCAACCCCAGGTGGGCGCAAGCTCGACGGCTACTCCGTGTGGCTGGTGTTCTTCGACGGCGAAGAGGCGATTCAGCACTGGTCGGAGTCTGACTCAACCTACGGCAGCCGCCACCTCGCTGCGAAGTGGGGTCGCGACGGAACGCTGAGCAAGATCAAGGCGTTCATTCTCACCGACATGATCGGCGACAAGGACCTAGACATCCAGCGCGAGTCCCGCTCAACCGCGTGGCTGGTCGATCTGGTGCGGCAGGCGGCTAGGAAATACGGCGACGAGCGTTACTTCTTCCAGCAGGAAGAGGCCGTAGACGACGACCATCTTGCCTTCGTCCGGCGCGGCGTGCCATCCATCGACCTCATCGACCTGAACTACGGGCCCAACAACAGCTACCACCACACCGCTCAGGACACGATGGACAAAGTAAGCGCCCGCAGCCTC
>DCFV01000026.1:0-854 GCA_002314435.1 Acidobacteriaceae bacterium UBA1795 | reverse complement strand
CCCCCTACCCTGAATTAGCATCAAAGTATGATCGCTGGCGTGTCGTGGACGTGGTGGCTGGGATTCCATGCGGCGGTTGTCGTGCTGTTGACCGTGGACGCTTTGCTGCCCTCGCACCGGCGCGACGCCAGGCAGACGCACACTGCGGCGTGGGTGTGGACGGCTGTTCTGGTGCTGTCTGCGGTGGCTTTTGCCGTTTGGATCTACTGGGCGCAAGGGCGGCAAACGGCGCTCGAGTTCGTGGCCGGATACACGATTGAAACCTCGCTCAGTATCGACAATCTGTTCGTCTTCCTCGTCCTCTTTAAAGGGTTCCACATCACCGCGCACCGGCAGCACACAGCACTGCTTTGGGGCGTGCTTGGCGCCATTGTGTTGCGCGGTCTGTTTATCGCCGCGGGCGTCGCGCTCATCGAACGCTTCGACTGGATCACGTGGGTCTTCGGTTTGTTCCTGCTCTACGCGGCGTTTCGGCTGGTGCGTGGCAGTTCCACTCACGATGCAATTCCAGGATGGATTCGCAACATGCATCCTGCCAAGGGCTCGCTCTTGCCGGTCATTCTAGCGGTCGAGATGACGGATCTGTTGTTCGCTGTGGATTCGATTCCAGCGGTGCTGGCGGTAAGCCGCAATCCCTTCGTGGTCTACACGTCAAACATCGCGGCCATCCTTGGCCTGCGTTCGCTCTACTTCGCATTGGCCTCGCTACTCGACCGCTTCCGCAACCTGCATTACGGACTGGGTGCGCTGCTGGGCTTTGTTGCGCTCAAGATGCTGGCCGCGCCTTGGATCGACGTGCCGGTCACGGTTTCGCTGATGGTCATCGGCGGAGTCTTGGGTGTGTTTGCGGTGGC
>DCFV01000174.1 GCA_002314435.1 Acidobacteriaceae bacterium UBA1795 | reverse complement strand
GTGCGGAGAATGGGGGCAGGTCAGTCCAACAAGCACCTCGGAACGAACCACCCGTCGAATGAATGCGAAGCTCGCATCCGTTGTGCGGTTCTATTACAGGTAGTTATATTTCAGAATGCACCAAAGGGCCTGGACGCCGTCACGCCAGCCTATCTTCTTGCCCTCAGCATAGGTGCGTCCATTGTAAGAAATACCGACCTCATAGACACGGACCTTCGCTTTCGCGATCTTTGCGGTGATCTCCGGTTCAAAGCCAAACCGCGCTTCTTCGATGCGAATACTCTGGATTACCTCGCGACGGAAGGCTTTATAGCCAGTCTCCATATCGGTGAGGTTCAGGTCAGTAGCCATGTTAGAGATTGTGGTGAGGAAGCGGTTGCCTACCGAGTGCCAGTAATAAAGCACGCGGTGCGCGCCGACGCCACCCATAAAGCGTGAGCCATACACCACATCGGCTTTGCCAGCGAGGATGGGCGTCAGCAGTAAGTGGTACTCAGTAGGATCGTATTCGAGGTCCGCATCCTGAATGATGACCGTGTCGGACGTTGCATGCGCGATGCCCGTGCGCAGGGCGGCTCCCTTACCTTGGTTCACTTCGTGCCGCAGCAGTTTGATGCGTTGATCCTCATGCGCGAGTTCGATCAGATGGTTCCAAGTGCCGTCGCTCGAACAGTCGTCCACGATCACCAATTCCTGCACAGGCCGCTGCGCAAGTACCAGGCGCACAATACCCGCAATCGTGGCCGCTTCGTTATAGACGGGCATCACAGCCGTCAGACATGGCTCAATTGCGTCATTGGTGGACATTGGGGACATGCTAACATCCCCAATGCAATGCGCAAGACTCCGCGTTCATGCGCCTGATTACCTCTGTGGTACTACGGCTTAAAGGTCGCGCCAGTTTGGGCCGAAGGCGAGGTCGGCGACCAGCGGGATCCGCAACTGGACGACCCCTTCCATTTCCGCACGGACCAGTGTTTCCACTTCAGCTTTCTCGCCGGCGGGCACCTCGAACAGCAGTTCGTCGTGCACCTGCAGTACCATGCGCGTCTTCAGTCCGCGTTCGGCGAGTTTGCGGTCAAGTGAGATCATGGCCAGCTTGATAAGGTCTGCGGCCGTGCCCTGCAGCGGTGTATTAACGGCTGTACGCTCGGCGAAGCCACGCTGATTGGGGTTGCGGCTCTCGATATCAGGAATAGGCCGCATGCGACCGAAGAGCGTGCGCACGCTGCCTTCTTGGCGCGCCGTCTCAAGCGTCTTATCAATGAACGCCTTTACACCCTCGTAGCGCGCGAAGTAGCGGTCGATGTAGGCACGCGCCTCGGCCTGAGGAATGTCCAACTGCGCCGCGAGACCGAAGGCCGAGATGCCGTAGACGATGCCGAAGTTCACGGCCTTGGCGCGGTTGCGCGTCTCCTTGTCCATGGCGTCGGCAGGCACACCGAAGACCTCGCTGGCGGTGAGCGTATGAATATCCTCGCCGTTGGCATAGGCACGCAGCAGCAGCGAGTCTTCGCTGAAGTGCGCCAGCAGACGCAGCTCGATCTGCGAGTAGTCGGCGGAGAGCAACTCGGTGCCGGGCGCGGCAATAAAGGCTGCACGAATTTCGCGGCCGAGCTCAGTGCGCACAGGAATGTTCTGCAGATTGGGATTGACAGACGAGAGACGGCCGGTGGTCGTAGCCGCTGATTGAAATGTAGTGTGGACGCGCTCATCGACATCGGCCAGCATGGGCAGGGCATCAACGTAGTTCGATTTAAGCTTGGTCAGGTGGCGAAACTCGAGCACCAGGCGCGGGGCCTCGTGAGTTTCCGCGAGTTGCTCGAGCACGTCCTGCGCGGTGGATATAGACTTGCTCTTGCCACGGGCAGCAGGTGCTGGCAGCTTCAACTCGTTAAATAGCACTTCGCCGAGTTGCTTGGGCGAGTTGATATTGAAGCGTCGGCCGGCGAGTGCGAAGATGCGCTCACTGAGCCGTTCAATCTCGATAGCAAAGCGCTTTGAGAGCCCGCCGAGCACGGCAGTGTCAATGCGCACGCCGGCACGCTCCATGCGGAAGAGCACAGGAGCAAGGGGCAGATCGATCTCGCTGTAGACGCGCGCCACTCCGTTCTTTTCCGCCTCGGCGCGAAGCAGGGGAACCAGCGCATACACGGCGGCAGCGGCGGCTGCCAGAGAGGAAGGCGACGGCTGGCCATGGCGTGCTGCCACATCCGCTACCGTCTGTGAACTGTGTGTAGGGTTCAACGCGTAGGAGAGCAACATGGTGTCGTCCACGGTGCCGCGCAACTCCACACCCTGCTCGTCGAGTATGTGCAGCGCGAGCTTCCAGTCGTGGACGCGCTTGGGCACAGCCGCGTCTGCGAGCAACGCTCGTAATTCCGGCGAGAGAGGAAGAAGCAGCGCAGTGCCCGGTTCCGCGCACACGCCAATACTGAATTGCTCCTTCTTCTCGGCCGCTTCAACGGCATCGAGGAGCGAGAGTGTCTGCGGCACGTCGTCTTCGGGCGCGTGTTCGATCGGCGGAGCCGCATCGAGCGCGAACGCAAAGCCCTGCTTGCGCGCCAGCGTGAAGAACGCTGCTATTTGGTTGGCAGTGGGCTCGTCGATCAGTTCGAGGGGCGCAGCAGCGGCGGACGGAGCAAGCTCGCGCAGCATCGAGGTGAATTCGAGTTCGGTAAACAGCTCGCGGCAGGCCTCCAGGTCCGCATCCTCGGTTTTCATCGCAGTCAGATCCAGTTCGACAGGCACATGGCAGTCGATAGTGACCAGTTCCTTGGAAAGCAGTACGGTGTCGCGGTTTTGTTCCAACGACTCGCGATAGCTCTTACGCTTGACCTCGGCGGCATGGTCAAGCACGGCCTGCACGCTGCCGAACTCGACGATCAAATCCACGCTACCCTTGTCGCCGATACCGGGCGCGCCCGGAATGTTGTCGACGGCATCTCCGCGCAGCGCCATCACATCAACGACCTTTTCCGGAGGCACTCCCAGAACTTCGGTCACCTTTGCAGGATCGAGAATCAGGTTGTCCTTCTGCGGGTTGAGGATCTTCACCTGCGGCGTGACCAGCTGCATCATGTCCTTGTCGCCGGAGACGATGAAGACCTCGTGCCCTTTCTCGGAGGCTTCGCGTGCCAGTGTGCCAATCACGTCGTCAGCCTCGAAACCCTCAGCTTCAAGCACGGGAATCCGCAACGCTTCGAGTGCGCGGCGAATGTAGGGAATTTGGCGCCGCAGGTCCTCGGGCATCGATTCGCGGTTGGCCTTGTAGCCCTCGTAGCTGACCTCGTCAAAGCTCTGGGTCTTCGCATTCCACTTGCGTAGCGTGCTGATCGCGCGCGCCCGCTCGTCGCGAAAGACTTCGCCGCTCACGTCGAAGACGGCCGCAAAATAGTGTGGCGAGAAGTCCTGCCGCAGCTTTTTGATCATGTTTACGAACACATAGATGGCCGCCGTGGGCAGGCCGGAGCGCGTGGACATAGGTCGGCTGCGCTGCATGGCATGGTAGGCACGGAAGATGAACGACATGGTGTCGAGGAGAAAGACTGGCGGCTTGGCTTGATCGGGCACGCTACCGAGTCTATCAGGGGCACCGGAGCATGACGCCTTCTGCATTCGAGCGCCGAAGCGGGCCCGTTGACGAGCTGAATTCAGGCCCTTTCTGACGGCACGGGATTGTCTTGCCGGGCTGTTTGCAGGTCAATTACTGTGAATCTATGCATCCCCAACACTCCGGGCAGGACACCGCTGAGACACCTGTGCGTACATTCAACTCGCTGCTACAGCGCCTCTTCAGCAGGCACCTGATGGACATGGCGCTTCTGCTTGTGGTTGCGACAATCTTCTCGGACCTGCGCACAGGCGACGGGCTTTTTAACGATCCGGACCTCTGGTGGCACATGGCCAGCGGGCGCATCGTTGACCAGACGCATCACTTCATTCGCGTCGAGCCGTATTCGTTCACGGTCGCGGGGCAAAGCTGGATCGATCCGGAGTGGCTTTCGGGCTTGTTCTTCTGGCTCAGCTACAAGCATCTCGCTCTGGTGGGTGTGTACGTTGCCTCGGCTATCGGGATTTTCGGCAATGTGTTGCTGATCTACTGGCGGGGCTGCTGGAGGCAGGCGAACGCAGCGGTCTCTCTCTGGATCGCTGGGCTTGGCGTGCTGCTGATGACGGTGAATAGCAGCGCGCGCACCATTCTGTTCGCCTATCTCGCACTCAGCGTGGAGATGGCGATTCTCGAGCGTGCGCAGCGAGGCAGGGAACGGATGTTGTGGCTCCTGCCCCCGCTGTTCTGCATCTGGATCAACCTGCACGGAAGCTGGTTGATAGGGTTGGCAATTCTCGCGCTTTACATCGCGTGCGGATGGTTTCGCATTGACCTCGGCATCTTCCTGCAGGATGCGTTTTCTGCTGCCCAACGCAAGCGGCTGCTTCTGGTGTTAGCGGTAAGCGTTGTGCTGCTGTTCATCAATCCCTACGGATGGCGGCTTCTGTGGAATCCTTTCGATATGGCCTTTGGCCAGACGCTGAACATCAGCAATGTGCAGGAATGGCAGCCGCTGAACCTGGGCTGGTTCGTGGGGAAGGCATCGGTATTCGCAATTGTCCTGATGCTGGCTGCCCACGCAGTGGGCGCACGCAAATGGAAGCTCTTTGATCTGGCGCTGTTCTTCTTTGCCTGGTATGCCGCGTTTGCTCATACACGCTTCACGTTTCTGGCTGCAGTGCTTACGCTGCCAATGATCGCGTCGGACCTGACATTCAGCATCTTCCTGCCACCACCAGTACAAAAGACGATCCCATTTCTGAATGGGCTGATCGCGGCAGGTGCCCTGGTGGTTGTGGCGCACTTTGTGCCCGTGCAGGGCAAGCTGCAGCAGGCCGTTGCCAAGGAGTTGCCTCTTCGGACCATCGTCTCGCTGCAGCCGTCGTGGCGCACCATGAACGAGGATAACTTTGGCGGGCTCATGGATTTTTACGGCAAGCCAACCTTCATCGACTCGCGCTTTGACACCTTCGAGCATCACGGTGTGATGAAGGACTTTCTTGACCTGATGAAGCTGCACGAGTCCCTGCGACTGCTGGACCAGTACCGCATCGATCACGTACTGGTGAAGAAAGACGAGGCGCTCGCGTATCTGCTCGAGCGGACCCCCGGATGGATGGTTTTGAGCAGAGAAGGCGAGAACACGCAAGCCTGCGTGCTTTTTGCTCGGAGTTCTGCTGTGGCAGGCTCGTCGGCGCGCTAAGGTGCGTCCGCTGCGCGCGTGCGCCGCACAAATACCCACAGATAGAAGAGTGCCGTGGCGAATAGCAGAAGCGGGGCGGGCCGCCCGAGCAGGATCGCAGTGAGCTTGGCCCCCACCCCCGGCGCCGTCATGGGCAAATGCTCGGTGGCCAAGGCGACTACCGTTAACGGAATGTCAGCGGTCATCATGACGCACGTGCCGGTAAGCGCCAAAGCGACCCACGCAACCTTGCCGCGCTCAGACCAAAGTACGGCGCAGGCCGGGATGGCGATGAGCAACAACTTGGCGTCGTAGGAACGGTGATAGGTGATGAGCATCGACAGGGAAGCGACGGATACAAGCGCGAACCAAGCGGATTGGGGAGTGAAGCGTGCGCGCAGCACGGCCCGAGTCCAGAACAGAAGCACTGCGCCACAGGTTAGGTATGTGGCTGTGTTGTAGAAGCCGGGTTCGTTGCGCACAATGCTGAAAACCGTCTGCAGGTCGATGATCATGTCGGCGCTGTTAACGCCGATGGACGAGGGGCCAGGCTCATTGATGCCGCCGGGCGCCGATATGGCAGCCAGGTTGGAACGCATCTCCGGCAGCCAGTGCGGAGCGGCGAAAGAGACCCAGATAGCTGCAACCACGGCCAGCGTCGCGGCAAGGCCTGCGGCTTGCAGTGCTCGCTTGCGCAGGCTTCCACCCGCGAGCAGAAAATAGAGCCAGATGAGCGCGGCATCGTGCGGCTTCATTGCCAATCCCGCAGCCAGGCATAGCACGCCGACAACCTCAAGTCGGGACTGAAGAAAGCACCACACTGCAATGACGCATAAGGCAACCACGAAACCTGCGGTGTTGCCGCCCGAGAAGACCACCTCACAGTTAGCCAGGACAATAGACGCAAGCAAAAGGGCGACGCCGCGCGATCGAGCCGCGCCAAGCTGCCACATCAGAAGCGTTGCGATGAGAAAGGCCACGATGAGCAAGCAGTTCCAGAGCATCAGCGCGGTTTGGAGAGGGAGTGCTGCAAACGGAGCGACGAACAGGGACGTGGTGGGCAGGTTGACGTAGAGCGTCATTGCCTGGAGGCGGGGGAGCGGCATGTCCTGCATGGCGGCGCCGCTGGAGGCGGAAAAGGCTGTGAGTTGCTGCACGTTGTACGGATCGCAGTGGTGCATCAGGCAGCGCGTGCCGTAGTAAATGCCCGGGAACCCCATCATGCCGCCCGGCGAGTTGCGCGCCAGGGAGAGGCTCCAGAGAAGCGACACGCCCGCTGCTGCTAATAGAACGAAAAGACTGGGAAGATGTTTCCAGCGGAGTTGGGATTCCATGGGCAAAGTCTTGAAGGAAGTGTACAGCGCGCGGTTGACATCTCTGCAGCTGCTTCACGAGCGACGTGCCCAAAATGGATGGTGCCATTCTCGGAAACTCTGATAAATCAGTTGGCCGCGAAAATGATGCCGTAAAAAGTGAAGGCGCACTAAAGAGTGCGCCATAAAGCCAAACGAGCAATCAATCTAAGTTTAGGGTCAATCGATTGCCAGAACCTGGGGTTACAGGTTCTGGCATTCGATCCCGTGGTGGACAAACCAGACCAGGCGACGAAAGAAAGAGCAGGAAAGGCTAAGGCTGCGATTTCTCGCGATCATCCCGTAACTGCTGTTTCCTGCAACCGGTCAGGTTAGTCTCTATGACTAGTTGCTATACCAGCAAAGCCTATATCGGGATCTCGCCAATTTGGAGAGAAGAACCGAGCGACCGCTGGAGGTGATTCGTAGTGATTACTTTGCACCCTCCCGGACCAACCAGGGAACGCAGACGAGTACAGGATGAAGGCAACTCTTCCAACTAGCACCTTAAGAACCATAAATCCGGTTCGAGAGTGCGTTCCTGTGCTTTTCCGCTCCTAGGGTTAATGGCCAAGGAACGATGGTATGAGCATTACGCTCTCGAGAGCTTCTGCTTCGCACCCACTGCGGATGCGACAACAGGAGCCTCGAGGTTGCCGCTTCTTACAGTGCGCTCGAAACCTTGGTGCTGATGGTGCCGAAGGCAGTGTTGAGTTCGGTCGACAGGGCCGACATACCGGCGATGGCGCCGAACGCGATGAGCGCCACAACGAGGGCGTATTCAACGAGGTCCTGGCCTTCTTCGTTGGCCAGCAGGGTCTGCGCATTGACGTACAGCTTGAGCATCATTTCCTTCATTTTTGTCTCTCCTTAGTTTGGATTGTTCCAGCCACGGGCCGGCTTACCCGCTGTATTGCATTTGTAGTGCCAATTGCCGTAGCTCTATGCTCATCATTGGAATTCAATAACTTACGCGGAGTCAAGTGACGAAAGGTGTATACGAACGTATACACTAATGCGGGGCTCAAACACTCTCTCGTATACATCACACAAAAGTGTAAGTGCATTTTTCTGAAGGCTATACATCGGGGGCGTGGCTTCAGTATGCACCCGGGCGCGCAGGAGGGCGAGCAAGTTCATTGTGAAGCTGTATTCCGGTCAGGCTGTGGGGCCGCAACTGGAGAAAAGACCAGCTGATCCCCAGCTGAATCCTGGCCTGTATCCAGTGCCCCAGCAGGGAACTCCAGGACCGAATGCGCGCGCAGGCAGAGGGACATGCGCCAGGGCCGCACGTTGCGCCGGATCTTGACGATTCGATTTTGCTTGTCGAGATAAACAAGGTCGAGCGAGAACTGCATCCAGAAGGTATGCACGGACTCGCAGGGAACAATCCAGAGCGCAGTGCCGGGTTCGAGGCCCCTGCGTCCCAGCAGGCCTTTGGAGCGCCGCTGGGCAGTGTCGGCCACCTCTACGGACTGCGCTAGCTCCGTTCCGCGCGTCAGGTTGACGATCTGGAAGCGCCGTTCGGGCTGTGATCGTGGTGGAACACCGAGGAGGCTCCTGAGCTTTGCCAGGGCCGTGCGCAATGAGTGCATAACGTGTCTCTCGATTGTCTCGTGGTGCAATCTGCTGGTAAGGGGCAGAAGAAAGGCCCCACCCTCTTGTAGGGCGGGGCCTTTCGGGCTGATGTGCTACGTGCTGTTACTGTGGTCCGCTGCTCGTGCTGGCACCGCCTCCGCCTCCGCCGCTCGATCCCATGCCGCCACCCAGATCAGTAAGCTGCTGCCCCGGCTTCATACTCTCAATGAGTTGCTCAACCGGCATGGTCATGGGAGCAGGAGCGGGGGTTCCCGGTGGGACATCCGGAGTGTGCATAGGAGTGTTCGAGTTGGGAGGCAGATAATCCTGTGAATTCTTCGGCAGCGCAATCTCCGTACCGGCCGGCACGGGGGCTACGATCTCCGGAGTGACGATGACAATCAACTCCGTATTCGTCTTCTTCCTGTCGATGGACTGGAAGAACTTGCCCAGAATAGGAATATCGCCGAGGAACGGGATCTTGTTGAAGCTCTCGTTGACTCTGTTGTCGAGCAAGCCGCCGATAGCGAAGCTCTGCCGGTCGGCGAGCTCGATCTCGGTCTTGACGCGCCTTACTGTAAGTGCCGGCTCGGTGTAGCCCGAAACAGTGATGGCATTTGCAAAGTCCAAAGCGCTGACTTCAGGCGCCACCTGCAGGTGAATCGTACCGCGGGGCGTAATGGTTGGAATGAAGTTCAGGCGGACGCCGTACTCCTTGAACATGATAGTGACGCCGCCGTTGTTTGTGCCGCCCTGGACCATCGGAAAGGGGTACTCGCCGCCGGCCAGGAAGCTGGCCTGTTTGCCGTTCTGAGCAAGAATATTCGGCTCCGCAAGCAACTCGACCAGGCCCCTCGCCTCCAGAGCCTGAATCGTTACACCGAGGTCAATTCCCGGATAGAAGGCGAACAGGTTCAGGTCCTGAGTGACAGTTGACGTTCCTGAGGTGATTGACGGCGGGTTGAACTGGCCCGTGGTGATGGAGCCTATTGTGTTCCCGGCGCCGGTGCTGAAGATGTTGATGCCCAGCTGCTTCTCCTTGCTCCGGTCCACTGAGGCGAAACGCACCTTGAGGAGAATCTGCCGTTCGGACTCCGGCACTTTGACACTCAGCAGGTTGACCACCTTGCCAGCGGTGCCGGCGATCGTAACCGCACGGCCGGAAGATGTCAGATCGTCGACGGTGCCACGCAGGAATACGTTGCCGCCATCGATGGTGACGTTCACATCCTGACCAGGAAGTTCGGTGCGCAGCTGCCGACGAACCGACTCAAGCTGGTCGTGGACCACGTAGGTGCTTGGCCGGACTGTGACGTTGAAAAACTGCCTTGCGCCGCTGGCATCCCATACGATGAGCGTCGTCTCACCCGGAGCTCTGCCATTCACCAGCACCTGCGTGGGGCTGACTGCCGATGCCTCGGCGTAGTCGCCCAGGCCGGTCACGATCTGGCGGATGGGCTTGGCCATGTCGAGTACTACGGACTTGCCCACGGTCACGGAAAGATCATTGGAGGAGTCCTGGACCGAAGGACCGACAGGCTGCATGATGGGCGTCGGCGGAGGCGGTACGGGTGCCTGCGCCGGAGCTTTCTCTGGAGCCTTCTGTGCTTTAGGCGCGGACATCTGTGCAGCTTCGGCAGCGGCCTGCGCCTTCGACACTTGCGGGGCGGCCAGAATCACTGTCAAAACGCCGAGCGTGGCGATCGATATGCTAGTTCTTGCGTTCACTGTTGCCCCCCAGTAGAAGCAAATTTTGCCTCAGACCGCTTGTCCCCATTGATGACCGTAATCGTGAACGGCTGGGCAGCGGCGGGCCGCGGTTTGTGGCTCGAGGTGCTTGCCTTCCCCTGGGTCGGCTTCGTTGGGTTGCCGAAGAGGTTGGCCAAGGCCGTTTCCTGAACCGGGTTCATCGCGGTGTCAAGCGGGTTGCGCAGCACCAGCTGAATCTTCATCTGGTTGGCTGCGAGGGCCAGAATCTGGGCCTGCTCAGGGGTGACCAGCAGATTGACCACCTGGACCTGTTGCGGCTTGCCTTCGGCATCCTTCTGGATGTCGGTGCCGGCCGAGAGGACCTCGATGTTCTGCAGCAGGGTCCGGGTTTGGGTGTCCTGCGTGTTGGAGTTCGGCGGAACGCCGGAGATCAACACGTCCACGCGCATGCCCGGCGTAACGAAGCCTGCCACGCCGACGACTTCGTCGACGCGCACGGCGCAGGCGCGCATGCCCTGTTTAATGGTCGCGGCTAGGCCGCCACCGGAACCCATCGGCGCCAGGCGACTGTCGAGAACTGGCTCGCCGGTGTAGATGTTGGAGATCACGCCGCGGCCTATGGCGTCCTTGGCCTGGGTGATGACGCCCTGCGGCGTCAGACCCGTGACGTTGACCGTCTTCACATCCGCTGCGGCCAGGATCGTACCGATCTTGACGTCACGCGCTGCGACGATCATCGGCGAGGATGGCAGTGGCTTGGCAGCGTTCATGTTCTTGCCGACCATCCGTACGATCACGTAGGAACTCACGGATGCGACCACGAGGGCTACGAGGAGGATCACTAACAATCTTCGATTCATTTAGAAATCCTGTTTTCGCGACTAGTATGGCTTCACGCCGGGCCCGAGAGAACGTTTTGAATAGATACCGAACACTACGGCGCTTGGCTTTCCATAGGGGTTGAAAGTTGATGTCGTCGACTACACAGTTTGGGCTGAATGACGATGAAGTATAGCACCAGTACACATGCAAACTTCCAGCAAAAAAAGACCAACAGTAACGTGTGGCATCGTCCTTAGCACCCCTCTATAAATAGGGCCCCGGCGCAAGTGCAGGGGAGCGATTTCATGAGCCGCAGACAGCGGATGAAACCAATTCCACAGCCGAGGCCGGACGACACGCGTCACGAACAGAGTTACTATGCCTGCCTGCTACGACGTGTCTGTGATGCTTCCCATACTATGCGCAAGGTATGCGTTCTGGTCCAGTTACTTTGGATTGTG
>DCFV01000191.1:1675-12498 GCA_002314435.1 Acidobacteriaceae bacterium UBA1795 | reverse complement strand
GATTTTGGGGGGCAGGTCAGGACAGCGATTTGATCAAGACGTGCGAAGCCTCTCCGGACACGATGATCACGCTGATCAACGGCGAAAAACTGATTGTTCGCGAAGAGCTGAAGCAACTGACGCTGCGCGTGCAGAACTATCGAGCAAAGCTGCTTGCGGCTGCGGCCGAGGAGATGCCGGGCCGTAACGCAGCCGGAACAATCGAGCTTTGTGCGAGCCTCGAGTCCGGCGAACGCACAGAGCAAGCGACTCGGGCCGCGCAGGATTCCTTTTGCCGCGATCATTGAGGTTCTCTTCTGTTATCCGCAGGCAATCTTGAGCGAGGAGCATAGATAGATGGACAAAGCGAGCGTGGGTGGAGTAATTCTTGCAATTGCCGGAATTATGGCAGGCCTGCTGATTGAGGGTGGCAACCTTGGACAGATTCTGCAACCCACGGCTGCGCTCATCGTTTTTGGCGGCACCATGGGCGCAGTGCTTGTGCAGTACCCTCTTACCACTGTAGGTGCGGCGTTTCGGAAACTGGTGCACGTGTTTGCCGCGCCGCGCAAGGAGAATGACAAGCTTATCAGTCTCCTGGTGGACTTTGCCAACAAAGCGCGCCGTCAGGGTGTGGTGTCGCTGGATGCAGATCTAAATACCATCAACGATCCGTTTCTTCGTCAGGCCGTGACGCTGGCCGTGGATGGCACCGAACCAACTGATCTGCGCAAGATCATGCACGTGAATCTTGAAGCGATCAGCGAGCACGACGACCAGCTTCCTGCAGTATTCGAGGCTGCCGGTGGCTTTTCGCCTACGATCGGGATTCTGGGTGCGGTACTGGGACTTATCCAGGTGATGCAACACCTGGATAATATCCAGGAAGTAGGGCGAGGCATTGCAGTGGCATTTGTGGCCACCATCTATGGTGTGGGCGCGGCCAACCTGTTCTTTCTGCCCTTTGCGGGCAAGATGCGGATGCAATTGCGGGAAGATCACCAGCGCCGCGAAATGATGCTGGAAGGAGTGATCTCAATTCTCGAAGGAATGAACCCGCGCATACTGCAGGTGAAGCTGGCCGGCTTCCTGAAGGATGCCGCTCCGATTGAGTCCAATCCCAAGCGCGATCGAGAGCGTGTGGCATGAATATGCGAGAGCGCAAGGGACGGGTAAACCACGAGCGTTGGCTTGTTTCCTACGCGGATTTTATTACCCTGCTGTTCGCGTTCTTCGTGGTGCTGTATGCCTTTGCCAAGGCTGACGAGCGGAAGCAGACACAGGTGTCAGAGGCGATCGACACTGCATTCCGCTCGTTCGGTGTGCTGTCCGACGCGACGAAGGAGACGCCACCCGAGCAGAATGCATACACGGCTACGGGGTTGCCTTCAACTCCTCCGGCGACGATCGCGGGCGAAAGCGTGCTGACACCAGGCAAGGTGAAAGAAGACCTGGATCATATTCGCAAAGAGCTGCAGCAATCGCTGGCGAAGCAGATCGCTGAACACAGTGTGACTATCCACATGGGGCGCGACGGGCTGGTGATCAGTCTACGCGAAGCAGGCTTCTTCGACAGCGGTTCCGCGACGCCGCACCCGGAGGCAACGTCAACACTGAAGAAGATCTCCGCTTCATTGAACACGATGCCCTACGATGTACGGGTGGAAGGACATACAGACAACGTTCCGATTCATAATGAGGAGTTCGACTCCAACTGGGAACTTTCGTCGGCGCGAGCCACCCACGTTGCGCGGATCCTTCTGGAATTGCGCTCGATTCCACCGGACCGACTTTCAGCGGCAGGCTATGCGGAATTTCATCCGCTGGCAGGAAATGATACGGCCGAGGGGCGCGCAACGAATCGTCGAGTTGATCTGGTTATCCTGCCGCGCACACGCATCGTCCTTGGAGCGCTGCCGAAAGTGCGACAGTGGAGGATGCAGGCACAAAACAAGGCGGCGCATGGGCGAGAATCACAGACCGGTGATCCGAAGAGTTGAGAGCGCTGCGGAGTGCGCAGATAGGAGCACTGGCTGCGCTACTCGATGCCGAGGACTTTGACGATGACGCGTTTGCGGCGCTGGCCGTCGAACTCCGCATAGAAGACCCGTTGCCAGGTGCCGAGGTCGAGACGGCCGTTGGTTACAGGCAGCGTGGTCTCGTGGTGCAGGAGCAGCGACTTCAGGTGTGCATCGCCATTGTCTTCGCCAGTTTGGTGATGCTTGTAGTCCGGCCGCGCGGGAGCCAGTTCCTCAAGCCACTTGCCGATGTCCTCGATGAGGCCGCTCTCGTGATCATTCACATAGACGGCGGCGGTGATATGCATAGGGGAGACAAAGCAGAGACCGTCCTTGACACCGCTGCGGATGACGATTTGCTCGATCCTGTCTGTGATGTGAACCATCTCGCGGCGCTTCTTCGTTTCAAAGACAAGGTACTCGGTATAGCTCTTCAATTTGTCCCTCCGGGTGCGCGTGCCAGGCAGGGCCGCGTCTCAGCCTTTATCCTAAAGACAGCCGTGAACGATTCGTACAAATCCGATTCCGAGAGGTTGCTGCACAAGGGCCTCGACCTGCTGGCTGCCGACTCCCCTGCTGAGGCTGCCGAGGCATTTCGCGCAGCGCTTGCCGCCGACGAAACCAACTACGAGGCACACCATGGGCTGGTGCGTGCGCTGCGCGATGCCGGACGGTTGGAGCAGTCAGTGGGTGCGGCTTTGGCGCTGACCGCGCTTACTCCGCTCGATCCGCTTGCCCACACGGCGCTGTCGATTTCGCTGCAGACGGCTGGGCATATTCCGGAGGCGGAGGCAGCGGCGGCGAAGGCGCGCGTGGCGGAGTGGAAGATTCTGCTGAAGACGCCGCCGGGCGAGGAGCGGCGGGGATGAAGCCGCAGCTGACCCGCGGCGCCGCTCGGCGCCTGCGGCAGATGCACGACCAGTTGCTGACAGCTTATGGGCCTCAAAACTGGTGGCCGGCAAAGACACCATTTGAAGTGATTGTGGGCGCGTACCTTACGCAGAACACTGCGTGGCGCAGTGTGGAGCGCTCATTGGCGCAACTGCATGAGGCAGAGGTGCTTGGAATAGAAGGGCTCCGTGCCGTGCCCTTGCGCAGACTGCAGGAACTGATCAGGCCCACCGGGTTTGCGTCGCGCAAGGCTCCCGCGCTGAAGGCGTTTTTGGCGCTGCTGGATACGGAGTTTGGCGGCTCACTGGAGGCGATGGCAGCAACTCCGACGGAGGCACTCCGGCTGAAGCTGCTGGCCCTGTGGGGTGTTGGCCCTGAGACGGCTGACGCCATTCTACTCTACGGCCTTGGACACGCGATACCGGTAGCGGACGAGTA
This sequence comes from Acidobacteriaceae bacterium UBA1795, assembly GCA_002314435.1. Lineage (GTDB taxonomy): Bacteria > Acidobacteriota > Terriglobia > Terriglobales > Acidobacteriaceae > Telmatobacter. The sequence goes on along the minus strand of DCFV01000191.1, from coordinate 9,172 downwards.
CCTGCGGCGGATCGCCGAGCGGCATGGTTTGCTGGACCCTGCGCCCCGGCGTGATCGGCTCGGCTACGCCGCGCTCGTGGAGCTGACCACGAATGCCTTTGGCGAGGATCCCGCCTCCAGCCGACCTCAGCAGTACAACGAGTTCCATGCTCTGACGGTGGCCGTAGGAAAAGCGCACTGCGGACGGGTTGCAAACTGCACCAACTGCCCACTCAACTATGACGCGCATAAGCTCCCGTAGTTCTAGGAGGGCGGGGACGAAATAAAGTAAGTATCCCCCGGCAGAGCCGGGGGGCCTCCCACGCTTAGCTAGCACGCTGACTGGTACGGTGAGTGGCAATTACCTTGCCAGTCTGCTGACCGATCGGCTGGGGTACACAGTGAACACCGGCGAAGCCTACTACAAAAGCGGCTGCGCCTCGACGGGTTCGGATGCATGCGTATTTCCAAATGCCACGATTCCGCAGGCGACGTAGTCGGCTCCGGCAAAGGCGCTGCTTCAATACATTCCCCAACCGAACGTTGGAACGGAGACCTTCTCCGACTCAAGTGAGAACGAGACACTGGGCGACAACAAGGCTGCGCTGCGTCTGGTCTGGATGACGCAATTGGGTAACTTCTCGGCCTACTACTTCCGAGACGGATACGATCTGGACAATCCCTACCCAACCGGGCAAGGCGGCGCGAGTGTTCAGGGCTTCAATGCTGTTTCGCGTGGGCGAGCGCAGCTAATGAATCTGGGCTGGACTCTGCCCTCGGGAACAACGCTTGTGAACGAACTGCACTACAGTATTCTGCGTGATTCGCACCGCATCGGGCAGCCTGTGGGCGGAGTGGGACCGACACTGGCTTCGCAGGGGTTTGTGACGGGCGAGAACACGCTGGGGATCGTGGCGCTAAATCCAAGCATTGAAGGAATAGAAAGTATTGCGCTCAACGACTTCACTTTCGGTGTGGACACAACCGGCGAACGCCAGGTAAACAACACGTATCAGATGTCCGAAGGTCTGTCGAAGGTGCTCGGCAAACACACGCTGAAGGTTGGCGCGAACGTTCACTGGACCAGTTGGACATTAATTCAAACTCGATCAACAACCGCTCATTCGTCTTCCATGGCACGGAGACGGGGCTCGACTTTGCCGACTACCTGATCGGCGTGGCCAGCACTTACGAGCAGGGCGATGCGAGCGGCTTCTATATTCGCAACAAATATGCGGGACTGTATGCGCAGGACAGTTGGCGGGTTCGGCCCAACCTAACGCTGAACTACGGCGTGCGCTGGGACATGTTGCCGCCGTGGAGTGAGAAGTACAACCAGCTGCAAACCTTTGTGCTGGGCGAACAGTCAGCGGTCTATCCTGGTGCGCAAGAGGGAATCGTTTTCCCCGGCGACAAGGGTGTAGTCTCTTCGTTGACGCCGACCAAGTGGACCAACTATTCGCCTCGTGTGGGTGCTGCGTGGTCGCCGAACTTCAACGATCACTGGCTGGAGCGCATGTTTGGTGCCCCGGGGCAAAAGCAGCGTCCACGCTGGATTCGGGATGTTCTACACGGCATTTGAGGGACTGTTTGCGGGCATCATGAGCGCGTGCGCTCCTTACGGATATGACTACGACAGCACGGTGGGCGAGCCGCTGTTCGACGAGCCGTTTCTGGGAGCGAGCACGGGCAAGACGAATGGCCAGCCCTTGCCTTCTCCCATTCCGGCTTTCGGCGCGTCGCCAAGCCACCCGAACACAACCGTCGAATGGACGAAGTACGAGCCGATCACCGGCGACCCGTCCTTCTACTATCGCAACACTACGCCTTACATGGAGAGCTACACATTCTCACTGGAGCGCGAGCTTCACCCAGGCACAGTGCTGAACCTCTGATATGTGGGCGCGCAGAGCCACCACCTGCTGGCGCTCATTCCGGCGAACCCGGGTGATCCTACCAAGTGCCTCAGTGTGAACGATGCTAGCGAGGTACAAGCGGGCACGAGCACGTGCGGTCCCTTCAGCGAGGGCGCGTGTTCACCAAGGTGGATGGCACAACCGTGCAGGTGCGCGGACCGTTCGGTCCCCTCTTCGATGGCATCACGTATCAAAAGACAATCGGCGGAAGCAACTACGACGCACTGGAAATTACGCTCAAGCGCCAGAGCCGCAATGCCGAGCTGTTGGCGGCCTACACGTTCAGCAAGTCAATTGATAACTCGTCCAGCCTCGCCAAAGAGGTGAACCCTCTTAACCCAGCGTGGAGCCGCGCGATCTCTGCGTTCGATGTGCGGCACAACCTCGTATTGGCTACAGCGTCACGTTGCCTTTAGCTGAACTTGCGCGGCGGAAGAATGCATGGACGGGAAACTGGGTTATCTCAGGCGTCACACGCTTCAGCACGGGTATGCCGGTGACGCTATTCAATAACGACGACACGTCCCTCGTTGGTTCGATGCCGAATGGCATTAACAACAACGGCGTAGACACACCGAATGTGGCCGCGGGCAACCTGCAAGTGAACCTCAATCCAAGGAAGGGATGCACGGCGTTCAACACAGCGCTGATTACAATTCCTGATGAGGGCGCGGAGGGCAACGCGCGGCGGCGGTTCTTCTACGGACCAGGCATGGAGAACTTCGATATGTCGCTTGAAAAGAAGATGACGATCAGGGAAGCCCGCACTCTGACGGTACGGGTTGAATCCTTCAATGTCTTTAACCATGCGCAGTTTTTTGGACCTAACGCGGTGAACGGCAACCCGGGCAGCTCCAATTTTGGAAAGATCGTGACCGCGAACGCTCAACGCGAATTGCAGTTGGCGGCTAAGTTCACGTTCTAGTCTGCCTGGGCTTCAACGGATAGCGAACTGTGCTTTTTGTGCGGCAGGCTTCACACGTGCCGTAGATTTGGAAGCTGTGGCGTATGGTCGCGAAGTGAAAATCGCGACCGATGCGCTGCTCGATCTCGTCGATTTCCGGGGCGAAGAACTCGATTGATTCGCCGCACTGGGTGCACACCATATGGTGATGCGTGCGGCGATTCAGACCGTGCTCGTAACGCGCGACACCGTCGTGGAACTCAACCTCAGAGGCCAATCCGCATTGCGCGAAGAGCTTGAGCGCGCGATAGACGGTGGTATAGCCGATGGCGGGATCTTGCTTCTTCACCAGTCCGTACAATTCTTCGGTAGAAAGGTGCTCGCGCATACCCATGAAGATATTCAGAATAGTGTCGCGCTGAGTACTATGTTTGAGTCCGAGGCGGGCCAGGTACTCACGCAGGATTAGCTTCGCTTCCTCAAGTGCAGCGCGGGAGTCTTCCTGATCATCCACCCGCCTCTCCGGCATATTGCTTCTCGCGCCTCCCGCTGTGTTTGGATTATAGAGCGTGCAACTTGGCGGCCGCTGCAATGCCTCAGCGCCGGAAGCGCATAAAGAGATAGGCGAGCACGGAGAGAACGACACTCAGGAACAGAGAAGTGCCGAGCGGAAGAAAAACCGCAAACGTTTTTCCGCGCCAGGCAAAGTCGCCCGGCAGCCGGCCGAGTAGCAGGCCAAATCGGCCCGCCAGGAGCATCACGATTCCGACTAGCACGAGCGCCAGTCCTATCTCCAATAGCGTTTTGCCTAGTTCCTGCATCCTCTGCCGCCCCGTGTTTACTTCGGATAGGATACAGAGAACCGGGCGCTGCAGAGGCAGGCGCTGCGCGGAAAGGTTGCTGGATGCGTATTTTCAGCTTGATTGCCGGAATCTCTTGTCTGTTATTCGTACTGTTCGATGCGTTTCAGACGATCATTCTGCCGCGCCGTGCAGTGGGGCGATTCCGTATTACGAATCTTTTCTACTTGCTCACATGGAAGCCGTGGACTCAGCTCGCGCGGCGGGTGCGTCATGCAGGCAGACGGGAATCCGTATACAGCTACTACGGGCCGCTTTCGCTGATACTTCTGTTGATGGTGTGGGCCGGCGGGCTGCTGCTGGGGTTTGCTCTGATCACGTACTCGCTTGGTAGCCTATTTCACGATCCGATGCTGCCGCCGGGCTTTGTAACCGACATCTATGTCAGCGGCACTACGCTATTCACACTGGGCCTGGGCGATGTAACGCCGCACAGCCCTGCTACACGCGCAATCACCATTCTTGAAGCGGGGACTGGACTGGGCTTTCTGGCGGTTGTGATGGGGTATTTTCCAGTCCTCTACAGTGCGTTCTCACGGCGCGAAGTCAGCATCGCTCTGCTGGACGCACGCGCCGGCTCACCGCCGACTGCAGCGGAACTGCTCAAGCGGCACTCGCACGAAGGCGCCGAGGCTGCGCTCGGCATACTGCTCACCGAGTGGGAGCGATGGTCCGCTGAACTTCTCGAAAGCCATATTTCGTATCCGCTGCTTTGCTACTTCCGTTCACAGCATACGAACCAGAGTTGGCTGAGCGCTCTGACGGCGATCCTGGATACGTCGTCGCTGCTGATTGCAGGCGTACGAGGACACGAGGCACGGCAGGCGCAACTCACTTTCGCTATGGCGCGGCACGCTATGGTCGATTTGGCGCAGATATTTTCTCTACCACCGAAGACGACGGGAAGCGAACGCCTGCCGCCGGAGCGCTACGAGGAGCTTTACAAACTGCTCTGCCAGAGCGGCGTGAGTGTCTGTCGCGACGGCCACTCGTATGAGCGATTGCGAGAGCTGCGCGCTCTCTACGAAGGTCACGCTGAAGCGCTTGCGGACTACCTGAGCATGGCCCTGCCGCCGTGGATGCCAGCGGCACATGGCATCGACAACTGGACCCGTGTCGCTCGGCTTCGCGCTCAGACCGAGGCGTTGGGATCGTCGGAAGACAATTCCTCGCGGACGATCACGACGCTTGTTGAGCCGCATCACGACTTCTGAGGATCAAGCTGAATCGGGGTCTCTGTTAGTTACGGATGCCCATAAGCAAGCTCTCGATTTCGCGTTTGCGCTCGACGGAAAGCGGCAACAGCGGCAGGCGCGCGTGGCCCCCGTAGTAACCATTGAAGTCGCAGGCGTGCTTCACTCCGTTAATGCCAAGCTCATTGACGATGCGTTGACTGGGAGGCGTAATGCGCAGCTGTTTCTCGGCGGCAAGCTTCAGGTCGTGATCCTTCCAGGCAAAATAGACCTCCTGGCAGGCCTGCGGCGCGCACGCGGCGAAACCAAGAATCGCGCCGGAAGCGCCAGCTTCAAGCGCTGCCAGAGTGATGGCTGCAGATCCCGTGAGCACCTGGAAGCCGACTTCGCGCGTGCGCGTTTTGAGTGCGGGCGCTGGAGGTGCGGCGGCGACTGCGACGCCGCCGGCCAAGTCCGTCGCGGAAACGAATGTGCCTGCGTCAGCCTGAGCGGTTGCGGGCTTGAGCATGCGCGAGGTGACGGCTTCAAACAGGGGCGTCACGGTGACGGTGCGTTTCGGCGCATCGCTTGTTGCAGCAAGGATCGCCTTCAGATTGTCGAGGTTGCCGCTTGAGTCTTTGATGCCAATGATGTTCGGGTGCTGAGCCAACTCCGCAACGATTTCGACTGGAATGGCATACGGCGCAAACCGGGGAATATTGTAGAGAAGCACGGGCAGCGGGGAGCGATCTGCCACGCTGCGGAAATACGTGAGCTCGGCTTCGGCGCTCATCTGCGGCGCGTAGTAGGTGGGGGGGCGCACCAGGACTGCATCATAGTTGTTTTGCGCAGCAGCCTCGGCCAGTTCGACGGTGGCCTTCATGCTCTCGCGGCCGATACCTGCGATAAGCACTTTCTCTGCGGCCGCTGCATCAGCTGCGGTGCGCATCACTTCGCGCGTTTCTTCGTCGTTCAGCTCCGCAGCTTCTCCGGTGGAGCCGAGGACCACAAAGCCTGAAAGCAGGCTGCGTGAGTAGCGGGCCAGGTTGGCCTCGAGCTTGCGGAAGTAGACGCGCTCGTCTGAGTAGAAAGGCGTGGTGATGGCTGCGAAAATGCCCTCGATCAACATGTCTCTATTGTATTGTGCGGAGCGTGCTGCGCGGCAGAAGCAAAGCCCTCCCGCGCGGCGGATTTGGTTTTCTCTCAGCGCGCCGCCTCCGCGGTGGCGGCGTGGAGGTGCTGCAGTGCGGCCACGGTGGTTTCGTGGCGCTGCATGGCGGCAATACCCTCGACTGCGGCCTGCGCGGCTGCAACCGTCGTGATGGTGGGGATACGCGCGAGCACAGCGGCGCGGCGAATGGCCTTTTCGTCGAAGAGCGTGTCCTGTCCGCGGGGGGTGTTGATGATGAGTTGGATGCGCTCGCCCTTGATGAGGTCCACGACGTTCGGCCGGCCTTCCTTCACCTTGAAGACGCGCTCGACTGTGAGCCCTGCGCGCTCAAGCACATTGGCTGTGCCTTCTGTAGCGACGAGTTTGAAGCCGAGATGCGCGTAACGCCGCGCCAGATCGACCACAGCAGACTTGTCGTGGTCGTTGACGCTAAGGAAGATGGTGCCTGAAGTGGGCAGCACCTGCCCGGCGGAGAGCTGCGCCTTGGCAAAGGCTTCGCCGAAGGTAGACGCTACGCCCATAACTTCGCCAGTCGACTTCATTTCCGGACCAAGGACTGTGTCGACACCGGCGAACTTGGACCACGGGAAGACGGGTGACTTGACGTAGAAGTGCGTACCAACTTCAAGGTCCTTTCCGCTCTTAAGCTGCTCTGGAAGGAGTTCACGCAGCTTGCACCCGGTCATAAGGCGGGAGGCAATCTTCGCGAGCGGAATGCCGGTGGCCTTGGAAACGTAAGGAACAGTGCGCGAGGCGCGTGGATTGACCTCGATCACGTAGACGTGGTCACTGCCTTCAGCGTCGCGTTGTATGGCGAATTGCAGGTTAACGAGGCCCACAACCTTGAGTGCGAGGGCGAGCTTGCGCGTATACGTGCGAAGAATGTCAAGCGTCTCTTCGCGGATGCTGACAGTGGGCAGTACGCAGGAAGAGTCGCCGGAGTGGATGCCGGCCTCTTCGATGTGCTGCATGATGCCTGCGATAATCACGTCTTCGGAGTCGCACAGAGCATCGACATCGACTTCGACAGCGTTCTCGAGAAAATGGTCGATCAGGACCGGGCGCTCCTGGGAGTACTCCACGGCCTCGCGCATGTATTGCGCTACGGCTGCGGCGTCGTAGGCGATGACCATGGCGCGACCGCCGAGTACGTAGCTCGGACGGACCAGCACGGGGTAACCGATGCGCTCGCCGACTGCGAGTGCTTCGTCAACGCTTGTGGCGGTGCCGCCGGCGGGCTGAGGAATCTTCAGGTCCTCGAGGAGCTTGCCAAACTGCTTGCGATCTTCGGCAAGGTCGATGGATTCGGGCGACGTACCGATGATTGGAACGCCTGCGGCGAGCAGTCGCTGCGCGAGATTCAGGGGCGTCTGGCCGCCAAACTGCACGATCATGCCGATCTTGGCTCCGGACTGCGCTTCGTGATTGTAGACGGCGAGCACGTCTTCGAGCGTAAGCGGTTCAAAGTACAGGCGGTCGCTGGTGTCGTAGTCGG
>DCFV01000191.1:761-1384 GCA_002314435.1 Acidobacteriaceae bacterium UBA1795 | reverse complement strand
TTGACCATGATGGTCTCATAGCCATCTTCCTTGAGCGCGAACGACGCGTGGCAACAGCAGTAATCGAACTCAATGCCCTGCCCGATGCGGTTCGGCCCTGAGCCGAGAATGATGATCTTTGGCTTGTCGGTCGGTGCGGCTTCGTCCTCTTCGTCGTAGGTAGAGTAGAGATAAGGCGTCATCGATTCAAATTCAGCTGCGCAGGTGTCGACCAGCTTGAAGACCGGCTTGATGCCCTTGCCTTCGCGCAGTTCCCTCACCTGCTTCACGCCGTCGTGCCCCTCGAGTTTCCACTCCGTGGCGATGCGTTCATCGCTGAGGCCGAAGCGCTTGAGCTTGCGCAACTCCTCGGCGCTGATCTCTTCGGGCGAGGTCTTCGCGATCTTCTTCTGCTCCAGCGTGATTTCGCGAATCTGATAGAGGAACCACGGATCCATGCCGGTGAAGCGCGCAACTTCGCGCACACTCATGCCGCGTTCGAAGGCATAGCGGATGTAGCCCAGCCGCTCGGGACGCGGCGTTACGAGCATCTGCGTGAGTCGGCGCGGTTCGAGGACTTCGGCGCCGGTCTTCTTGCCGGTTTCGAGCGCGCGCCAGGCCTTCATCAGCGATTCCTTGAAGGT
>DCFV01000191.1:0-490 GCA_002314435.1 Acidobacteriaceae bacterium UBA1795 | reverse complement strand
TGCGGCCGATGGCCATGACTTCGCCAACGGACTTCATCTGAGGGCCGAGCACGTCGTCTGCACCGGGGAACTTCTCGAACTGCCACTTGGGGATCTTGGTGACCACGTAATCGATGGTCGGCTCGAAGCAGGCCGGAGTCTTGCGCGTGATGTCGTTGGGAATTTCGTCGAGCGTGTATCCGACAGCGAGTTTGGCGGCAATCTTGGCGATCGGGAAGCCCGTAGCCTTTGAAGCCAACGCCGAAGAGCGTGAGACGCGCGGGTTCATCTCGATGACGGTCATGCGGCCGTCGAGCGGGTTGACGGCGAACTGCACGTTGGAGCCGCCAGTCTCAACACCAATCTCGCGCATAACGGCGATGGCCGCGTCGCGCATCTTCTGGTACTCACGGTCAGAGAGCGTCTGCGCCGGTGCGACGGTGATCGAGTCACCAGTGTGGACGCCCATGGGGTCGAAGTTCTCGATGGAGCAGATGATGATGACGTTGTC
>DCFV01000203.1:30898-31892 GCA_002314435.1 Acidobacteriaceae bacterium UBA1795 | reverse complement strand
GACAACGCCATCACCGTGAAGCCCAAGCGGCAGATGAGCGTGCAGTTCTCCGGCGGCGAGCCCACGCTTTCCCCCTACTTCCTGGACGCGGTGGCTTACTCGCGTAAGGTTGGCTACAACTCCGTACAGGCTGCCTCGAACGGAATTGAGTTCGCCAAGTCGAAGGAACTCTGCCGTGCCGCTGCTGAAGCCGGCCTGCGCTACGTCTACCTCCAGTTCGATGGCATCGGCAACGCTGCCAACTCGCACCGCAAGGTTGGCAACCTATTTGACGTGAAGCTGCAGGCCATCAACAACTTGCATGAAGCCGGCGTCGAAATCGTCCCAGTCACCACGATCATCAATGGCATCAACAACGAGCAGGTGGGCCGCATTATTGAGTTCGCCCTCGACAACCCGAAGAAGATCAGCTTCCTCTCGTTCCAGCCGGTCAGCTTCACGGGCCGCGACGAAGACATCTCCGACGAGCGCCGTTTCGCCCAGCGCTACACCCTCTCGCATATGGCGCACGATGTGAAGAACCAGGTCGGCCTCGGCGTTCCCGAGCGCGACTGGTTCCCAATCTCGTTCATGAGCACCTTCTCTGACTGGGCCGACCTCATTCACGGGCCCGCGGCCGAGTGGGGCCAGCTCTCCTGCGGATGCCACCCCAACTGCGGCATTGGCATGGCGCTCATGATCGACAAGGAAACCAAGGAAGCCGCGCCAGTCACGGCCTTCCTCAACATGGACAAGGTCGCCAAGGATCTCGCCAAGGTGAACGACGCTGCCCGCGGCAAGTGGCCCTCGGTTATTGGTTTCACGCTGGCCCTGCTGCGCAACTACGATCCGTTCCAGTCGCCCACCCACTTCAAAATCACCGACATGCTCAAAAAGATGGACAAGACCTTCAACGCCACCGGCAAGAACTACGGCAGCGTGAAGGGCGACCGTACCCTTGAGGATATTAAGAAGCGCCGCCAGGACCGGTGGAACTTCCTGTTCATCGCCGGCA
>DCFV01000203.1:0-30586 GCA_002314435.1 Acidobacteriaceae bacterium UBA1795 | reverse complement strand
CCGAGCAGTGCATCATCCCCTACGCTACGCAGGAAGGAGAAATCAGCTTCTGCGCGTACAACACGGGCATCGGCTGGCGCAACATCATCGAGAAGATGCACATGACCGCCACCCTCACCAAGTGGTACGAGGAGCACGGCCGCCACGAGATCTTCGCCGGTGGCAAGAAGGTAGGCATGTCGCACGTGGGCCACGAACTGGTGCTCAACATGGAGCACGTCAACTCCGAAGCCAACCACACGCTCGACGAGTTGGGCATTGCCAAGAACGCCCGCGAAGAGAAGATCCGCGCACGCGACACCAAGGTCAAGTCGGACGCTGAAAACGCCCGCATGGCCAAGCTCTATCGCGAGCACATCCTGGGCGAAAAGCCGGTCGAAGGCATCGTTTCGCTCGACTCCATCGCCCCGGCCAAGCCCGTGCAGCCGTCAGAGCCGGTTGCCGGCGACTAAGCACCGCGTAGAGCATTTGCGCCTTCGGCGCATTTTCAAATCAACCTTGGTTCTCTCAACACGAAGGCCGCCCGCAAGGGCGGCCTTCATCGTTTCGCTTCACATGGATACAAATTCGCTTTCAGACGGTTCTCATTGATCCATTCCCGCAATCGGCTCCGATGCGTCACCCCGCCTGCCAGAGTCGACGGGGAAGGACTGCATCCCCACTAGAGCGATTGCCCAAGTCGAGCCTCGAGTTGGGCGCGATACGTTCTGCTGACACGTAGTTGGTGCGAATCTTTGAGGATGAGGTCGAATTCGCCGTGCGAGATGGGATGCAGCTCATGGATGCTGTCCATGTTGATGATTGTCGACCGGTGAATACGTATGAAACGCATGGGATCAAGGTTGTTCGCGAGCTCGTTGAGGCTGGCGCGGTAGAGAATCTCTTTACCGGCAACGTGCAGATTGGCATAGACGCCTGCGCCTTCGATCCAGTCGATATCCATAGTGCGCAGGAAGCGAGTTGCCCCACCCGACTTCACCACGAGCCGGTCAAGATAGCGGCTGGATGACGCCGAGCCGGAAGCCATGCGCAACATGCCAAGCCCCAGTGCCTGGATGCTGCGCTCGTTGCAGCGCGCCTTTGCACGGGAAAACGCCGCTTCCAATCGCTCGTCGCTGAACGGCTTGAGCAGATAATCAAGCGCATTGGTTTCAAAAGCGCGGATCGCATGCTGATCGTATGCAGTGACAAAAACCGTGAGCGGCATTTGCGCTGCGCCAACGGCTTCAATTACTCCCAGTCCATCCAGCTCCGGCATCTGCACGTCGAGAAAAACGAGATCAAGCGATTCACGTTCAATGATTTCTACAGCTGCGAGCCCATCGGCAGCTTCGAGGATGACTCCGGCCTGCGCATCTTTCGCCAGCAGATCGATGATGCGTTGGCGTGCCGGCGCTTCATCGTCGACAACGAGGATGCGGATTTTGCTAGTCGACGGTGTGAGCATTGACCTCCCCTGCAGTCCATCGAAGAGGAAGCGAGACAGTCACTTCGGTTCCTCCGCCGCTGCGCGGCACGACGGTAAAGCGGCTGTCTCCATTAGGATGCAGCCCGGCAATACGTTCAGATGTAACAGATAATCCAAGACCCTTGCCGGTTTCCAGCGTCCACCCCGGCGGAAGCCCCACACCATCGTCGGTTACACAGATATCCATGCGCTCCCCGCAACGCCGAGCTGTAACCGTGACGGCGCCACCTGAGGTACGGCGTGAGATGCCATGACGAATCGCGTTCTCGACAAGCGGCTGCACGATGAAACAAGGTACCAAAGCGTACTTCACATCGGGCTCGATCTGCATTTCAATGCGCAGCCCGCTTCCGAACCGAATTCTCTGGATGGCTATATAGTGATCGAGAAATGCCATCTCCTCGGCAAGCGGGACCTCCTGCCGATCGCGCGCTTCGAGTGAGAGGCGGAGCAAATCTCCCAGATGTTCGATCATTCGCCGCGCCAGCCGCGGGTCGCGCTCAACCTGCGCGGATACCGTATTGAGCGCATTGAAGAGGAAGTGGGGGTCGAGCTGCATGCGCAACGCGTTCAACCGCGCTTGCGAATAGCTCCTCTGCATGCGCTCCAGCCGCAATTCGCTGGCTAGGTAGTGCTCATAGTAGCGGAAGGTCTGGCGCGCGCCGAAGATCAGCCAACAAACCAGCCAGTTCCATAGAATTCCTCCGCGGATGGCGTTGACGAGCAGGCGCGTTCCCGAGACCGCACTCCAGCCAGTCAGGCCCATTCCCGCGCTCAACGCGGTAAACACATACATGTAGAGAATGGTGAAGGCCAGGCTCGGCAACAGGAGCGCAAGAATGCGCCGACCAAGTTGTTTTTCCGTAAAGGGGAGACGCGCATCCACAGAGAACATGAGCGGTGTAATCGCGCCCCAGGACCACCATTGGGCCAGCGAAGCCAGGAGAACGCGCTTCCAGTTAGGGCCAGAAAAGCCCGGAGCCGCAAACAGCAACCCCAGCACGGTCCACAGCAGAGCAGTTACAAGCCATCGGCCCCACCTCTTCCGCATGAGCCAGCCGCCAAATACCACGCGCTCTCCCGTCTCGATAGCCAAATACCTCCTATTGCTGTAGGCGCAGGCGCTGTTCCAATGCCGTTCTACTTCCCGGCTGCGGCCAGATCCTTCACATCATCCAGGCGCATCTTCAATCCCCATCCGAAAAAGTTGCCTATGACCGCGATTGCCACCTCATTATCACCTGCTTTCAGAGGCAACATCAACGAGCCATTCTGGAGCGAGAGGCGGCCATCCGGCGTCTTGCGCGCCTCAGGCGGCTGATAGAGATTCTTGTCTGCAAACACCAGCTGTCCGTTGACAAAAACCACGATCTCGCGCACCCACCCGAGTGAGACATGCTTCTGCTGCGCCACGTTGGAGTGGATGTTTGTCTTGAGCCACACGACTGCCCGATCCGGTCTGGCAAGGGGAAGTCCGTAGACACGGCTCACGTTCACCATGCCATCACGTTCAGCTTCGAGCGGTGTCCATGCCGTGGACGGGGCCGGCAGATCAGTAAAGACAGGGGTCTGGTCCATCTCCAGCTTTGAATAGGACGAAAGCTGCCAGTGCCGCACATAGCGTTCGTCTGAGGCAGTTGAGTCCTTTTCCGGATCGCCGGGCAAGTCTCCCACGGCATCCGGTGTCACGGTGAGGTTTGCGAAGATACCTGGACCTTGTAACATCAGGCCACCTTCGTCGGCATCCGCTTCAAGTCTCCCCACCTTCAGCACGGGCTCAATTGCCCCGTTGATATAGATGTTCATGCGCTTACCCGATATGACCAGTTTTACGTGGTTCCAACCATCCTGGCGCAGCGGTGCAGGCCCCTGGTACTGAGGAAACATGTCCCACAACAGAACGCCACGAATTTCCGGCGCGTACTGAACGCAGTCCGGCGCCTCTTCGCATTTAGCGCTGGGGCGAAGATAGAACATCTCATAGTTCTTCTCGTCGGCATGGCGGAAAACAAAGCCAGCTCCCATATCGCTGGTCGCCATTACGTCGTACTCGATGGTTCCATTACGAAACTTGAGGGCGTTGAGCACGGCAGCTCCAGTCGGCACGTGCTGAGCATAGTTTCCCGCTTTCAACTCAATCGAAGGCTTGCCCATGTAGTCGATGAAGTTCACGGTGCCCGCAGTTGCCGTCCAACGGTCGCTCGTCATGGGAATGGTTGCCGGCTCGGCGGCATGCGCAAGCGGGAGCGCCATCCACAAGAGGACGCCGGTGACTACCGCAAGGAAGATCGCAGAGTTCGCAAGGGGCTTCTTACGCCGCAGATGCGAACAGGATTCAAACTGTGCTGCTGACGTTGAGTTTTGCATGGCCCGATCGTATGCAGAAGCATCGGCTGCGTCGCTGGAAATGTTGCAAAACGGACGAGCGTGTTGCAAAGCGGCCTTTTCAGTTTCAACGCATCGATGCGACCGCGCGTCCGTCACTTCTCTGCGCAGGCTACTCCACGCGCAGCGCCTTCATGGGGTCGATCGATGCAGCGCGGCGCGCAGGGATGATGCCTGCGACCAATGCGGCAAGAGCCAGCGTGCCGATGGCCGCGGCCATCACCGTCGCGTTGACGCTGGTGATCTCGTAAAGCTGCGACTTGACGTAGCGCACGCAAAGCATGGCCGCCGGCACGCCCAGCGCGAGGCCCACCAGCGCCTGCACCGCGGCCCCGCGCATGACCATCGCCACCACGCTCACGCGCTCGGCACCCAGCGCCATGCGGATGCCGATCTCCTGCGTGCGACGCGCAACGGCATAGGCTGTCACGCCATAGAGCCCCAGTGCCGCCAGCAGCAGCGCCAGCCCACCGAACAGCGACGTCAGCCGCGCGATCATGCGCTCCTCCGTGAAGCGGTCGTTGATCTGCTCCTGGAAGGTCTGGAACTTCACGACGGTCAGATTTGGATTGATGCCGGAGAGTGTCTTCAGCACCAGCGCCTCCATGCCCGGCACGGGCCGCTCGGTCTGTACGACGATCGCCCCGGCGTACATCGACAGATCCTTCTCGATCGGGTTGTCGGGCAGCGTTGGCCGCTGCGTCAGCGGCGCAAAGTACATTGCGTGGTTCTTCCAGTAGACGCTGGTGTACGTCGTGTCCTCGACCACGCCTACGATCTCAAACGCCCCATCCTGGCCCGCGTCCGGGAATCCGAACCGGCGGCCGATCGGGTTGCGCCCCCCGAGGAATTGCCGCACGAACTCATGGTTCACCACCGCCACGGCTGGCGCACCAGGTGCGTCCTGGCGCGTGAAGCCGCGGCCCAAGACCACGTGCGTGCCCACCGAATCGAAGTACTCCGGGTTCACCTTCATCCACGACGCATCCTTCTGCGGGTCCGGCTCGCCCTGCACCTTCACGCCCGTGCTCCAGTTGTTGTCTTCCACTGGCGTGTAGGTCGACAGCCCCACCTTCACCACTCCCGGCAGCGCATGAAAGCGGTCTTCCATCGTGCGATACAGCGCATCTAGCTCCGTCTGCTTGTAGCCCGCGGCCTGCGGGCTGATGTGGATGATGTACCGGTTTGTCGCGTCCAGCTTCATGTCGGTGCCTTCGAGCTTGCTCAGGCTCTGCGCAAACAGCCCCGCTGCCACCAGCAGCACCAGCGACAGTGCTGCCTGCAACACCACCAGCCCGCGCTGCACGAGAGACGAGCCCTGCACCGTCGTGCGCGTGCCCGAACGCATTGTCTCGGCCGGCTGCGCGCGCGCCGCAATCCACGCCGGCGCGATGCCGAACAGCACGCCCGTCGCCACAGACAGCGCAAACGCAAAGCCGATTACCATCGGCGACGGCGCCGCATTGATCGGTATGCCCTGCTCGCTGGGGAACGCCAGCAGCAACAACATCCGTGCGCCCAGATACGACACGCCGAGCCCCAGCAGCCCGCCCAGCCCCGCCAGCACCACGCTCTCGGTCAGCAGTTGCCGCACAATCCGTCCGCGCCCTGCTCCCAGCGCCGAGCGAATCGACATCTCCGCCTTCCGGCCCATTCCGCGCACCAGCAGCAGGTTCGCAATATTCGCGCACGCCACCAGAAGCACCAGCGCTGCGATCCACGTCAGCAGTCGCAGGTGGTTCTTGTACTCACCCTGCATGTTCTGGATGCCACCGCCGCCCGGCATCAGTCCCACGTGCGCTCGGTCCAGCGCCGCCTTGTCCTTAGCATCCTTGAAAAGCTTCAGTGTCGCGAACTGCTGCCGCAGAAGCGAACTCGCCTTGGCTTGCAGAGCCGCCTGCGAGACGCCAGGCCGCAGCCGCCCAATCACGTACGCCCAGGACATCTCCGGATTGTGCACGTACGGCGCGCCCAGCACCGGGTCCATCGACTCCAGAGGCAGATAGAACTTCGGTGGCTGGCTCGAGAGCCGGTCGCCGTAGAAGCCCTTGGGCGCGATGCCGATCACCGTCACCGGCTTGGTGTTCATCGCGAATGTGCTGCCCACCACGGTCGGGTCAGCGGCGTAGTCCTGCTGCCAGGTCTCATAGCTCATCACCGCCGTCACCGGTGCGCCCTTCTGGTCGTCGGCGTCGGCAAAGAACCGCCCCGCCGCCGGCGTCAGCCCGAACACACGGAAGTAGTTGCCCGAAACAAACGTGCCCACGATGGACTGCGCCGCCGACTGCCCGCCCACGCGCCGCACCGTTAGCGGCCAGTAGGGATAGCCGGACTCCATCGCCGCAAGTTCCTCGAACTCCTGCAGGTTCTTCTTGAACAGGTAGTAGGTGTCGGTCGCAAACAGCGAGTAGTCGCCGTTGTCGTTGATGCCCGAGTTCACGCAGCAGTCGCTCTCGTCCCCGATGCGCACCAGCGTCTTCGGATCAGTCACCGGCAGGTTCCGCAGCATCACCGCGTTCACCAGAGTGAAGATAGCAGCGTTCGCCCAATCCCCAGCGCAAGCGTCAGCAGTACGGTCGCCGTGAACCCCGGCGTCTTCCGCAACAGCCGCACCGCATAACCCATATCCTGCAGCAATACACGCATAAATAGCCCCCTCGACTCTTTCGCATGCTTATCACTTGCACGTCAGATTCCAAATAACATCTCCTGTTCTTCCCTTGGAATCAGCTATTTTGCTGGCCAACGCCTGCTGCCAGTGTCCGATATCGGAACGCTGTGTTCGATTGCGTACAGCCGCAATGCCACAGGCACAATTCACCCAATCAAATCCATGATTCATCGCACTGCCCGATCTCCCGCACTGCGATACGGCGTCTCGCTACAGTCGCTGAAACCCGCCATACTGTTAGTGGTTTTCAATTGCCGGGAATCTTCCTCTGAAGCTTCCCCATCGTTCGTTCCGGCAATTAGACTTGCAGGGTCGAATTTGGAGGCGGCTCGATCCCCATCGAGCTATCCGAAGAGTGCAGGAAGAAGTTGCAGCGAACGGGAGTTGATCCCGTCGTTGCTCTTTGCCGCGGCGTACACGTCAGGTACGGTTTGTGCGGCGTCTATTCGGTCCCTTGGGTGCCCGCGGGCAGTAGGGACGTTGTACCCGCATCGCGCGGAAGGGCTGCTCGACGCAGATCCGGCGCTCGGCGGCCAACAATATGTATCGCATTCTCTGAGGGGGAATTATGGCGGACACCGCTCGTTATCCCGGCATCCGGGTCACCGCAAACGGCAACCAACTGGTCTCGTACCACACTGAGACGCGCATCGCCGATGCCGGAGTCTTCTATCCCATCACGCCTTCCACTGAGGGCGGCGAGCTCTTCCAGCAGGCCTACGCTGAAGGCCATCTGAATGTATTCGGACACAACACCATTGCCATTGAGACTGAAGGCGAACACGCGGCCCAGGGCGGCGCCATTGCGCACTCCGTCTGCGGCAAGCGCGTGGTCAACTTCACCTCAGGCCAGGGTGTGGTCTACGGTGTGGAGCAGGACTATCACGCGCCGGGCAAGGGTTCCACCATGGTGCTCGAAGTGGGCGCCCGCGCGCTCACCAAGCACGCGCTGAACGTGCACTGCGGCCATGATGATATCTACGGCGCGCTCGACACCGGCTGGGTCATGGTGTTCGGCAAGGACGCGCAGCAGGCCGCCGATCAGTCGCTCATCCTCCGCCGCGTCACTGAGCTCTCCCTCACGCCGGGAATGAACATCATGGACGGCTTCCTGACCAGCCACCTCGAGCGCACCTTCTATAAGCACGAGTCCGAACTCATCCGTGAATATCTAGGTGCTCCCGATGACGTCATCGACTGTCCCACCGAGGCACAGCGCATTCTCTTTGGACCCACGCGTCGCCGAGTGCCCAAGATGGTTGACCTCACCAACCCCATCCTCCTGGGGCCGGTGCAGAACCAGGAACACTACATGAACGGCGTAGTGGCGCGGCGCAACAACTTCACCGAACCCATCCTCCAGTTCCTTGAGGACGCCTACAAGCAGTTTGGCGAACTGACCGGCCGCCACTACGGCCTCATCAGCGAATACAAGACCGCTGATGCCGATACCGTTTTCATCTCGCTCGGCTCCGCCGCGGAGAACATTGAAGCCGCCGTCGACTACCTCCGCCAGACGCGCGGCGTGAGGGTCGGCTCCATCCACGTCAACGTCATCCGCCCGTTCCCTGAGGCAGCCATCGTTACGGCACTCAAGGGCAAGAAGAACGTGATCATCCTGGAACGCACTGACGAAGCGATGGCTGGCGACAATCCGCTGGGCCGCGACATCCGCACCGCGCTCTCCAAGGCCACGCAGCATGAAGGCCACCCCGCCTCTGAGGGCCTTCCCGCCATTTCGCCGTCAGAGCTGCCTCGCATCTTCGGCGGCAGCTATGGCCTCGGCTCGCGCGACTTCCGCCCCGAGCACATCATTGGCGCCTTTGAATATGCAACCGCGGGCCGCGCCCGCAAGGACGGCAAGACCGCCGCTGACGGCGTTAATTTCTTCGTGCTCGGCATCGATCATCCCTACAGCGTAATTGGCGAGGAAACGCCGTCGCTGCTGCCTGAGGGCGCGGTTGCTGTTCGCTTCCACTCCATCGGCGGCTGGGGTGCCATCACCACGGGCAAGAACCTCGGCGCCATCCTCGGCGACTTGAACGATCTACTCTTCGAGCGTGACGGACAGGTCGACGACAAGGGCAATCCGAAAGAAGTCATTCACGTCAGCGCCAACCCCAAATACGGCTCAGAGAAGAAGGGCGCGCCCACCAGCTACTTCATGGTCGCGGCCAAGGATCGCATCCGCGTCAACTGCGATTTGCGCCACGTGACCACCGTGCTCTGCTGCGACCCGAAGGCATTCACTCACACCAACCCTCTCGACGGCATTCAGGAGGGCGGCAGCCTTGTGTGGGAGTCGGACGCTGAAGGCGAGCGCGCATGGGAGAACCTCCCGCCGTGGGCACGCAAGCAGATCATCGAGAAGAAGATTCGCGTATTCACCTTGCCGGGCTTTGAAATTGCCCGCAAGGCCACTGACCGCGGCGATCTGCAGCTCCGCATGCAGGGCAACGCCTTCCTCGGCGCTTTCTTCGCCGTCAGCACTCTACTGCAGGAGTTCGGCATCACCCAGGAGCAGTTCCGCGAGGTGGTGCACAAGCAGTACGTGAAGAAGTTCGGCAAGTTCGGCGATGCCGTTGTGCAGTCGAACATGGAAGTGATGATTCAGGGCTTCGAGCGCGTGAAGGAGATCGCCATCGGCGACCTGAACGCAACCGACCACTCCAGCCTGCGGGGCCAGGCGCTGCTGCCGATCCTGGCATCCGAGGCCGAACCCGTCGCAGTAGGCGTTGAAACCTGCTCCATCGGCTGCCGTACCACGCCGCCACCCCAGAGCCAGTCTGCGCGCACGCCTGTGTCGAGCATCGCCGCATTTGACGCGGAGTTCCGCGCCGGATTCGGCTACGATCAGCCCGCCACACCGCTTGCCGCCATGGGCGTCATCGCAGCGGCCACCGGCGACACGGCATCGAAGTACGTCGCGCGCCGCGAAACCCCGCTCTACATCGCGGAGAACTGCACGCAGTGCATGGAGTGCATCTCGGTTTGCCCGGATACGGCTCTGCCCAACACGTCGCAGGACCTCGCCACCATCCTCACCATGGCAGTCTCGCGCTATGTCACCGACCCGGCCGAGCGCCACAAAATGCTCGCCAAGGTGCCGGAGATCGAAAAGCAGGCGCGAGCGCGGATGCTGGCCGAAATCAAAACCGGCACGCCGCTGCCCAAGATCATCCGCGAAGTTACGGAGAGCGTCGACAGCTTCTCGGACGAGGCGAAGACCCAGTTCTTCAACATCGTCGACAAGGTGCCGATGGCCTACCAGAAGGTGAACGCCATCTTCTCCTCGCCCGAGCGCAAGGCGCCCGGCACAGGCGGCATCTTCTCCATCTTCGTCAGCGACCTCTGCAAGGGCTGTGCTGCCTGCGTCACCGCCTGCGGCGACCACCAGGCGCTGAAGATGGTGGCGGAGACCGAGGAAGTGAACGCCGAGCACGAGACCGGCACAGCCTTCCTGAACCTGCTGCCCGATACGTCACAGAAGTACCTCGGCCTGTTCAACGCGGCCAACCCCTCCGACTCCAAGACGGCAACGCTGCGCAACATGCTGATGGTCCGCACCACCTACGACGCGCTTGTATCCGGCGACGGTGCCTGCGCCGGTTGCGGCGAAAAGAGCGTGTTGCGCTCCATCGCGGCAGTCACTGAAGCGTACATGCGTCCAGTCTTCCACGCCAAGAGCGACCGCCTTGTTGCAAAGGCCGGCGAGCTTGAAAAGAACGGTGTGGCGCGCCTCGCGGCTCTCAAGCAGTCGAACGAAGCCGAGTACAAACTGCTCCGTCAGGCCATCGTGCATCTCATCCTCGGTCTGGGCGGCGAAGACGACCAGGACACGCTGGCCCGCATCGCCGCTTACGAGAAGGAGCACGGAACCATCACCGATGCGCAACTAGTTGAGGCGATCGCAGCGGTGCTGCTTACCGAGGCCTTCAACCACAAGAGCCTGCAGCCGGTCGACGGCCGCCTTGCCAACGGCATGAGCGTCATGGCCATGGCCGCGCACACCGGTTGCAACACGGTGTACGGCTCCACCACGCCAAACAACCCGCATCCCTATCCGTGGATGAACTCGCTGTTCCAGGACGGCATCACCGTGGGCTGGCTGATGGGTGAAAGCTTCATCGTCGACCACGCACGCCGTTCGGTCCTTCCCGAACGCCTGGCGGATGTTCTGATGACCCGCGACAGCAAGGTGATCAGCGACCGCGAGTACTACGAGTTCACCCACTTCACCGACGCGCTGATGACCGACAAGGAAATCGTCGAATTGCCCAAGGTATGGGTGGTCGGCGGTGACGGTGGCATGGGCGACATCGGCTACCAGAACATGTCCAAGGTGATCCTGCAGAACCGCCCCAACGTGAAGGCGCTCATGCTCGACACCCAGGTCTACTCCAACACCGGCGGCCAGAACTCCGACTCCACGCCGATGCTGGGCGGCGGCGACATGAACACCTTCGGCACCGCTACGCAGGGTAAGAACACTGAGAAGAAGACGGTCGCCGAAACCTTCCTCGCCGGCCACGGTTCACCGTTCGTCGCGCAGGTGTCGATGGCCAACGCGCCCAAGCTCTACCGGGCGATCCTCGATGGCCTTGAGTATCGCGGCACCATGTTCCTGCAGGCATTCACCACCTGCCAGCCGGAGCACGGAGTCCCCGACGACATGGCTCTCTTCCAGGCGCAACGCGTGCGCGACTCGCGCGGCGTGCCGGAGTTCGTCTTCGATCCGCGCAAGGGCGAGAGCTACCAGGAAGCGCTCGACGTCAAGGGCAACCCGTCGATCGATCTCGACTGGTACGAGACCAAGATCAAGTCCACCGGCGAAGCCATGCGCTACACCGTGGCCCACTGGTGCACAACGGAAGCGCGCTTCCGCAACCACTTGAAGAAGGTCAAGCCGGAAGCGGCAGAGAAGCTCATTTCACTCGACAACATGCTGGTGCGCATCACGCAGCAGGATGTTGTCTACCGCCGCTACCTCAACCCCGCGCACCGCGCCTTCATCCCCGACTTCGGCGTCTACATCAAGTTCGAGGACAACGGGAAGATTGAGTACCGTGCGCTCTCGCGTCAGCTGGTGATGTTCTGCGTTGAGCGGCGCAAGGCATGGCGCATGCTGCAGTCCAAGGCCGGCATCGTCAACCGCGAATACATGGCGCAAAAGGCCATTCTCGCCGACGTCGACGCAGGCAGGCTCTCTCAGGACGAGCTCTTCGCCCGCGGCCACGAACTGGTGAAGGAGCGCCTGGCAGATGCAATACCTGCAAAGGCGTAACTTCTAACCACAGCGCAACAAAAGAAGGCGGACCTTGCGGTCCGCCTTCTTTTGTACCCATTTGCTATCGCTAGCGGCTAAAGGTCACATACTTGCGGCCAGCATACAGGCGAAATCCGCCTGCCGCATCGGCCTCCACCTGCAGCGGCAATGGGCGCTTCATGGCTTCATCGGTTGCGTAGCTCACCGTCAGCACGTCGTGCGCGCCCACGTCCGTCACCACAAACTTGTTGTCTGCGATGAAGCCCACGCCGTAAACACCAGCAGGCAGACTGTGCTTGCCGATCTTGATGGGCACTTCGGTGATGAAGTACGCCTGGTACTTCGCCGCCACATCGGTTGAGTAGCCGCTCGTATCCACCAGCGTTGCAAGCAGGTAGTAGCCGTCGGCGAACTTCACTCCGCCGGAGTTGCGCAGTTGTGTGGGCGCTGTCTGCGCCTTGTAATACACCGCCGCCGGCAAAAGCTTCTTCGCGTCTTCCGGCTTCAGAACCGTGTCGCCCTGCGCCATCATGCGCAGCGGAGACGCCAGCATCGCCAACGCCAGCGCGCCAGCGCCAGCCCACTTACTCAACACATTTACCTTCATCGCACAAACCTCCGGTTTTCTTCACCGCGTCCGGAGTATATCGCATCGGCTTTTCCGCTCGCCTCCACCCTTGTGCCCTTTCTGCGGGAAAATCGCTATAATCAGGCCCATGGCAGCAGCGGTGCAAACCGACCCTCTGGCACTCAATGCCAAGTTGCACGCACTCGAAGAGTCGCTGCGCGCGCTGGGCAGCCTGATGGTGGCTTACTCGGGAGGTGTCGACTCCGCCTATCTGGCCGCTACCGCGCACCGCGTGCTCGGCAACCGCATGCTGGCAGTGTTGGCCGACTCGCCTAGTCTGGCCCGCCGCGACCTCGCCCAGGCCTGCTCCTTCGCGGCCGAGCGCGGAATTCCACTGCGCATTGTGCAAACTGAAGAACTCGAAAAACCCGAATATCAGCGCAACGACGCAGACCGTTGCTTCCACTGCAAGACGGAGCTGTTCACCGCCATGGAGGCCTTGCGCAGTACACTCGGCTTTACCCACATCGCCTACGGCATGAACGCCGACGACACCCGCGACTACCGGCCCGGCCAGCGCGCAGCCCTGGAGCATGCCGTGCTCGCTCCGCTGGCCGACGCTGCGTTGACGAAAGCCGACATTCGCGCCCTCGCCCAAGCCGCCGCCTACACGCTCTGGGACCGTCCCGCCGCCCCCTGCCTCAGTTCGCGCGTTGAATACGGTCGCGAAGTGACACGCGAAGTGCTGGAGCAGGTGGAGCGCAGCGAAGAAAGCCTCCGCGAACTCGGCTTCCGCGAGTTCCGCGTGCGCCACCACGGAGAACTGGCGCGTGTTGAGATCGCGCGCGGCGAGTTAGAACGCGCGCTCACCCTTCCAACGCTCGACGCCATTACCGCTGAGTTACGCAAGGCCGGCTACCAATACGTCACACTCGACACCGCCGGCTTCCGCTCAGGATCGCTCAATGCGCTGCTGCCCGCCGACGTGCTTCTGCGGCGCGGCGCATGAACACCGTGTAGAATTCGATTCCGATGCGCATTGGCTATCTTGAATGTTTCTCCGGCGTAAGCGGCGACATGCTGCTGGGCGCGCTAGTTGGTGCGGGAGTTCCCTTTGCCGTGCTTACGGAAGCGGCCGACGCCCTTAACGTGGGCGCGCACCTTGAGCTGCGCAAAGTCACGCGCAGCGGCATTAGTGGCACCAAGATCGACGTACTCACCGCCGACGGTCACGCCGCTGACCACACACACGATCACGAGCACGGCCGCGCGCATGCGCACAACCATGAGCACACCCACAAACAAACGCATGCCCATGAGCCCCATCGCTCGCTCTCCACGATTCTCGGTATTATCGCCGCCGCGCCACTGTCGAATGTTGTGAAGCAACGGGCCACCCGCGCGTTCCAGCTCCTGGGCGAAGCCGAGGCTGCCATCCATTCGGTTCCCTTAGAGCAAGTGCACTTCCACGAAGTAGGCGCGGTCGACACCATTGTGGACATCGTGTGCACCGCCGCCGGATGCGCAGCGCTCGGCGCGGACCGCTGGCTCGCCTCGCCGCTCAACGTCGGCAGCGGCACAGTGCAATGTGCGCATGGCCTGCTGCCTGTACCCGCTCCGGCCACGCTCGCGCTGCTGGGCGACGCACCCGTCTACTCCGCCGGTCCCGCAATGGAGCGTGTAACACCCACCGGCGCCGCTATTCTCCGCATGCTCGACGTCGCTTACGCGCCCCTTCCGGCCATGCACATCACCGCCTCGGGCTACGGCGCGGGCGGCCGCGACACACCCGGCCAGCCCAATCTCGTCCGCCTCCTCGTCGGCGAAGATGACGCGCAGGAAGCCGCCGAAGAGGCCATCGCTATCATCGAGACCGTCATCGACGACTCCAGCCCGCAGCTGCTGGCCTACGTCAGCGAGTTGCTACTCGAAGCCGGTGCATGGGACGTCTACCGGGTGGCTGTACAGATGAAGAAGGGCCGCGCCGGAGTCCAGCTCACCGTGCTCTGCCGGCCCGATCTCGTGCCTACGTTGCGGGCGCTCATCTTCCGCGAGACCACCACCATCGGCCTACACTGGCACATTGAACACAAGGCCGCTCTGGCGCGCGAATTCATCGACGCACAAACCCCGTGGGGTCCAGTGCGCATCAAGATTGCCCGCTGGGCCACGGGCGAGGTGGCCAATGCCGCGCCCGAGTACGAGGATTGCCGCGCCCTGGCCCGCCGCCATAGCGTGCCGCTCAAGCAGGTGATGCAGGCCGCCATGCGCGCTTACACTTCTGGCCATCCCCGCAAGGAGGTGCGCGAGTGAACCGCCAGCAGATTGAAGCTCTGCTCAGCGATGTTAGCGCGGGCCGCGTACCCGTGAGCGAGGCGCTCAAGCGCCTGCAACATCTCCCGTTTGAAGATCTCGGCTTCGCCAAGGTCGATCATCATCGCGCGCTGCGCACCGGCATGCCAGAGGTAATTTTCGCCGCCGGAAAGACGTCCGCGCAGGTGGCAGCCATCTTCGCGCGCATGGCCGCGGCGGGCGGCAACGTGCTGGCCACGCGAGCCGATGACGAAGCATTTGCAGCCGTGGCCGACGCGGAACCGCGCGCTGTTTATCACGCTGCCGCGCGCGCCATCACGCTGGAGCAATCCGCCGTGCCGCCTGGCCGCGGCACCATCGCCGTAGTCTGCGCCGGTACCAGCGACCTGCCGGTGGCCGAGGAAGCACGCGTGACCGCCCAATTGATGGGCAACGCGGTCGAGCTCATCGCTGACGTGGGCGTGGCAGGTATCCACCGTCTACTGGCACAGAAGCATGCCCTGCAGTCCGCGCGCGTGCTCGTCGTCTGCGCGGGCATGGAGGGCGCATTGCCCACCGTTGTTGCCGGCCTGGTGACGGCGCCGGTGATCGCCGTGCCCACCAGCGTGGGCTACGGAGCGTCCTTCGGCGGCGTCGCCGCGCTGCTCGGCATGCTCAACTCCTGCGCCCCCAACGTTTCGGTCGTCAACATCGACAACGGCTTCGGCGCCGCCTCGATCGCCTCGCTTATCAATCACATGGACTAGCTAGCACGGCTGCGCCTTCTCCGCTTCGAGCACGCACGAACTGCACTTCCTGCCTCCTAGAATCCGCTCAAAGTGATCGCTATCACTGTTTCTGCTATACCTGCGAGCGAATCATGGGTTCCTTAAGAGTCCGCGCCGCCCTGAAATCGCAAGAATTCTCAGAGCCCTTCCCCGGCGCAATCCACCGTGCATCGCTGATCTAGAAAGCGCGCGATGCGGAGGAGCTTCGTGGTCCGTTCCAAGCTGCAGCTCGTGCGCCGCATCTCGCAGATCTTCTTTCTGCTCGTCTTTCTTGCGCTCCTCGTCTTCACCTCGCTGCGCCCCACGCCCGGTGCCACCAGCGACATCCATATGCGCGCGCCGGTCCGCCTTTTCTTTGAGTGGGACCCTCTTGTCGCCGTAGCCAACGTTCTTGCAGGCCACGCGCTTTATCGCGGACTGCTATGGAGCCTCCTCATCCTGGTGCCCACGCTCTTCCTCGGCCGCTTCTTCTGCGGCTGGATCTGCCCCATGGGCACGCTGCAGCACTGGGTAGGCAGCCTGCCGTCGGAGAGCAAACGCGGCAAGCAGCGCATCGAATCCAACCGCTACAAGCGCTGGCAGACACTGAAATACGTTGTGCTCATTGCCGGACTCGTAGCCGCCTGCTTCGGCTCCATGGCGCTGGGCTGGCTCGATCCCTTCAGCCTGCTCGTGCGCTCCATTGGCCTTGCGCTTCTGCCGGCGTTCAACGTCGCTGTCCGTTCAGTGCTCACGCCACTCGAACACAGCCATATCGCACTTATCAAAGCTACCGGCGAAACGCTCCACACCGTTCTTCAGGCCTTGGTGCTGGACTTCCGCCAGACGCACTTTGCGCAGGGCATCGCGCTAGGCATACTTTTCCTCTTCATCCTCGCGGCCAGCCTGCGCATCACGCGCCTCTGGTGCCGGTCGATATGCCCTCTTGGCGCATTGCTCGGCGCAGTCTCGCGCTTTTCGATTTTTGGCCTGCATAAGGACGCAGCCAGCTGTGACAAGTGCAATCGATGCCTGCTCAACTGCCAGGGCGGCGACGAACCGATCGGCGGTGTGCCTTGGCGCAAGTCCGAGTGCCTCATGTGCATGAACTGCGTGGGCAGCTGCCCGCACTCCAGCCTCCAGTTCAAGTTCTTCCGCAACGAGCATGAAGTCGCGACGCCTGACATCGGCCGCCGCAAAGCAATCACAGGTCTGGCCGCCGGAGCAGCCGTGGTGCCGCTCATGCGCGCCAACACCGGTATGGGCAAGAGCCGCGAAGCCACGCTGCTGCGCCCGCCCGGTGCGCTCGACGAACCTGATTTCCTCTCCCGCTGCATTCGTTGCGGCGAGTGCATGAAGGTCTGCCCCAACAACTCGCTGCACCCTACGCTCGCCGAGGCTGGCATTCAGGGACTCTGGACGCCCACGCTTGTCCCGCGCATCGGCTACTGTGAACCCAGCTGCGTGCTCTGTTCTGAGGTGTGCCCCACCGGCGCCATCTGGCAGATCACGCCGAAGGAAAAGGGCTGGGTGGTGGGCGTCAGCGCGCAAAGCCATCCCATCCGCCTCGGCACTGCCTTCTACGACCGCGGCCGCTGTCTGCCGTGGGCCGAGGCCACCGAGTGCATTGTCTGCGAGGAGTGGTGCCCCGTCTCACCCAAGGCCATTTACATCGAGGAGGCCCAGGTCATCGACTCCTCTGGCAAGACCAAGACGCTCAAGCAACCGCGCGTCGACCCCAGCCGTTGCGTCGGTTGCGGTGCTTGCGAGTACGCCTGTCCGCTTCAGGAGCGGCCCGCTGTCTACGTCACCAGCATCGGCGAGAGCCGTTCGCCCAGCGCCCAGATTTTGCTGAACAAATAGGAGATACTCTCGTGTTGAGCAAGACAAAACGTAACTTCATCGCCATTCTGGCTCTGGCAGCCATGGCCATGTGCGCCCTCACGGGCTGCAAGAAAGCCAACTCCGATCCCTTCCCGGCCTCCGGTGCTGTCGCCGGCTGGCAGAAGACCGACGGAACCCGCACCTTCGCCGCCAAGGACCTGTGGCAATACATCGACGGCGATGCAGAGCATTTCATCCAGGCTGGCGTGGTCTCCACCTCCACCGCCGACTACACCTATCAGGGCGGTCTCGAGGCCGTCGTCGATATCCACACGATGGGCAACCCCGACGGCGCGCGCAAGATTCTCGAAACCGGTCTCACCAAGGATGCCAAAACCATCCAGATGGGTGACGAGTGTGTGCAGTACGCGCAAAGCGTCAGCTTCCGCAAGGGCAACACACTCGTCCGCATCGTCGCCTATGAGTCCACGCCCGACACACCGCAGGCGCTGCTCGCACTTGCCCAAGCCGTGGAGTCCCGGCTCTAACCCACCGAAGCAGGGGCTGCGCGCCCAACGCGAGGAAAAGCAATGCCTACCCGTCGCACATTCCTGAAGGAAGCCGCCACCGGAGCCGTTTTGCTCGGCTCGCAAACCCCACTTGCTCTTGCCGGCATGCTCGACGCGCACGCCGAGGCGGGCAAGTCTCGCGTGGTGATTGCGCGTGATCCCGCGCTGCACGCATCCGGGTCGCAGCTCGACTCCGCGCGAGTAGGCGCGCTGCTTGACCGCGCCATTGCCGGTTACACGGGAATCCAGCAGCCGGTCGCGGCCTGGAAGCACATTGTGGCGCAGGGCCACGCTGAAGGCAAGGTCATCGGTCTCAAGACCAACGGCCTCGGCGGCAAGGGGATATCCACCCATGCCGTGCTGGTCTTTGCCATTGCCGAGCGGCTGCAGCAGGCAGGCGTCAAGCCCGGCAACATTCTCGTGTGGGACCGCAACGCACGCGACCTTGAAGCCTGCGGCCTCACGATCAATACCGATCCCAGCCGCATCCGCTGCTATGGCTCCGACGTCTCCGGCTTTGAAGACAACGTGGAAACCTTCGGTGCCTCGCACGCGCGCTTCTCCAAGATCCTCACCCGCGACTGCGCCATGGTCATCAACTTGCCCATCCTCAAGGACCACAGCATGTCCGGTGTCACTTTCGCCATGAAGAACATGTACGGTGTGGTCGAGCGCCCGCAGGACCTGCACGGTGGGGGCTGCAATCCCGGCGTGGCCGACCTCAACGCATTTCCCGTCATCCGCGAGAAGATCCACCTCACCATCGGCGACGCCATGAGCTCGGTCTACGACGGGGGTCCCGGTTTCCATCCCGAGCGCCTCTGGTTCCCCAACGCGCTCATAGTCGGCGAAGACCGCGTAGCCCTCGACCACACCGCCTGGGGTCTGCTCGAGCGTAAGCGCGCTGAAGTCGGCATGCCAACCTTCGAGGCAGCCGGTCGCCCGCCGCGCTACATCGATACCGCGGCCGATGCCACACACCGGCTCGGCACCAACGACCCGCAACGCATCCACCTGCTCGAAATCTGACCGGAGGCTGCATCA
The DNA here is from genome assembly GCA_002314435.1 of Acidobacteriaceae bacterium UBA1795. Taxonomy (GTDB): domain Bacteria; phylum Acidobacteriota; class Terriglobia; order Terriglobales; family Acidobacteriaceae; genus Telmatobacter. The sequence goes on along the minus strand of DCFV01000203.1, from coordinate 11,732 downwards.
TGGCCGGCGAACCCGCCAACCCGAGTAACCCCCTGACGCGCCGCGAGGCGATGCTCCAACTGCTGCGCCTAGGCGGCATCGCTGCCAGCGCGGCCGGTGCCGGTTACTGGCTCAGCGGGCGCAGCGTTCGGCCCGTGCCCGCGCCCGCTGAACAGGCCCGTCGTGATCACCGCATCGCCGACGACGACCAGTGGCCAAAGCTCACAGTCGTGCAGAACGGCGAGCCACGCACGCTTGTGCGGAAGGCCCTCGAAAATCTTGGCGGAATGAGCCGATTCGTCGGGCGGCAGGACGTAGTCGTCATCAAGCCCAACATTGCATGGGACCGCACCCCGGAACAGGCTGCCAACACCAACCCCGAGGCCGTCGCCGAAGTCGTACGCCAGTGCTGGCAGGCCGGCGCCAAACGCGTCATCGTTACGGACGTGAGCTGCAACGAACCGCGCCGCTGCTTTATGCGCTCGGGTATTCAGGCCGCAGCACGCACCGCAGGCGCAGAAGTTGTCCTCCCCAACCCCGAGCTCTTCCGCGAAGTCGAATTGGGCGGCGTGGTGCTTAAAACCTGGCCCGTCTTTACACCGTTCCTCGAAGCGGACAAGATCATCAACATGCCCATCGCCAAGCACCACGAGCTCACCGGCGCCACACTGGGCATGAAGAACTGGTACGGCATCCTCGGTGGCGAACGCAACCGGCTCCATCAGCAGATTCATCAGAGCCTGGTCGATCTCGCCAGCTTCATGCTGCCTACCGTCACCATCCTCGACGCGTACCGCATCCTCGTGCGCAACGGCCCCACCGGCGGCAACCTCGAAGACGTTGCGCAGAAGAAGACCGTCCTCGCGGGAACCGACCCAGTTGCTCTCGACGCGTGGGCCGCCAAGGCCTGGTGGAACCTCGACCCCGAGCACATGCCCTACCTCCAGATGGCAGCCAGCCACGGCCTCGGCACCACAGACTTCGACACACTGCCTGTCCGCGTGACGCAGTTGAGCTAGCAGGCGGCCGAGGAGGCGCCACCTCGCTTTCCAAGCCGAACCGGCTGTGTTTGAATGGATTCCGCGCGCAGGAGAACGTTTTCCTGATCCGAAAGACCTGCCCTCGCGCGCATCGAAGAGGAACCTCATGACCCACTCCCGCCGCACCTTCCTCAAGTCCTCCGCTGCGGTGGCCGCTACCGCTATCGCCCGCCCGCGTGTGAGCGCAGCTCTCACGCCGGAGCCAGCGATCACCCCGCAGCTCAGCCAGTTCGGCTACGGCGACGTGACCCTGCTCGAAGGCCCTCTACGCCAGCAGTTCAACGCCAACCACGCCTTCTATCGCGACCTCGACGACGATCGCCTGCTCAAGCCCTATCGTCTTCGTGCCGGCCTGCCTGCGCCCGGCGACGACATGGGCGGCTGGTATGACTGGTCTGATGATTTCACACTGCAGAACATGCACGGCTTCTGCCCCGGTCACACCTTCGGCCAATACCTCTCCGGCCTTGCCCGCGACTACGCCGCCACCGGCGACCGCGCCACGCAGCAGAAGGTCCACCGCATGGTTACCGGGCTCGGCGCCGCGATCTCTGAGCATTTCTTCGCCGATAACCGCTTCCCGGCCTACATCTACGACAAGCTCTCCATCGGCCTGATCGACGCACACCAATTCGCCGCCTGCCCCGATGCGCTCGGCGTGCTCAACAAGGCGCTCGACTGCGTCTCACCGCATCTGCCCTCGCACGCGCTCTCTCGTGACGAGCAGTACGCCCGCCCGCACAAAGACGAGAGCTGGTGCTGGGACGAGCTCTACACACTGCCCGAAAACCAGTTTCTTGCCTGGCAGCGCGGCGCGGGCGACCGCTTCCGCGACATGGGCATTCGCTTCCTGGCCGACGACTGGTACTGGAATCCGCTGGCTGCTGGCGACAACGTGCTGCCGAACAAGCACGCCTACAGCCACGTAAACGCCATGAGCAGCGCCATGCAGGCCTACTTCGTGCTGGGCAGCGAGAAACACCTTCGTGCCGCGCGCAACGGCTTCGACTTCGTCCGCGCGCAGAGCTTTGCCACCGGCGGCTGGGGCCCCAACGAGACCTTCCGCAAGCCCGGCTCCGGCGACCTGGGCAAGAGCCTAACCGAGACACACTCCAGCTTCGAGACGCCCTGCGGCTCCTACGCGCAGCTCAAGATCACGCGCTACCTGCTGCGCACCACGCGCGACAGCCGCTACGGCGACAGCATGGAGCGCATTCTGTACAACGCGATCCTCGGCGCCAAGCCCATCCAGAAAGACGGCCACGGCTTCTACTACTCGGACTACAACAACGACGGCTCCAAGGTCTACCACCCCAACAAGTGGCACTGCTGCACCGGCACCTTCTCGCAAGTCACCGCCGACTACGGCATCAGTGCCACCTTCCACGACGATGAGGCCGTCTATATCAACCTCTACGTACCGGCACGCATCCAGTGGCAACGCGGCGCCACGCGGGTCGCGCTCACGCAGCACTCCAGCTATCCGCACACGCCATCTACGTCACTCGAAGTCGCCGTAAGCGCGGCAACAGCCTTCCCGGTCTACCTGCGCATTCCCGCGTGGGCAGGACCGAAGACCACTATCTCAGTCAACGGCAAGCGTGCACTCGCCGGGCCGCAGCCCGGAGCCTTTGCGCAGATTAATCGGACATGGAAAACCGGCGACCGCATCGAGGTCGAGTTCGACATGCCTACGGTGCTTGAGCCGGTTGATGCCGAGCATCCCAACCTGGTCGCCGCCGTTCACGGGCCGCTGGCGCTGTTCGCCGTCGGCGGTGTTCCCGCGAACCTGACGCGCGATGATCTCAAGCGCGTGGCGCAGGTTGCGTCCGGATCCTCGGACTGGCAGACAAAGACCTCCGCGGGCACGCTGGCGCTGCGGCCTTTTCCGTCCATCGCCGACGAGCACTACCGGCTGTATCTCGATGTGAAGGCGTAGCGCAATACGCGCAAGCTTGTGGAGCTTGAGATGGAGCACCCATCAATTGAGCGTGTAGTTGAACTAGTGAGGAGACAGGCCGGGCTGCGCCCGAGCGTGGCGATTCTTGCCGAAACCAGACTCGAGCGCGATTTGGGCGTCACCGGAGACGATGGAGACGACCTGCTTCGTGCTGCCGAAAAGGAGTTCGGCGTGACGTTCACCCGTGAGAGCTTTGATCTGAAACCCGGCGAATACCTGTTCGGACCGGAGGGGTTACTGCCTGATCTGATCGGGCTCTTCAAGCACAGTAGGGATGAGATCAAGCCATTCACTGTCGGCGATCTTCATGTCGTGATCTGTAAGGAGCTCGCAAAGAAAGCGGATACAGCTTCGTGATTGCAGCAGAAAGCCTCACCTTGCGGTGAGGCCTTCTGCTTATGCGCATCGCCGATTCGCAACACAGATGTGAATTGGCTGGACTTACGGCCTGTCATAGAACCGGAAGAACAGTGACGGCTTCGCGCACGGCTCGGCGCGGGCCACCAGTTCCTCCTGCTGCTTCTCGTTCAGCGGCGTAAACTCGCGAGCGTACTGCACGTTCTCTTCAAGCTGCGCTACAGTGTCGCAGCCAATGATTACCGTACTCACCGGCTTCGACAACGCGTAATACATCGCCTCGCGCATTTTCAGCGTACCCGGCGACGTGGTTTGAATCGTCATGCCCTCCCACGAATGCTTCTGGGACTCGACCGGCGGCGGTGTCCACGTGGACAGAATCCGTCCGCGCCCGGGAATTTTCATGCCGATGATGCCCATCTGCTTTTCAACTGCCAGCGGCAACAGCCCGTCGTTGAAGCTGTAGTGGTGCGGGTCTGCCGCGCTCATTGCCATCAGGATGGTGTCAAAGGGGTAGCGATGGATGCCTTCCATCAGCGCCTCGGGGCGGTAGTGTCCCGTGAGCCCCAGGCAGCGCACCACCTTCTGCTCCTTCATTTCGAGCAGCGCCTCCATCGCGCCACCTTTGGCAAACACGGCATCGATGTCGTGCATGGTGCCGATGTCATGCAACTGCCAAAGGTCCACGTGGTCTGTCTGCAGCAGTTGCAGCGATTTCTCGATCATGCGCATCGAGTCGTCGCGTGTACGCTCTCGCGTCTTGGTAGCGAGAAACGTCTCGTTGCGCCGCTTCGCCATCACGTGGCCCACATACTGCTCGCTCCACCGCTCAGGCCCGCCATAGATTGACGACGTGTCGATGTAGTTCACGCCGAGATCGAGCGCGCGTTCAATAATCGGCACCGCCACATCGAAGTTGTTCGGCTTCTCGATTGACGCCTGCCCGCCCAGAGAAAAGATGCCCACCTTGTAGCCCGTCTTGCCCAGGTTGCGCGTAGGCATGGCATCGGGCGTCCGAGGATTCATCGGCAGCCCTGGCATGGTCTTCTCTGTCGCGGCCAGCGCGCCTGCAGGCGCCAGCAGCGCCGCCGTCACCGCACCGCCTGCCTTTAGAAACTCCCGGCGTCCAGGCTTCAAACCATTCGTCGCGTTCGATTCGCTCATGCTGTCCCCTCCGCGGCCTCGCTGCCGTGCAGGCCTCATCATACCCCGCGCCCGCAGCACCGGACACCGAGAAAATCAGCGCCTCCGAAGCCCCTTCAAGCGTGAGCTCACTCCAACCCTGCCGCGCATTTGGTACTCTACCTTGCACAAGGAGACTCTGCCTCGTGGACATCACTTCCCCGTTCTTCATCGTGCCGCTCATCGTTGCCGTCTTCGCCGCTTCCATCCTCTTCTCCACCAGTTCAAAAGAAGACGGCCACTCAGCTCACTGACACTGCCAGCGAAAAGCAAGAGGGGCCACCGCATAAGGCGGGGCCCCTCTCTGCTGCTATGCCTGCACGTGGCTTAGTTTTCTTTCTTCTTCTCATCCTTCTTCTGGTCCTTCTTGTTGTTCTGATCCTTGTTCTGATTGTTGTCATTCTTGTTCGGCCGGGCCTGATCCTGCTCGTGGTCCTGTGGATGGCCCTGCTTCTGTTGCCCGTAGTCCTGACGCGGCTGCGGCTTCGCCTGCGGTTGCTGTGGTTGCTGCGGCTGCGCGGGCTGCGGGTTTGGCTTCGCCACCGTGGGTGGCTGCGTTGGTGCGGTATCCGGGCGCTTGCTCGGCTCTACCGGTCCATAGTCCTGGCGGTTCGCCGGCGGGCTCGCCTTCTGCTGCGGCTGCGCATTCTGCGTCGGAGGTGCGTTATTTGCCGGCGGCTGCGGCTGTGCCTTCGGCGGGTTGTTCGCAGGCGGCTGCGGCTGGTTCTGCGGAGCATTCGGGGGCGCACCCTGCCCCGGGAGCTGCCGTGGCGAATTGTCCTGCGGCGAAGCAGGACGTCCCACCGGGCGAGCCGACGGACCAGACGGCTGGCCGTTCGGAGTCTGCTGCGCAGGCGGCTGCGGCTGTGCCTTTGGCGCGTTGTTCACAGGCGGCTGCGGCTGGTTCTGCGGTACATTCGGGCTCCCGCCCAGGCCCGGGAACTGCCGCGGCGAGTTGTCCTGCTGCGTCGCCGGACGACCGACCGGACGTGCCGATGGTCCTGACGGCTGACCGTTGCCACCCTGTTGAGCCGGCTGGCTCGCATTGGGGTAGCGGCTTCCCGGTGGAGGCGCCACCACCGTGCGTCCCGGCACCGGTTGCGGCGGAGCGATCTGGCGCACCTGTGGCTGCACCGGCGCCGCGCCCGGCCTGGCCGAGATTTGCATCCCCTGCTTATTGATGAACACTGGCGCCTTGTCGGCCACCGTCACCGGTACGGGCCGCGCCACAGGCCGCGTCACAAATGACTGCCGCGTCGCTTCTGCCGGCCGGTCCACCACCTGCACGTGGTCAAACTGTCGCCGGTCCACCTGCACCGCGGCCTGTCGTACCGGTCGCCCGGCAGCAAAGTCGTCCGGACGCATGGCGCTCACGCCCACCTTCCGGTTCACATAGGTGACATTCCGAACATTCACAATATTCACGTACGTGTTCCGAACGTGTACTTCGCGGCTCTCGTGAATATTGCTGATGTTCACGCGGTCAATATAGTGCGGGCTGCACCGATACCACGGGCGGTAGGCCTCTCCCGGACCTAGTGGAAACCACGCCGACAGGCCCACCCCACCCACATTGCCGCCCGAGGCAAACACCACCAGCGCCGGCGACCAGACCGGACGCACCTCGCGCGGTCCCGGCACCCAGCCCCAGCGTCCCCGATACATCACCCAACGGCCGTAATGGAACGGAGCATAGCCCCACCGTTCATCCTCCACCCACACCCAGCCCCATGGTTGGCGGTTAATCCAGTGGCCGTAGTGGTAGGGCTGCCAGTCTGCCGAAACGTTGCGCGGATACCACATCGGTCCGTAGTCCGAGTCCGGAATCCAGTCACCGTCAGCGTCCAGCTCCGCCGCGCCCGGCACTTCCGGGTTCACGTAGCGGTAGGAGTAGGCATTTGCAATCTGCTCGTCGCGCTGCCGGCTCCATTGGTCCAGATAGTCCGGAGCCACCGGCTGCAGCCACTGCGGATACACCGGGTTGATCCCCGCCAGTTCCAACGACTGCGAGTTGCCCATTTCCTGCCAGAAGCCACCGGCTCCCGATACCACCAGCCCACCCGAAATCGAGCTGAAGATCGTCGCTTCCTGGTTCGGCAGCGCGTCCAAGCGGAGTTCGCCAGCTGTGTTCAGTTGTCCGTTGCCGTTCGGCGTGCTCACATTCAGAACCTGGCCTTGCCAGAGCCCGTACGAGCGCAGATGCACAGATCCCTGTGCAAGCCCCCACGTAACACCGTTGGCGTCGTCGCCCACCAATGTGATGTCGGTATTCGGGCCAATACGCAGATACGTCTGACCTACCTGTACCTCGACTGTGCCGTCCTGATCGGTATAGATACGGTCGCCGGGCCCAACGGGCAGGTTCGTGTACACCTGACCCCAGTCCTGCGAACCCGCCGGCTGAATGGAGACCGTGCCGAAGAGTGCAGAGATCCGACCCGCCTGGTCCGGCGGATCGTCCTGCGCCTGTACCGTCAGGACTCCAAACGCCACCAGAACTAAGCCCAGTGCGGTCCATCGGGAAACGCGTACTGAAGCGAGAGCAAAGAAACGCATAAGATCTTTCCTTTCCTGCGGCTCGCCGGCCTCCCATCTGTACATGCGCGGGCGGTCCGGGGCCTTTCGTTGGGGGATGTCGAGCGGTCGCTTTTCCTTCCGCTGGGGCCACTGCCGGAGGACCGGCGTCAGGCCATGCAGATACTAACCCGGTAGGATGCGGAAAGTGGCAAAAAGATCGTTACCCTCTTACCCCCCCCCGGAACCAACCCCGACTCTATGACGTACAACACTTACATGAGGATCACTGCCATGAAATTTACTGCGACGATTCTTCTGGCGGGAACGCTCGCGCTCGGTGTAAGCGGATGCCGGGTCCACGTCGACAAAGACGCCAACGGACAGGAAAAGACCGTGCAGGTGGATACGCCCTTCGGCGGCGTGCATGTGAACACCGACCAGATCACCGCCGCCGATCTTGGCCTTCCGGTCTATCCTAGCGCGAACATTGTGAAGGACAAGGACAACAACAAATCCGCCGACGTGCACATGGGCTTTGGCGAGTGGCAGCTCCGCGTCCGCGTTGTCTCTTACGAAACAGCCGACAGCCGTGACCAGGTGGTCGCTTTCTATAAGAAAGCCCTCGCCCGCTACGGAGACGTGCTCACCTGCCAGGGAAATGCACCCGTCGGAACCCCCGCCGTGACCGCCGAAGGGCTCAGCTGCAGTGACGAAGGCAAGCACACGAAGTTCAAGTTCAACGACAAGGACAACGGGGTGGACCTCAGCGACAAACTTAATCTCAAGGCCGGCTCCAAGCGCCACCAGCACATCGTTGGCTTTGAAGACTCCGGCAAAGACCGCACCCGCTTCGCCCTCGTCGCCCTCGATCTGCCTGCCGGCGTCGAAAACAGCGGCACCAGCGACTAGCGCCTGCCTTCGGCGCGGGGGTCGCATCCCTGTGACCCCGCACAGCCTCCTGCGCCAAACTAGACCATCCATGTGTCCAACTTCAGGACGCTTCCTCAACTTTTGCCTTTCGCCGCGCGATAACCGGCTCGGGTAGGTGCGTATGGCGACGTTCTCAATTCCTGAAAATCCACTCCACAGCACTCGCGAGAGCAACGAAGAGCGGTGCTACATGGCCCGCCAGCCCATCCTCGACGCTTGCAGCAATGTCCACGGTTACGAACTGCTGTTTTGCGGCGGACGCCAGCCCACCGAGGCCGCCGAGTCTGAACTTGCGGCGCGTACCGTACTCGACAACTCAATCGTGCAGGGCCTGGAACGGCTGGCCCGCGGCCTGCCTGCCTTTGTCCCCTGCACCGCCAATGCAATCACCCGCAGTTGGGTGCAGATGCTGCCGCCCAACCTGACCGTAGTGGAACTCCCTGCCAACTCCGAGCCGACCTTCGAGCTGATGGCTGCCTGCCGACAGCTCAAGGAGATGGGCTTCTGGCTGGCGCTGAACGACTTCAATGGCACCGTGACCCCGGTGACCGATCTGGCTGACTACATCAAGGTCGACTTTGCTGCCCACGACGAGGCTGCTCGTCGCGCAATTCTTGCCGGCTTCGACAAAGCGTCGCTGCTGCTGGTTGCCAAGAATGTGGAAACTCATGAGGAATTCCGTCAGGCTGCCGCCGAAGGCTTCCATCTTTTCCAGGGCTACTATTTCTGCTTTCCCGAGTTGGTGCGCGGCCACAAGATCCCTGGCAACCGGCTCGTACATCTCGAAATCCTTGAGCTGTTACAGAACAACCCATACGACTTGCATCGCCTCAGCCAGTTGGTCACCTGCGATGCCTCACTCACCTACCGCCTGCTGCGCCTGGTCAATTCGCCCATCTGTGCCGTCCGCCAGGAGGTCACCAGCATCCAGCTGGCTCTCGTGCTCATCGGACAGGAATCCTTCCGCCGCATCGCCACTCTGGCGATCGCCAGCGACTTCAGCGCCGAGCAGCCTCCCGAGCTTTTGCGCTTGGCCTACGTCCGTGGCCGTTTCTGCGAACTCGCCGCCAGACTCTGCCGCCAGACACCCGCCGAGCAATACCTCATCGGCATGGTCAGCCTCTTCCCAGCTATGCTGCACGTCACCATGGAGGACCTCGTCCGCATGCTGCCGCTGCGCCAGAAAGCCAGCGACGCGCTGCGCGGCAAGGATATCCCCGAGGGTGCACTGCTTCAGTGGATGATCGCCTGCGAGCGTGGCAACTGGGCCGCCTGCGATGGACTCAGCGCCTCTCTCGGCCTCGAGCAGTCAGATCTCGTCCATTGCCATAGTCAGGCCCTTGTCTGGGCCGAGACATCCTCCAGTTCCATTGCCTAGCGCGGTTCTCACCACGCACGCCTACTTGCCGGACGCGTTGACCATGCAGCGATTTCGGTAGGTCCATGACCTACAATGCCTGTCATACCCTGCACGAACTTCCCATCTCATCGGAGAACCCCATGTTTTTGAAGTTGGTCCGCCTTGCGCCCGCTCTTCTGCTTGCCGTGGCGTCTCTGCTCTACGCCGCCTACAAACCAAAGGCCGCGCCTGCCCCCGCGCCCGTCGATCCTTATGCCGAAGTGCAGCCCGCCGCCGAGTCACTCGACCTGACCATGTACCAGCGCATCCGCGACGAAGGACTCAACCACTCCCACGTGATGGAGTTTGCCTCCGCGCTGACCGACGGCATCGGCCCCCGCCTCACCGCCTCGCCCAACGCCATGAAGGCCAACGAGTGGACGCGCGACACGCTCACAAGAATCGGCCTTGAAAACGCGCACCTCGAAGACTGGGGTGAGTTCGGCCTCGGCTGGCAGCAGCTCAACACCTGGGCCCGCATGGTCACGCCCGACACTGCCGTGCTCATCCTGCAGGCCACGCCGTGGTCACCCTCCACGCCCGGCACCGTCACCGGCGAGGTAGTCTCCGTTGTCGTCAAGGACGAGAAGGATCTCTACCAGTACAAGGGCAAGCTCGGCGGCAAAATCGTGCTCTATGGGCCCATGCGCGACGTGCCACCAGTCGATAAGGCGCTCTTCGATCGCTATTCCGAGAAAGAGCTCGAAGACCTTGCCGAGTTTCCGGTCAGCGCCGGTGCCGGCGGCCTTTCGCCGGAGATGCAGGCCCGCCTGCGCACCTACGTAGAGCGCATGAAGCTCATCGACAAGGTCGCCCAGTTCTTCGTCGACGAAAACGTAGCCGCCGTCATCGAACCCAGCCGCGACGGCAAGAACAGCGGCGGCTCCGGCGGTACATTCTTCGACGACAACGGCGCCACGCTCGGCCGCACCCCATACTTGGCCGAGAAGCGCGTCAAAATCCCTGTTGCGGTAGCCGCCATTGAGAGCTACGGTCGCCTCTTTCGCCTCACTGAGGCACACGTGCCCGTCACCGTCGAAATCGACATTGAAACCAAGCTCACCGGCGAGCACGAGCACGCATTCAACACCGTCGCCGAAATCCCCGGCACCGATCCCAAGCTGAAGGACCAAATCGTCATGGTCGGCGGCCACCTCGATAGCTGGATCGCCGGCACCGGCGCCACTGACAACGGCGCAGGCTCTGTCGTCGCCATGGAGGCCGTCCGCATCCTCAAGGCCCTCGGCGTCAAGCCGCGCCGCACCATCCGCATCGCCCTGTGGACTGGCGAAGAACAGGGACTGTTCGGCTCCAAGGGATATGCTAAGCAGCACTTCGGCTCAGCTGCTCTCTCAACCGCGCCCGACCAAATAGTCCTGCCTGAGTTCATTCGCAAGGCCGCCGGCCCGCTCGAGGTTAAGCCCGAGCAGAAACTCATCTCCGCCTACTTCAACGTGGACAACGGCACTGGCAAGATTCGCGGTGTCTATCTGCAGGGAAACGCGGCCGTCGCGCCCATCTTCGCCCAGTGGATCGCCCCGCTCAAGGACCTGGGCGTGTCCACGCTAACCATGCGCAACACCGGCGGCACCGACCACCTCAGCTTCGACGCAGTAGGCATCCCAGGCTTCCAGTTCATCCAGGACGATATGGACTACGAGAGCCGCACGCACCATTCCAACGAGGACGTCTACGAGCGCCTGCAGCCGGCGGACCTGAAGCAGATCGCCACTGTCGAGGCCATCTTCCTCTACAACGCCGCGCAGCGTGACCAGATGATGCCACGCAAACAGCTGCCCGATCCTCTAGCTGAAGAAAAGAAGCGCGCGCCGCTCGAAGGCATCTTCCCCGGTGCCGTCCTTCCGGCCGAGTTGGAAAAGAAGTAGAACTCCACCGTAACAAAAGCCCCGCAAAGAGCCCGCTGCACACAGTTCCCCGCAGTAGCGGGCTTTTTTCTGATTCCTGTTCGCTTACACCCTCGATCCGGTCCAGCCCGCCCTCCGCGTTCGCGAGGTTTCTGCTAAACTAATTCAAGCGTATTCTGAGGGACGAACGCACCAGGCAGCGCCCGTCGAATTCGCTTCTGCAACCACGTCGGGGAGTGGCTCAGCCTGGTAGAGCACCTGGTTCGGGACCAGGGGGTCGGAGGTTCAAATCCTCTCTCCCCGACCATTAAAATCAACCACTTACAATCGATTCTGCAGACTGGGGATGCACCAATTCTGGTGCAGGGGCGCCACTTGGCGCGCCATTAGCGCTTCCTTCTGGTTCCGGCTGGAACAGCATCTGGCGTACACCCTTTTCCATCTGCGTTGGTTGTTGTCATCGGATGCGTTCGAGTTCATCACCATGTACGCTAGGTATCAAG
>DCFV01000131.1 GCA_002314435.1 Acidobacteriaceae bacterium UBA1795 | reverse complement strand
GAATCGTCCGCTGACCTACAGCTACGCAGCCAATGCCGGCACGGTTTCCGGCACGGGTTCGACGGCCAGCTATAGCTCCACGGGCGCCCCGACCGGCGCAGTGGATGTCACCTGCAAGGTTGCAGACGACAAGGGCCACTCGGCGACATCGAACACGTCGCTGAACATCGTGGCTCCTCCTCCTCCTCCGCAGCCGCACGCGCAGGCGCTCTGCTCCATCTCGTTTGAGAAGGACAAGGTTCGCCCGACCCGTGTTGACAACGAAGCCAAGGCTTGCCTGGACGAAGTTGCTCTGGACCTGCAGAAGCAGCCTGATGCCAAGGTAGTCGTGGTGGGTCAGTCCGACGAAAAGGAAAAGGCCAAGACTGCCAAGCAGGCGAAGTACGCGGAGAAGCACAAGAAGGCCAAGGTGCAGGATTCCGCGGCTCAGCGTGCGGTAAACGCCAAGGCGTACCTAGTGGACGAGAAGGGCATTGATGCTTCTCGCGTGAGCGTTACAACGAACGCCGAAGACGGCAAGAAGGTGCAGGACTACCTTGTGCCAGCCGGTGCCAACTTCGCTGCGGACGTTCAGGGCACGACACCCGTGGACGAGTCTGCGGTGACGGCGGAGAAGCGCAAGCCGCTCGGCCAGAAGCACCACCCGGCCGTGAAGGCCCGCTAGTCCGCCAACCCCGCCGGTCACGAAGTAACGTCCCGGCTAAGGCGAAGGCTCGCCGCCAGCCCTGCTCCCTTGGGAGTAGGGCTGGCGGCGGCGAACCGGGATTCTTTTCGATTTCTCGAGGTTGACCGGCATGCCGGTCAACCTTTTTCATTGAGGAGAGTTATTACGCACTCTCCGTTACGCTCTGGAGCTGCCTTGTTGATTGGTATTCAGCGGACGCGCTTTGCCTTGTCTCCGCGCCGCACGCGAATTGTGTGTGCATTCCTCGCGATCTTGTTCTTATCTGCAATGCGCGTATTTGGTGCGCAGGCGCCTTGGACGCCGGTAGGTCCCGACGGCGGCGATGTGCGCGCGTTGACGGCAGTTCCGGGCGCACCACAACATCTCTACCTGGGCACGACGACGAGCTGGCTCTACGAGTCAACCGACGGCGGAGCGCGCTGGCAGCGGCTGGCCAAGCTCGGCGCGGACGACACACTGGTGGTCGACCACATCGTGGTGGACGCGAGCGATGCGGCGACGGTCTATGTGGCGGGATGGACGCTGTCGAAGACCGGCGGCGGGTTGTGGGTGAGCCATGACGCAGGACGGAACTGGAGCGAGTTGACCGGGCTGCGTGGGCAGTCGATCCGCTCGTTTGTGCAGGCGCCCACGAATCCGGCGATGCTGTTTGCGGGCACTCTGGAGGGCGTATTGCGCAGCGTGGACCGCGGTGAGACGTGGACGCTGATCAGCCCGGCGGGCAGCCGTGAAATTCACGAGGTGGAGTCGCTGGCCGTGGACCCGGCGGACCCTGATGTCATCTATGCGGGCACGTGGCACCTGCCTTGGAAGACGACGGACGGCGGCAAGAGCTGGCACAACATCAAAAAGGGCGTGATCGACGACTCGGACGTGTTCTCGATCATCATCGACCCGGAGAAGCCACGGATCGTCTATGCCAGCGCCTGCAGCGGGATCTACAAGAGCGAGAGCGCGGGCGAGATGTTCCGCAAGATCCAGGGAATTCCGGCTACGGCGCGGCGGACGCGCGTGCTGCGTCAGGATCCTGCACAGAGCGAAACGGTGTACGCGGGCACGACCGAGGGTCTCTACAAGACGACGGACGGGGGGCACACGTTCAAGCGCATGACGAGCGAAGACGTGATTGTGAACGACGTCTTTGTCGATCCGAGCGACCCGAAGCGCGTGCTGCTGGCGACCGATCGCAGCGGCGTGCTCATGAGTGACGATGCGGGGGCGACGTTCGTGCAGTCGAACCGCGGCATCTCCGAGCGGAAGGTGCTGGCGCTGCTGGTGGACCAGTCAAATCCGGCGCGGATGTACGCGGGCGTGGTGAACGACAAGGCCTACGGCGGCGTGTTTGTTTCTGACGACGGCACCGAGTGGAAGCAACTGTCCGATGGGCTGGACGGGCACGACGTGTTTGCCCTGGCACAGGCGGCGGACGGGACGATCGTGGCGGGAACTAGTAGCGGAATCTTTGCGCTGGAGCCAGGCACGATGCAGTGGCAGCCGCGCAGAACTATCGTAAACACGCTGGTGAAGACGAAGACCGAGACCGTGCACGGCACGCATGTGAACGTGGAGAAGCGCGTGAAGGATCAGCCGCACGTGATGGACGGGCGCGTGCTGGCGCTGGATTTGTCGGGCGATGCGTGGCTGGCATCGACGACGGGCGGCGTTTACACGAGCCGCGACAAAGGCGCGACGTGGCAGGGCGCGCCGGTACTGGGCGTGGCGGGGTATCTTTCGGTGGCCGCGCACGGGGCGACGATGGCTGCGGCGCTGCCGACGGGCGTGGTGGTGTCGCATGACGCGGGCGCGACATGGTGGCCGATGGGGATTCCGACGGTGCTGACGCGAATTCATCGCATCGCCTACTCGCCGGACGGGACGCTTTGGATCGGCGCGCGCGAGGGCGTGTACTTTACGCATGACGGCGGCAAGTCGTGGATGTGGGTGCATCGGTTGCCGCTGGTGGATCTCGACGATCTCTACTACGACGCGCGGATGGAGAAGCTGGTGGTGAGCTCGCGAGGCAGCGACTTTGTGTATGCCATCGACGCCAAGACGCTGGACTGGAAGTGGTGGCAGACGGGGTATCGGATTTCGGCGGTGCGGACGGCGGGCGGACGGCTGGTGGCGGTGTCGCTGGATAATGGCGTGCTGGCGGAGCCTGCGGGGGCGGACGAGGTGGGGCGGCGGTAGGAACGCTTTCGTCTGGCGGAGATCGTGCTTTCCCAGGTCTCAAAGGCGAGACCTGGGGCACCCATTTTCGTGCTAAGGTTGCATCGCTTGGGACTTGGGCAACCCGCCATCAAGATGCGCCGAGAAGCCCGTCGACGCGTTTTTCGGTATCATCGAAGTATGCAGGCTGAAACGGGAGATCCCCGCCCCACTACCGGTTTTCGCACCTACGACGCGCGGCTGGAGCCGATTGCTGCGAAAGTCTTCGCAGGCGAACGGCTTGACTTCAACGATGGGCTGGCGCTGTACGGCTCCTCGGACGTGCTGGCCGTGGGCTGGCTGGCGAACTGGGTGCGCGAGAAGCTGCACGGCGACGTGACCTACTTCAACGTGAACCGGCACATCAACCCTACGAACGTGTGCGTGGCGGCGTGCAAGCTGTGCGCCTTTGGCCGCAAGAAGGGCGACCCGGCCGGCTATACGATGGCTCTGGAAGAGGCGTGGGAGTCGGCGGCCTCGGGCTACAGCGAGGCGGTGACGGAGTTCCACATCGTTGGTGGGTTGCACCCGGATCTGCCGCTCGAATACTTCCTCGACCTGGTGAAGGGGCTCAAGCAGCGCTTTCCCAAGGTGCATGTGAAGGCCTTCACGATGGTGGAGGTCGCGTTCTTTGCGCGGCGCGCCAAGCTCACGATTGAGCAGACGCTCGAGAAGCTGCGCGAGGCGGGCGTGGACTCGATGCCGGGCGGTGGCGCGGAGATTTTCGCAGAGCGCGTGCGGGCGATCATCTGCGACCACAAGATTGACGGCAACGAGTGGCTGGACACCGCGCGGCTGGCGCACAGGATGGGCTTCAAGTCGAACGCGACGATGCTCTACGGGCACATTGAGAGCGATGAGGACCGCGTGGATCACCTGCTGAAGCTGCGCGCGGTGCAGGACGAGACGGGCGGCTTCCAGACGTTTATTCCGCTGGCGTTTCACCCGGAGAACACGCCGCTGGATCATCTGCCGGTGACGACGGGGCTGACGGACATTCGCCAGGTGGCGGTGAGCCGGTTGCTGCTGGACAACTTTCCGCACATCAAGGCGTACTGGCAGATGCTGACGCCGAAGATTGCGCAGATCGCGCTGCGCTTTGGCGCCGACGATTTGGACGGCACGGTGATCGAAGAAAAGATTTACCATGATGC
>DCFV01000120.1 GCA_002314435.1 Acidobacteriaceae bacterium UBA1795 | reverse complement strand
TACGCGTGTCTTGGTGGTATTCTTGCGCCTGGCTTACTCATCCACATAGTCCTTGTATCTGGTCCGGCGACAAGTCATATCCTGCGCCTTGGGCGCGTCTGCATGAATCGCCTCGGTGCAGCAAGCCGGGCAGCATGTGTTTATCCGCCACGCTGGCCGCTGAAGTGACGACCGAATGCACTACGGTCTCCTTGCTGTCCACGCCGATGTGCGCCTTGGCGCCTTCCAGAGACGTTTAGAGAGCTTAATCCGCTGCAGGCGGGGCTGTGCCTGCGGGCTGGTGGCGTTTGCTGCATTTGCGCGCGGTTCAGCGGACGCAGCCGCGTGCTGCAACCTGCCAGATGTCTTTGACCTGATCGCCGCGTACAGCGTAGATCGCGTCGTGCATATTGATGGTGGTGCAGACGTGATTGGGAACCACGCGCACGGTCTGTCCGACCTTGTAGGAGGCAGCGGATTCTTGAATGTCGAGATGCCCATGCTCCTCCGAAAGGTTGTAGAAGAGGGCATCGGGGTCGCCCAGGATGAGACCGAAGCCGCGGCCATCGCCGGTGAGGTGGCGGTCAGAGGAAAAGGTCTTTGAGCCGCCGTCCACGATGGCGCGGCCCGCGACCGCAGTGCTGACTACGGTTGTGAGCACTGTAAGCGCGCAGTCTTCGGTGCGGGCAAATCCGCCTTCGACGAGGTTGCGGTCGTTCAGCGGATACATGCCGGGGCGGATCTCCGTGAGATGCGTGAACTCTGTAGAACGCAGGGCGGTAGGTGAAGATCCGCCACTGACAACGGGGACTTCAAAGCCGGCGGTGATGAGCGCGGCATAGGCTGCCTCGACCTTCTCGTCGACATCCTTGATCAGGCGGTCCTGCTCCGGCGGCTTCACGAACAGGTGGCCGGGATAGTACATGAGGCCGCCGAAGCGAGCGCCCGGCAGACGGCTGATAGCGGCGGCGAGTGCGACGGCCTGCTCCGGCCCGGCGACACCGCAGCGTCCAAAGCCGACGTCGATCTCGACGAGAAGAGCGATGGTCAAGCCGGCGCGATGTGCTGCTGCGGCCAGGCACTTGGCGGCTTCAGGCGAATCGATGGAAACGGAGATGTTGACGTCCTTGGCAAGCAGACTGGCGAGAGTCTCCGCCTTGGCCGAGGAGACGATTGGGTAGGCGATAAGGATGTCGCGGATCCCGCCCTCAGCCATGATGACGGCCTCGGATGGCTTGGCTGCGGTGATACCGATAGCGCCCGCGGCAATCTGGCGCTGGGCAATGGCAGGAATCTTATGCGTCTTGATGTGCGGTCTCAGACCGATGTTGCTCTTCCTGCAGTAGTCGGCCATGCGCGCGATGTTGCGTTCCATCACATCCAGATCAAGCAGCAGCGCCGGGGTATCCAGTTCGGAGATGTGCATCTTCTTTCCTTCTGTCCGCTCAGGGACGCGATGAGGACGGACCTAATCCATGTGCTGAACGGTGAGGTCGATTTGCCGCCCAGCGCGGTAGAGATGTCGGATGCCGGTTGGGCTGTGTCGCGGGCTCTCATACGAAGATGCAGAGCCGATGGCAGCGGAGTCAAAGACAACCAGGTCAGCACGGCAGCCGACGGCGAGCCGTCCGCGATCGGCCAGGCCGAGGCGGCTTGCTGGCAGTGCGGTGATCTTACGGATTGCGGTTTCGAGCGGCATCCAGCGGTGTTGGCGGCAGAGCTCGCCCAGTAGATGTGGGAAAGTGCCGTAGAGTCGCGGGTGCGAGTGATCGCCAAGGTGAATGCCGTCCGTGATGACAGAGGCGAGCGGATGTGTGAGGGCGGCGCGCAGGTTAGGCTCAGACTGATTGAACGACAGGATATTGACATGGCCAGCGGACTCGAGCAACAGGTCGATCACGACGGCTTCGGGCTCTTGCGCCCACGTCTCTGCAATTTGAGCGATTGTTTGTCCGGCCACATCGCGTCCGCTGGAGAGCGGGCCGTGGAAGGCGATGTAAATGTCAGTCCACGCTTGTGCAGTCTGCTCGCGCAGAGCCTGCTCAATGGAGCGGCAATAGGCTCGATCGGCAAGTTGCCGGGCGAATGGAGCGAAGCCGTACTCGAGTGCCTGCTGGGGCACGAGTTGCTCCAGCACTGTGCAGCCTGCGCAATAAGGGTAGGCATCGAATCCGATGTCAATGCCTTCGTCCTGTGCGGCCTCAATGCGAGCGATGGCCTCGGGTTGCTTGTGCCAGTTGGCCTTTCCCACGGCCTGGAGGTGAGAGATTTGCAGGCGGCAGCCAGCAGTGCGTGCCAGGGTAACCTGTTCGTCGATGGACTCAAGCAATTGCCAGCTGTAGCTGCGCATATGCGTTGCGTAGAGTTTGCCGTGGCGTGCTGTCGCAGCGCAAAGGGCTTCGAGTTCCTCGCGCGGCGCACTGGCTCCGGGCGCGTACATAAGCCCGCTGGAGAAACCCGCAGCGCCTTCAGAGAAGGCCTGTTCAAGCAGGGCTGCCTCAAGCTCAATCAGCTTGTTGCGGTCGGCTTCAGGATAGCGGGTGCGTACGGCGGTGCGGAGGGTTCCGTGGCCAACCAGGGACTCGAGATGCGCAGATGCCTGATCTGACTTCGCCGCTGCGAGGAAGTCGCGTGCTGATGCAAACGTGCGCGTTGCGGAGAGGATGCCGAGGTTGTAGGCGCCGACTTCGGCTGCGCAGCCTGCGTTGGGAAATGCGGAGAAGCCACAGTTGCCGACGAGCTCCGTGGTGACGCCCTGCTGCGCTTTGGCCATATCGCCCTCGAGCGACTGGATGTCGGAGTGGCTGTGCAGATCGATGAAGCCGGGAGCGACAGCTAAACCCCGGAGCGCGAGCACTTCGGCGCCCGTGGGGATTTCCACGAGGCCGACAGCCGCAATATGGCCGTCACGGATGAGCAGGTTGCCCATGCGCGGCGGTTCTCCGCTGCCGTCATAAAGCGTGCAGTCCTGAAGCAAGAGCATGACAGTTCCACTTTAGACGAGTGGGGAGTGCGGGCGCAGCGGATGACGGCATCCTGTATGCTGAGGCTTGCGGACAACTTGCGTTTGCAGCGGATTGTTCGCGCGTGATTTTTCCGTAGAATTCGAGCGCTCCGTGATCGAAGAATCCCTGCAGACACAATTGGATGCAACGCAGGCGTGGTATGCGCCGTTTGTGCCGCGGCGCGGGCTGCGCAACGCACACTTGCAGACTCTGGTGGGCAACTTCCTGCCGCGGCCGCCATTCGAGCTTGTTTCGACGCCCGAGGTGGTGGAGGTGGACCCTGCGGACGGCAGCCGCGTGCTATGCCACACGAGCTGGAAGCCGGAGGCGGTACGGGCCGGGCGACTGACCGTGATTCTGGTGCATGGGCTGGAGGGGTCGTCGGACTCGCGCTACATTCGCGGGCTGGCAGCGCGGGTGTGGGCGGCGGGCTGCAACGTAGTGCGCATGAACATGCGCAACTGTGGAGGCACAGAGGAATTGACGCCGACGCTCTATCACTCGGCGCTTTCGGGCGACGTGGGAGCGGTGCTGCGCCACTGCGTGCGGACGCAGGGTGTGACGCGGATAGCGCTGGTGGGTTACTCCATGGGTGGCAACCTGGTGCTGAAGCTGGCAGGAGAGTGGGGTGCTGCGTCGCCGCTGGTGGCGGTGGCCGCGGTGTGCCCGGCGATAGACCTGGCGGCGGGCTCAGACGCGCTGCACGAGCCGGCAAACCGCATGTATGAGTGGCACTTTTTGCGCGGGCTGATGGCGCGGTTCAGGCGCAAAGCGGCGCTGTATCCGCAGATCTACGATACGCGCGGCGTGGGGCCGATCCGCTCGCTGCGCATGTTTGATGACAGGATTGTGGCGCGCTACTGCGGCTTTCGCGATGCGGACGACTACTACTACCGTGCGGCGAGTGCGCGGGTGGTGGATCGAATTGCAGTGCCGACGTTGATTCTGCGGGCGCTGGACGATCCGTTCATCCGGCTGGTGCAGGAGACGCGCGCGGCGTTGGAGGCGAACCCGCACGTCACCCTGATTGAGACCGCGCACGGCGGCCATTGCGCGTATCTCTCAGAGGATGAGGGCGACGCGATTCATTGGGCCGAGGCCACAGTGATGCTCTATCTGCAGCATGTGTGCGCGACGAACCATGGAAGCTGATTGGGAGATGGAACTGGGCAGCGGCGCGCCGGTGATCGACGCGTGCTGGTCAGGCTTTGTGGATCTGCGCAGGTTTCCGGAGCGCGTGTCGGAGCTTGAAGAGGCTCGCCTGCTGCCGAGGCTGGCGGAGGTTCTAGTGCGGCTGAATGCGGCGCCTTCTCCGGTGTGGACGGCGAAGTGCGACGTGTGGCTAGTGGACGCGCCGGTCGATCCGTATGAGATGGACACGGAGCCGGAAGATTCGGCCCACGCGGTGGCCTGCTACATCGACCTGCTGCCGCGCAACGACCAGCAATGGGATGTGCCGGAGAGTGCGGCTGCGGCATGCAAAGAGATTGTGATGCGGTTACGTGCGGCGCCATTGCGCAGCTGCCGCGTGGACTTGGTGGTGCGGCAGGCGCGGATTGCTCCGGGAGCATATAGCCTGAGCATCACGGCGTACGTAACTGCCTGTGGAATGGATGAGGCCGAAGCGTGCGTACGGTTGGGCGCGGCGGTGGCTGCTGTTGCAGATACCCTGGTTTCCGAGGTCTCTCCCGCCGCAATCAGATCACCGTTACAATGAGAGAACACGGGCGAGTAGCTCAACTGGATAGAGCACCGGCCTTCTAAGCCGGGGG
>DCFV01000137.1 GCA_002314435.1 Acidobacteriaceae bacterium UBA1795 | reverse complement strand
TCTGGAAGATGGCACTGGTGTGGGGCCTGGGAATTCTGCCTGGTGCGCTCTACATGTATTTCAAGCCGGATGGCATTGCGCATCCTGACCGCTTCAGCTACGGCATCTGGCTGTGGGCACTCAAGTACACGCCCTACGCGCATGTGGCGAGTTTTCTGTTTGGCGTGATGCTGGCAAACCTGAACGCAATGATCGACCGCACGGCCCACTTTCGGCTGTGGCTGGGCGTCGGTGGTTTTGCAGGTATCTACGGGCTGCTCTGGCTGGGATCGGAAGTGCCATATGCGCTGATCCACGACGGCCTGCTGATGCCGTTGTTCGGCTGCATCGTGCTGGGACTGGCGGGCGAGAACGCGCTCTCTCACGCGCTGGGTGTGCGGCCGCTGGTGTTTGTGGGCGAGGCCAGTTATTGCCTTTACCTGCTGCACTTCAACATGTGGAACATGATTCACGGCAGCCATGTGCTGAACCATCTCGGCCTGGCGCGCTTTGATCCGTGGATCAGCTACGTGATGCTCATCGGGATGGCGCTGCTGGCACTGCACTATATTGAGAAGCCTGCGCAACGGTGGCTGCGCGGCATGATGCACGCGACGAACTCGACATTGACTCCCCACTAAGTCCTGACGGATCGATTCGAGCCTCGCATGCGGATTTCAAATCAGTGCGCCCTTGCGATGCTGGGATCTTTCCGCACAAAATCCATTGCGCGGACGTAGTTGCCAAGCTCCATGAAGGTGGCGGAACAGGATCCCCAGACAACCTTCGTTGCCAAGAGAACTGCGAGATCACACTGACGGGCAGCCTCGTCGAGTGAGCCTCCGTAGCGCAGCACGTAGCTGAGAACGTGATGGTTGTTGGCGTTGTCGGGTCGCCGCCGGAGCAACTCCAATGCAGTGACCTGGGCTTTGACGAGTTTGCCGTGCGCGGTTCGGTGGATGGTCAACTCCGCGACTGGTCCGGGCGAGTCGGGATCGAGCGCGAGTTCGCGCTCCGCAGCGGCGTCAGAGAACTCCAGCATGGAGGGCCCGCCTCCGCCGAAGCGCGCATCGGTGTAGTAGCGGACGAGAGGTTTCCCCAGGCGGGGCATAGGTGGGCTCAAGCAGGACGGCGCGACGCAAGAGCTCTATGGCCTGCTTGTTGGGTGCGGGATCGTAGGCTGCCTCGTTGGCGGCGCGGGGCGCAGTACGGCGAGGGCGGCGATGGGGATGCGGAACAGTTGGTAACGCAAGTTGGCCTCCGGGGACGCCGCACTCGAGGATTGGGGGAGGGATTCTGCATCCAGAGCCGGGGTGCTTGGAGACGAGTGTGGACCTGGTCGGAGTGGATTGTCCTGACGAACTTCTTAAGAATTCTGAAGAAGTGCCGGTCTGGTGCGGGACAAGCGGCTTGTGATGCTTATGGGCGGAATGCGAGAGGCGGTGCAGGGGAGAGTCAGGCAGAGGTTGCGTGCAGCAAAAAGCCCAGCCTTGGCGGCTGGGCTTTTTGTTGGACTGCGGGAGAGGCTTAGTTTAGTAGGAGTTGACTGCCTGCACCGAGTGGTTGCCGTGGGGCACGATCACGATCGCGGTCGGCCTGGAGTCAGACGGATACGGCGTCGTTTGCGTCGGTGCCAGGGTGCCGGCGGTCGGATCGAGGCGGAAGCCGGATACCGAGTTGCCGAGGTAGTTGGCCGTGTAGACGAAGCGTCCCAGCGCTGGGTCAACCGCGATTGCCATCGGCTGCGTGTCCGTGCTGTTTGAGGCGCTGCCCGTAGGGCTCACGGCGGAGCTCGGAATGCCTGTAGTCAGGTCGATAACGTAGGCAGAGACCGTGGAGCTGAGCGCGTTGGCGACGTACAAGAACTTGCCGCGCGGATCAATGGCCAGTGCCTGAGGTTCACTGGCGGTCTTGAACGGGCCGCTGAGCATGAAGCTCAACGTGGTGCTCGACGTGATGTTGAAGCCGATCAGCTGGTTCGAAGCGAAATCGGTGACATAGACGAAGCGGTTTGTGGGGTCGGAGGCAATGGCCGTCGGCTTGACGCCGGCCTGGTAGGGGCTATTGGCGGTGGCGGTCAGTGCGCCGCCAGTACCGATGGCATAGCCGAATACCCAGCCGGGATGCGTGGAACTGGTGGTGGTGCCGCCTGGATTGTAGGACGACAGGTCGTAGACCGTGGCGTAGACCGCATCGCCGTTGGCCAGCACGGTCACACCGGTTGGAACCATCTCGTCGGTCTCAGAGCCGGAAACCACCATGTTTTCCTGCGCCACCAACGAGCCGATGGCGCCGGACGACAGCGCGTACTCGCTGAGGGTAGCTGTCGTGGTGCCGGAGACGACGTAGAGGTAGCTGCCCGAGCCGCCCACGCCAAGAGCGGCAGGCGCATCGCTCAGGGTGACTGTGTCTTTGAGGGTCAGCACGCCGTTCGATGCAATGGCAAAGTGAACCACCGTCTTGTCGCCGGCGTTGGCAACGTAGAGGTTGTTGTGATCGGGGGAGACAGCAATCGCAATGGGGGTCACGCCTCCACTGGAGACGGTGGCGGCACCCGTGCGCAATGCGCCAGACTGGGAGTCGACCGCGTAGGTGTCAATCTGCCCGTTCGCGCTGGTGGAGGTTGCCGCGGAACTGGCCACGAAAACATAGTCAATCGTCACCAGTTGGCAGGCGGTCAGAAAGGTGGCCACTAGAAGGCCGATTGCAGAGACCAGAAAGAGCTGGCTCAATTTGCTGAACTTCATGCGCTTCCTTCGTCGTGGGCCAATCAAAGCGAGCCCGGAGATTGCGGTTTGTGTTGCCCGGCAGGCACGTTGTTTACCCTGCCGGGATACTTCCAAGGTTACCGGAGACGTTCCCGGCAGCTACTTTTTTGACGACCCGTGCGGAATTGCCGCGACTGCCGTGGGCTGCGAGTTGGTTCCGTACGGCGAGTACTGCGAGTTCACCAGAGCGCCGGTCGAAGAGTTGATCTGGAATCCGTTGACCGACGCGCCCAGATAATTCACCGTGTAAAGATACTGGTTCAGCGAGGGATCGATGCCAACGGCCACCGGCTGGCTGCCCGTAATGTAGGAGCCGAGCGAGGTGAGCACGCCGTTGGACGCCGAGTAGGCCATCAGATTCGAATCAGTTGCGTTGGTCACGTAGACGTACTTGCCGGTCGAGTCCACCACTACGGCGGAGGGCCCGTTGCCCGCAGCGAAGGGGCTGCCGGAGACCGGCGTCAGTACGCCGCTCGAGATTGAGTAGGCCAGAACGCTGGCCGTCGAGGAATCGGTCACGTAGAGATAAGCGCCGTCAGGCGAAGCCGCCAGGCCGGAGGGCTTGGTGCCGGCAGCCCAGGGCGATCCGTTGAGCGCAGTCAAAGTGCCGTCGGAGCCGACCGAGAAACCAAAGATGTAGCCGCCGCCGGAGGTAGTGTCATACGCGGTGACGTAGACATACGCGCCGCTGGATGAGGTGGTGATGGCGGTCGGGGCGATCACGTGGCTGGAATTGGTGGGGAGCGTCAGTGGCCAGTAATTGCCGCCCACCGCGCTGTTGCTGACTTCTGTGCCCAGCGTATCGTCAGAGGCCAATGGGAAGACCCCAAGGGAGCCCGAGCAAGGCGCCGCGTTAGAGCAGGTTGGCAGCGGCTGGTACTTGTCCGCCACAAATACGTGGGAACCGGCGGCTGCCACTCCCATGGGGTAGATGCCCGGAGTGTTGACCGTCTGATTCGGGTAGAGCTTGCCGTCGTTACCGATGATGAAACGGACGATGGTGTTGTCGTCCTTATTCACAACAAACAGGCTGGTGTTGTCCGGCGACACGGCCTCAGCCACCGGATTCCGTCCCTCGGACAGGAATGGGGAGGTGGGAATGGTGCGCATCTTGCCCGACTCGGAGTTAACTTCAAATACGTCGATCTCTCCGTAGCTGTTGGAGCCGGCCGCCAGGGCACTGGTTACATAGACAAAATCGACGGTGAGCGTGCCGCAGGCACTCAGAAGTCCTGCCGCCAGTAGGCTGGCCGCGGAGACCAGCAACAGCTGGCTCGATCTGTTGAACGTCATGCGCATCTTTCGTTGTCGGCCCCTGACTGCGGCCCGGAATCCCGGTTTGAATATCGCACTGCAAGCGGCTCACACCCATACGACATGCAAGTGGTGAGCCCTGAAGCTCCGAAACGGTCCGGAGCCGAAGCGGAAGCGGGCCGTCTGGCCGCGCTTCCGCCGGGTGAAGCTGGCACGCTCTAGCTGGTGCGCCCGCTGGTAATGCACCAGGTGGCAGGACCCTGCAGAGGATAGGCCTTGTTGGCGTTGCCGGGCAGGTTGTCCAGCACGCCGGCCTCGGTGTTCAGCGCCCGTCCGGTCACCGTTGAATCGCTGGAGTTGGCAGTGTAGAAGAACTGGTGCGAAGGATCTTCGATCAGACAGGCCGGACTTGCTCCGGTGCCCCAAGGGCTGCCAGAGATCTCCGGTGTGAGCAGGTGAGTCGAAGTATCGATCACAAAGCCGGCAGTGCCACTCTGCTGCGTGCCGCTGCTGGTGTTGTTGCTTCCGGCATAGGCCACGTACGCCCACTTGCCCTTGCTTTCGAGAACGAGCCAAAGCGGGTTGGAGAGCGTGCTGTCGCCGGGGATTACACCGCCAGACAGCAGCGAAAGGGCGCCGCCGGTGCCGGTGGTGTAGATCAGGATACCGCTGGGCGCTGTGGTGGTGGTTCCGTTGATGGTCGAGCTGGTTGTTTCGTTGTCCAGCACGTACACGTAGGACGAAGTGGCCACGAGGGCCGTCGCTGCGGAGATGCCCAGCGACTGGGAGCCGTTGGAGTTGATGGTCAGCTGGCCGGTCGAGGCATTGAAGGTGTACGGGAAAACTGAGTCGCCGCTGGTGGGTGTGCCGCTGAGCGTGAGCACATAGGCGGACGACAGAGCGACGTCGATGGGATCGGCGGGCACCGGGAAATACGACAGTGCCGAACCGGTCGCCGAGGTGACCTGCGCATTGACAACCGTGCTCAAGCGTCCCGTGTCGGCGTCGATCTTGAAGACCGAGATGTCGCCGCAGGTCGCCACGCCCGAACCAAGGGCCAGGGTGCAGCCGTTGGTGGCGGCGTTATAGCTGCCGGCGTAGTTGTCCGGCGAGTCGTGATCGAGCACGTAGAGGTAGCTGCCTGAACTGTCAGTAAACATCCGCATCGGGTTCTTGCCCTGCGGATAGTAGGCGACTCCCTGCGAGGCGAGGACGCCATTGCCGCCGACGGAGAAGATGGTGATATTGGAGCCGGAGCATGGATCCGCGGTGCTGCAGTCGGCAGTACCGGCGGAATTGACGCCCTTGTTCAGCACATAGACGAAGCGGCTGCCAGTGAGCAGCAGTGCGCGAACCGGGTTGGAGCCGCCGGTGGAGATTGGCAGGCCTGGAATCGAGGTCAGCTTTCCCTTATTGTGTTCGATCTTGAAGCCGCTGATGATTCCGTTGTTACCGCTTGTCGTTGCGGAATTTGTTCCTGTGACGTACAGGTAGCCGACCGTATAACTTTGGACGCAAGACGTAAGACCGAAAATGACGCCAGCAGAGAGGGCGCTCATCAGAAATGCCTTGCCGAATTTCGTAAACCTCATGCGATTCCTTCATCCTGGTCCGGCGTGCGCCGCCAAGTTTGTGCGTTCCGCAGCAGAGCTGGGTTGGGATGAGTCCCTGCTGCATTGTAAAAGGCCAGGGCAGGTTGTGCCTAGCTTCGTCCCGGTTTCCTCATCGCGCCGGGAGCCGTGCGCCGCTTCAGATGATATTTACGCCCGCAGGGCGCGCAATTCATGCTAGTTGCGGGAGAGAGGGTCTTTCTGTAGCGGTTGACCGTTGGACGGCTCGAAATGAGCAAAGGTCAACCTGGAGCGGGTGGAAAATGTGGGATGCAAGCGGCTTGGGGCGGGCGGGAGGCTGCTTTGCGTGTCCCGCCCCGTGCCGGACGTTCCGGTGGTTCCGCCTACCACACGCGGCAGGACTTGAGCGGCATCATTGGCTGGCCCACCTTGCACCCGAAGGCCTTGCCGAACTCGTCGAAGTTCTGCACGCTGCCGTTTACGCGCCAGCGGCCGGGCGAGTGCGGATCGACCAGAGCCATT
Organism: Acidobacteriaceae bacterium UBA1795; assembly: GCA_002314435.1. Lineage (GTDB taxonomy): Bacteria > Acidobacteriota > Terriglobia > Terriglobales > Acidobacteriaceae > Telmatobacter. The sequence continues at coordinate 1,520 of DCFV01000137.1, read as the reverse complement.
TGCCGTGCGATCGCCTCGGACTGGTTCTGGCACCACACCTGGGCAAAGCCCAGGAAATAGCGCTGCGATTCGGTGTAGCCGTCGATCTTGTCGTCCAACGTCTTGCCCTCGGCCTTGAGCGTGTCCTCCAGGGCCATGTAGGCAATGCGCAGGCCGCCGTTGTCGGCGGTGTTTTCGCCCAGGGTGAGACGGCCGTTGAGATTCTGCTGGGGCTGGCCGTCGTGGGCCGGCGCGGCCTCAAAGCCGCTGTACTCGTCGGCCACGCAGCCGGTGCGTTCCTCAAAAGCCTTGCGATCCGCGGCAGTCTGCCACTCGCGCAGGTTGCCCTGCCCGTCGTACTTGGAGCCCTGATCGTCGAAGCCGTGGGTCATTTCATGGCCGATGACCACGCCGATGCCGCCAAAGTTGACTGCCGGATCGATGGAGGGGTCGAAGAAGGGTGGCTGCAGGATTCCGGCCGGGAAGTTGATGTCGTTCATTGAGGGGTTGTAGTACGCGTTGACGGTGGGCGGCGTCATGCCCCACTCCTTCTCGTCCACGGGCTTGCCCAGATGGCCGAGATTCCAGTTGCGTTCAAACACGGCGCTGCGCTTCAGGTTGCCGATCAGGTCGTCGCGCTTGACCTCGAGGGCGGTGTATCTGCGCCAGTGCTCGGGGTAGCCGATCTTGTTGCGGAAGGCGGCCAGCTTGGCTTCGGCGGCCTTTTTGGTCTCGTCGCTCATCCAGGGCAGAGTCTTGATGTCGTCGCCGAGCGACTTGTCGAGCGCCGCCACCAGCTTGTCCATGCTGGCCTTGGCCGCGGGCGGGAAGTTCTCCTTCACCCAGTCCTGGCCAACGGCTTCGCCCAGGGCGCGGTCAGCGATTGCGGTGCACTGCTTCCAGCGCGGCGTTGGCTCCTTCTGCCCGGCGAGGGTGCGGCCGAAGAAAGCGAAGTTCTCGTCGAAGAAAGCCTTGGGCAGGTTGCTGGCCGAGGCGTGCAGTACGTGCCAGCGAAAGTAGGACTTCCATGCACTTACTGGTTCTGAGGCGATGAGCCCGTTGAGTGTCTTGAAGAAGTCGGGCGTGGCGACATTCAGGGTCTCAAAGCGGCCGACTTCGATGGCCTTGAAGTAGGCCGCGAAGTCGAAGTCCGGCGCGAGCTGCTCAAAGTCGGCGAGCTTGTAGATGTGGTAGACGTTGTCCGGATTGCGCATTTCCGTGCGCGGCATGGAGGCCTTGGCTAGAGCGGTCTCGATGGTCAGCACGGCATCGGCTTCTTGGGCGGCCTGCTGCGGCGTGTCGCCCGCCAGCACGAACATCCTGGTCACGTGTTCCACATACTGTTTGCGCACCGGTGCGAAGTGCTCCACGAGGTAGTAGTCGCGGTCGGGCAGAGAGAGACCAGCCTGACCAATCTGCGCGATTTGCCTGGAGGAGTCCTTGTCATCCTGATCCACGCTAAAGCGGAACAGCGGCGCCGCCGTGCCCTGCGCCGCCAGTTCGGCCTCCAGGGCGCCCAGCTTCTTTGCGTCGGCCAGTGC
>DCFV01000154.1 GCA_002314435.1 Acidobacteriaceae bacterium UBA1795 | reverse complement strand
ATCCGCTTCATGACTACAGTTTATTTAATAATCACGCGGATTGCTGACTTGTGCGGAGCTTCCATAAGGGACTTGATATCTATGATCGCTTCGCGCACCGGTTTCACAGGGAACGATAACGTTAGCGGGCCGGTGGCCGGCTGATGCAATTTACATCTCTCTATCCTCGCGCGATCTGACTATTCCTAGACAATTCAGCGGACGAGCAATGTGGTGAGCTCGTCTTCGTATTGCACGCGCCAGCCTTGGGTGTTGCGCAGCAGGTAGGTGAGGCCGTCGCCGGGCGCGAGCAGCACACAGCCGATGTTGTAGTGGTCGAGGATTTGGAGCGAGCCGTGGAGGTTTTCGGCGGCGAGGTCGTCGGCGAGGATGCCGTGGTGCTCGAAGATGTCTGTGCGGCTGTCGATGAAGACGGGGATGTTGCGGGCGTTCCAGATGAGATAGCCGCCCCAGCTGTAGCGGTTGAAGACGCGGTGGTTCGCGCAGGAATCCTGAAGCGCGGGCAGGGCGCGAACGGGGAAGAACTGGGCCTCAGCGGCATGGAGCACGGGCGTGGACGGGATGTGGGAGACGGCGAAGAAGAGGAACCCGGCCATGACCAGGGCACTGAGCACAGGCTTGTCCTCTTTGGGGTCGTAGGGCGCGAAGACCGCGCCCTTGAGCTCAACAGCGAGCAGGGGGCAGACCACGAGTCCGGTGAGGAAGAGGAAGCGCTTGTGCGAGAGGCCGGAGTAGAAGGCCAGTGCAGTGAAGAGCACCTCATGCAGCGACCATGAGCGGCGGTTGGCGAGCGTGAAGAGGAACAGTGCGGCAGCGACGATGAAGATGACGCTGCCGTAGAAGCTCTGGAAGCTGACGCTGGCCCATTCGTCCACTACGGCGACGTTGAGCTGCTGGCGGAAGACCAGGTCGAAGGGATACACGACGAGGCGCCAGCCGTAGGGATTAGCGAAGAGCGCCGCGATGGACGATGCCGCGACGGCAAGGAGCGTGTTGCGCTCGCGGGATGTCCAGCGCGTGGCCTGGATGGCGCCCCAGGAGAATTCAGTGAGGCCGGAGACAAAGAAGAGGCCGAGGAAGGCGAGGCCGATGAGCCAGGTGCCGTGCAAGTTGATCCAAAGAGCGAAGAGGGGGACGAGAAGACAGAGGAGGTGAGGCCGGCGGCGGAAGTCCTGAATCAGATAAAGCTCAATGATGAAACAGAGCCAGCCGAAGAGGATGGTGCGCGGGCCAAAGTTGATGGCAGCCAATAGGACGGCTGCCCAGGCGGCGAGGAAGGCGGCCTTGATGTCGCCGGATCGCTGCCAGGCAAGCACAAGGACGCCAGCCACGACCAGCTCGACGGCGGCGAGCATGACGAGGAAGAGGCCGCGCTCGGCGCCGAAGTGGAAGCCAAGGTAGTACGGGATTTCGGCGAGCCACTCGGGGTCGATCCAGTGCTGGCCGGCGGTGGTGAATGAGTAGGCGTCGGCACGGATAAAGTGGTGGGTGGCGAGCAGCGTTTCAGCGTTGCGCATGTGCCACCAGATGTCGGGATCGCGCAGCACGCGACCGCCGGCCTGGATGTCGAGCGAGGCGAAGAAGGGCGAGGCGGCGAGGGCCGCGATGAGCATGGCCGGGAAGGAGAAGAAGCGCCGCAGAAAGCTGGAGGGCATAGGGGCGTCTCGGTCGGGAACAGTCTCCGGCGGCGTGGCGGGCGCGGCCAGGATGGGGTGTAGTGCTGTGCGGATTATAGGCGGCTGCCGGAATGCGGCGAAGTGGCTAAAGTTGTACGGCCCGGAGTACTTTGCGGAATTGCACAGCGATAGCCTGGCCGGAGTAATCTGGTTGAACCATGAGTGCTACAACGCAACAGCCCCAACTGAACCTGGTCCAGACCGAGGACTATCGCGAATCCTATGCCAACAGCGTGCAAGTGCGCGTAAGCGTATGGGATTTCCAACTCATTTTCGGACTTGCGTCGAGTGAAAGCCCCGATCAGGTCACGATTCGCAACCATGCAGCGATGTTTCTGAGCCCGCAACAGGCGAAGGCGCTGTGGAACGTGTTGGGGCAGAACCTGGCGCAGTATGAGCAGGCCTTTGGCACTCTGAACCTGGAGCCGCAGCCGGGGCCGGGCTTTCCGCAAGGGCCAGTGAACTAGGCCGGGAAGATCACGCGCGCCGATGAGCAAGAACCTGCACCAAAGGAGCACAAATCTGCGTCTGAGACAGCTGCTGGAGCCGCGGCGGGACCAGCCGTTTCCCACGTGGATGATTTTTCCGGTCATCTTTGTGGCGCTCTACGTCAGCCATGCGCAGCTGTTGCGCCTGCCCTACTACTGGGACGAGGCAGGCTATTACATTCCGGCCGCGTGGGACTTCTTCCGCACCGGGACGCTGATTCCGCATTCGACACTGAGTAACGCGCACCCTCCGCTGCCGAGCGTCTATCTGGCGCTGTGGTGGAAGCTCTCGGGGTTTGCCCCGGAGGTGACTCGCGAGGCGGTACTGGTGGTTGCGTCGCTGGGGTTGCTGGCAGTGTGGCGGCTGGC
>DCFV01000109.1:605-5815 GCA_002314435.1 Acidobacteriaceae bacterium UBA1795 | reverse complement strand
TCAAATAGTTATTAAACTACTTGTTGTGAGTTAAATCACAAGGTAAGTCCGAACTGCTCGCTTCCTGATCATTTCTGTCGTCATCGGCGCAATTTGGCCGCTGCAAGCGGTAGCGACTACACTTTGGGCAGCATGACACGCACACGGGATGACGCGCCGGAAAGGCTTGTGAGCGCTTCGCGCGCCGACGAGGAGCAGAGCTTTGAGCTAAAGCTGCGTCCGCGGCGGCTGGCGGAGTTCATCGGCCAGTCGAAGGCCAAGGAACAGCTGGCGATTGCGCTCGAAGCGGCGAAGTCGCGTGGCGAAGCGCTGGACCACGTGCTGCTGTTCGGACCACCGGGACTGGGAAAGACGACTCTGGCGACGATCATTGCCAACGAACTGGACGTGGGCTTTCAGCAGACTTCCGGGCCGGCGCTGCAGATTCAAGGCGACCTGACGGCGATCCTGACCAACCTGCGCGAGCGGCAAGTGCTGTTTTTGGATGAGATCCATCGCATGCAGCCAGTGCTCGAGGAAAAGCTCTACACGGCGCTCGAGGATTACCAGCTCGACATCATTATCGGGCAGGGTCCGGCGGCGCGGACGCACGTGATGGAGATCCGGCCGTTTACGTTTGTCGGGGCCACGACGCGCCCGGGGCTGCTGAGTTCACCCCTTCGCTCAAGGTTCGGGATTCTGCTGCGCCTGGAGTTCTATACCGAGGACGAGTTGCGGGTGATTGTGGAACGTTCGGCAGAGGTGCTGGGCGTGCCTATCGACCGCGACGGCGCAGCGGAGATTGCGCTGCGCTCGCGCGGGACACCGCGTATTGCCAACCGGCTGCTGCGGCGGGTGCGTGACTACGCTCAGGTGCGCGGCACGGGCTCGATTGACCGGCCAACGGCCAACGCCGCGCTCACTATGCTGGAAGTGGACGCACACGGCTTTGACGAGATTGACCGGCGACTGATGTTGACGATTATGCAGAAGTACGACGGCGGACCGGTGGGGCTGGGCACGCTGGCCGCGACGCTAGCCGAGGAGGAGGATGCGCTGGAGGAGGTCTATGAGCCCTTCCTCATTCAGATCGGCTTTCTGGATCGCACGCCGCGGGGGCGTGTGGCCACTCGGCTCGCATATGAACACTTCGGGGTTCCCATGCCGGGCCGGCAGAGCGGCCTGTTCTAAGACAGCTGCTCACAAGGAGAAACCGATATGGCACTGACTGAGTCGACGATGCTGGAGTTGGGTACCACGGCGCCGGACTTTACGCTGACTGACGTTGTGAGCGGCAGAACTGTGCGGCGCGACGACCTGCGCGGACAGAAGGCTCTGTTAGTGATGTTCATCTGCGCGCACTGCCCGTATGTGAAGCACATCGAAAAGAGGCTGGCAGCGCTGGGCGCGGACTACGCAGACAAGCCAGTGAGCCTGGTGGCGATCAGCAGCAACGATGCGGTGAATTATCCCTCAGACAATCCCGAGGGATTGAAGCGGCAGGCGGAGACAATAGGCTTTTGCTTCCCTTACCTGTACGACGCAACCCAGGCCGTGGCGCGCGCCTACAAGGCAGCGTGCACACCCGATTTCTTCCTCTTCGATGGCGAGTTGAAGCTGGTGTATCGCGGGGAGTTTGACCGTAGCCGGCCGGGCAACGGCGTGGCAGTGACTGGCGAAGATCTGCGCGCGGCGCTGGATGCAGTACTGGCCGGGAAGCCGCCACTCAAAGATCAGCGGCCTTCGATCGGCTGCAATATCAAGTGGAAATAGGCGGGGAGCGGTGGAAGCGGCGTTAGCCCGGTTAGCGCAGTTAGAGAGTGATAGTGGGGGTCAAAAGGCACGCTGCACCGCTACATACTAACTCCGCTGTCACCGCCACTACAGCTTCAGCCCCTTCAGATACTCGCGGAACTGAGGGCCGAGGTCGGGACGCTTAAGGGCGAACTCGACGGTCGCCTGCAGCATGCCAAACTTGTCGCCGGCATCGAAGCGCTTTCCCTCGAAGGTGTAGCCGAAGACCTTCTCCTCTTTCAGCAATGCGCGAATGCCGTCGGTGAGCTGAATTTCGCCACCAGCGCCCGGCTGGGTCTGCTCCAGGAGTTCAAAAACGCGCGGCGTGAGCACGTAGCGGCCGATGATGGCCTGCTTCGACGGTGCGTCGTCGAGTTTGGGCTTCTCTACCATGCCTGTGCAGTTGTAGATGCGCGGGTTAGCGGGGTCCTGCGAGCCGGCGAGCACGCCGTAAGCGGAGATGGCCGGCCCTTCGACGGTCTGCGTGGCCAGTACGGAGCCGCCTTTTTCGTTGAACACCTCGATCATCTGTTTGATGCACGGCACTTCTGCATCGATCACGTCGTCGGGCAGAATGACGGCGAAGGGTTCATTGCCTACCAGTTCCTTGGCGCAGAGGACGGCGTGTCCCAGGCCGAGCGGATCCTTCTGACGTACGTAGCTGACGCGCGCCAGGGCCGCCACCCCGCGCGAAACCTCGAGCAAGTCTTTCTTACCGCGGCGTTCCAGTGTAGCGTCGAGTTCGAAGCTGTGGTCGAAGTGGTCTTCCATGGCGCCTTTCCCGCGCCCGGTGATGATGATGACGTGTTCGATACCTGAGGCGACAGCCTCTTCGACGCCATACTGGATGATCGGCTTGTCGACCAGCGCGAGCATTTCTTTCGGTATGACCTTGGTGGCGGGCAGGAAGCGCGTGCCCAATCCACCTGCGGGGAAAACTGCCTTTCTAACTACCTGCTTCACGGGAAACTCCCTGCCTTCTAAGTAGACCTTCCATTAAACAACACCTTCTCTACAAAGCAACTAGTAGAAAGCTCAGAGCGTGGGCGACTCGTCGCCGAGCAGCGACTCTCGCACAATCTTAATCGGCGGGAATCCCTGGCGTAGGAAATTATTGTGAAACTCCTCGAGGGAGAATGCAGATCCCTGCTTTTGCTTCAGGTCCTCGCGTAGTTTCAGGATCTCGAGCTTTCCCAGGGTGTAATAGAGGTATGTCGGGTCGGAGGTGCCGCGCTTGGTTTCCACCAGCGCCGTCTCTCGCGACTGATAGCCCTCCTTCTGGAAGAACTCGACAGCCTGGTCGAAGCTCATCTTGCCGGTGTGCATTTCGATGCCGACAATGAAGCGCGCGTTGCGCAGCAGCGCATCCTGCAGCTGGCCCAGGCGCAGGAACTTGGCTTCGCGCTCGTCTTTGGCGCCCTGGCCTGGCTGACCGTAGCCCTCGTCAAGCATCATCTGCTCACAGTAGTGGGCCCAGCCCTCGACGTTGGTGCTGGCGCCGAGCAGTTTGCGCACGCGGCTGGGCGCCTGCGGCACCCAGAGAAACTGCACGTAGTGGCCGGGGTAGGCCTCATGCACGGATGTGGAGATGACTGTGCCAACGTTGAATGAGTGCATGAAACCCTCCACCTGCGCGGGAGTCATGGAGGGGTCGGGGAGCGTGGCGTTGAAGTAAGCCTCAGTGGCATGCATCTCAAACGGGCCGGGCGTATCCATGGACGCAAAGGTGGTGGCACGCATGAAGGGCGGCGTCTCCTGCACAACAGGCCGCACGTCGGAGGGGATGGTGACGATGTGATGCGAGCGGATAAAGCCGATCAGGCTGTCGAAGGTAGCGCGGAAGGCGGGAATGAGCTGATCCGGCGCAGGGTGGTTCTCGCCCAGTTCTTCCAGCACCGCATTCGCATCCTTCTGCGGCTCCAACTCTTTTGCTACTTCGCTGAACTGTGCCTGATTCTTGCGCAGGTTGGCCCACCCCACTTCGAGCAACTTGTCGAGCGGCGTATCCACCATCTCGTCGTAATGCAGCTTCTCTGCGAACGTCTCGGCGCCGATGCGGTAGTCGCCATTGGAGTTGGGCAGCAAGTCGGTCTTGAGCCAGCCGAGATAGCTGTTCAGCGCGGCGATGACCTGCGCATTGGTGTGCGCAAACTCCTCCTTGAGCGCGGGGTCCTGTACATCAGCAAAGGCGAGAGGTACGTCGCGCTCAAAGAACTTGATGATGCCGGGTAACTGCTCGATGGCAATTTCGGAGTAAATGTGCGGTGGGTTCTTGAGGTTGAGGCGCGCCTCTTCAAGCAGCGCGGGCATGCGCCGTTCACGCGCCACAATCGATCGGAGACGATCGTCAGGCGAAGCGAACTTGCGCTCCATCAGCGTGTAAGCGCCGTCGGCGGCCGTGCTCGAGTACACGTCGGGATTCTTCTCCCACGGACGAATGGTTTCGAGTGTGAGCAGGCGTGAGCGAATGTTGCCGAGAACGATGGCGCAGTCGCCGCGCGTGGTTTCATCGAATACGGCCTTCTTTTGCATGTCGGCGAAGCGCTGCTCGAATCTCTTCAGATCGGCCACCTCCGCATTGACGGAAGGGACGGACGCGTCTTCGAGGGCGGTGTCGTACTCGTGATAGCCGGCGAGAGTGCCCGCCGTGGGCTGATGCGGGAAATAGACCTGGTCCAGGTACTCGTCAGAGACGTGCTCGAAGATCTTCTTCCAGTAGATCTCGGACAGCTTCTTCTTTTCTGCGTGAGCGGTGTGGGCGGCAACCATTAGAACTCCAATCGCGAGCAGCGCGGCAAACTTCTTCACGTTTCCTCTCAAGGCAAAAACAAAATGGACCGCTAGATATTCACGGGGGCCGGCGCGAGGTTCGAGAGCAGCTCGCGGATTTCGAGCAGGACTTCGTCAGGCCGCGTGGAAGATAAAGGATACTTGAGCATGCCCTGCGGGGTGAACTGAGCGCCGCGCTTGGCGTTGCGCGCCACCAGGCGCATGAGATGCTGCGGGTCGACCTGCGCATGCTCGGTGAAGCGCAGCTGCAGTTCGGTACGCCTGCGGTCAATCTGCGCGATGCCAAGTCGCTCGCACTCGATGCGGAGGGAAGCAGCCTCCAGCAGGAAGACGGTCGAGTCCGGCAGCGGGCCGTAGCGGTCTTCCATCTCTGCGCGCAGGTCGGCGATGGCCTTTTCGCTCTCTGCACCGGCGATCTTCTTGTAGAGGCGCAGGCGCTGGTTCTCTTCGGGCACGTAGGATTCGTCGACACGTAGACCAATGCCGAGATTAAGCTGCGTGGCGGGCCGCTCTTCGGCGCCCTCGCCTTTAAGTTCCTTGACCGCCGACTCGAGCATCGAGGTGTAGAGCTCGAACCCCACCGCCTCAATGTGGCCGCTCTGCTCACCGCCGAGCATGTTGCCCGCGCCGCGCAGTTCGAGATCGAG
>DCFV01000109.1:0-290 GCA_002314435.1 Acidobacteriaceae bacterium UBA1795 | reverse complement strand
AGACGGCGACGCGCAATATCGGTCAGTTCCTTTTCCGGCGGAATGAGCAGATAGGCGTACGCGCGGCGATTAGAGCGGCCTACACGGCCACGGAGCTGGTAGAGTTCGCTGAGACCGTGGCGGTCTGCGCGGCTGATGAGGATGGTGTTGCCCAGCGGAATATCGAGGCCGTTTTCTATGATGGTGGTGGCTACGAGCACGTCGTACTCGTGGCGCATGAATGCGAGCATGACTCTTTCGAGCTCGCCCTCACTCATCTGGCCGTGGCCCACGGTGACGCGTGCGGCGGG
>DCFV01000199.1 GCA_002314435.1 Acidobacteriaceae bacterium UBA1795 | reverse complement strand
CCATTAACCGCTCGGCCACCTGTGCCCATCTTCTCCTGCCGCCGTGGAGCCCTATTCAACGCATGCCGACCTATCCGGAGAATCTCCGGCTTGTCGGAGCATGCACCTCTGTGGGGTCACCGCGGAGGACAGGTCCGGCGCTTCCAACTCCATGCGCCGGCCCAAAACTCTCTGCCGTTTCCGGCCCGGTTTCCGTTCCCTCAAGTGGAGCTGGCGAAGGGATTTGAACCCCCGACCCTCTGATTACAAATCAGATGCTCTACCAGCTGAGCTACGCCAGCCCAAGATCGGTTTCCACGTTCCCTGAAACCGCCTCGCCACCCGGAGAACCTCCTCCGGAACCAGTGATATGCAGGGGCACACTCCCGCTCCGCGCATACCACGGCACAGAATGAAAGAGTAGCACACTGGAAGCAGGGGAGCAAACGCGGGAGAAAGGGGAAATCCCCTCCATCTGCGCTGAATTGCCTTGACTTTCCAGAAGACCCGAAGGAACCTGCCTGTGCAGTGAATTTTCCCCAAGGAAGACCCCCATGCCCAAAGTCAGGTTTATCCCCGCCTGCGCCATGGCGCTTGCTCTTCTCGCTACCCTGCTGGTTCCCTCTGCAAGCGCGCAGGATGCCCCCAAACGCCGCCCTCGCGTCGCCGTGCTGGACTTCGACTACGGCACGGTGCACACCGCTTCCGCCGCCATGTTTGGCACCGATGTGGACGTGGGCAAAGGCATCGTCGATCTGCTGGTGACCGGCCTCGTGAAAGAGGGCACTTTCTCTGTCATCGAGCGCAAGTCGTTGGACAAGATTCTCGCCGAGCAGAACTTCTCCAACTCCGACCGCGCCGACCCTTCGAGCGCCGCCAAGATCGGCAAACTGCTTGGCGTGGACGCGATCATTGAAGGTTCCATCACCGAGTTCGGCAACGAGACCAAGAAGACCAACCTCGGCGGAGGAGGCGGCGGCTGGCACGGCTACGGCCTCGGCGGCTTTGGCCACTCCAATTCCAAGGCCAACGTGGCCATCACCGCGCGCATCATCAACATCGACACGGGCGAAATCATGGCCGTGGCCGACGGCAAGGGCCAGTCCGCACGGTCCAGCACTTCCATGCTGGGCGGCGGCGGCAACTGGAGCGGTTGGGGCGGCGGCCACGCCGACTTTGGCTCCAGCGACTTCCAGCAGACGATCATTGGCGAAGCCACCAAGGCCGCCGTTGACCAGCTCACCACGAACCTTGTGGCCGATGCGCCCAAGGTGGGCGTACGCACCGTGGTGGTCGAGGGCCTGGTAGCCGCAGTCGACGGCGGACAGATCATCCTCAACGTGGGCGCGCGAGCCGGCATCAAGGTGGGCGATCAACTGGAGGTGCAGCGCGTGACCAAGGAGATCAAGGACCCGACCACGGGCAATGTGCTGCGCCGGCTGTCCACCACCGTAGGCGTGGTGAGAGCCACCGACGTGGACGATGTCTCTGCTATCTGCACGCCCGTCTCCGGCTCGGATTTTAAAGCCGGCGACCGCGTGAAGACCGTGACTCAATAACTCCAAATAACTCGACTCTCAAGGGAAGCGCCCGCTGCATGTCGATGCGGCGGGCGCTCTTCTTTCATGAGCACGCATATCAGAATGAAATTATCTAAAGTAGCTTTGTGGGACTGTCAGCGCTTGTATTGTTCCAATCTCAGGTAGATGATTCTATTGCTACTTCCACAACCTCTTTCTGAATACTCAACTCAAGGGAGCTAAATCTTGTCGAAAGGTATTTTTCTAGCGATTCTCCTCGCCTGCACTTCACTCGCAGCCCAGCAAGCACCCCCTCCACCCGCATCAACCGCGCCACCCGCCGCACCCCCAGCTATCCCACCGCCACACACGCTGCTGGACGGTACGCCAGTGAAACTTCGTCTCAGTCAATCGATCTCCTCGGCCGATGCAAAGGTAGGCCAGGAGGTCCCGTTTGAAGTGATCGAAGAAGTCAAGGTTGACGATGTCGTTATCCTGCCCAAGGGCGCTACGGCAATTGCCAACGTGACAGAAGCTGAACACAAGAAGAGCATGGGCAGAGCGGGAAAACTGAATGTTTCGATCAGTTATGCCCGGCTTGCAGACAACGAAAAAGTCGCCTTGCGTGCGGTGAAAGAAGCCAAAGGCGGTGGCCATGTGGGCGCAATGACAGGAGCGATCGTTGCCACCTCAATCGTGTTCTTCCCTGCAGCCCCACTGTTTCTCTTCATCCACGGGAAGGACATTACGATCCCTCAGGGCACCGAGATTACAGCGTTCGCTGATGGAGACATGCACCTGGACATGGCGCACTTCGGCGTTGCCGCGCCCACGCTGCAAAGCTCCGTCCCAGCTGCACCGGCGCAGGCGAGCCTGAACATCGACTCAACGCCGGCTGGCGCCGACATCGAAGTCGACGGCAGCTTCGTAGGTAGTACCCCTTCCACTATCAATTTGCCCTTCGGCAGTCATCAGGTCGTGGTCAAGAAAAAAGGCTTTGCCGACTGGACTAAGACACTCAATGTAACCGGCGGCAGCGTACACCTGTCGGTCGGGCTCGAAGCCCAGCAACCGGCACAGTAGCGCCGGATTCGATATGCTGAGTACGGACGCGTTCCCCGGAGCGCGTCCCGCCCTCATGCATAGACGCACGCGTAGAACGCTTCTGATTGTTGCCGCGGTCCTGCTTCTTCTGGCCGTAGCGGTCTTTCTCCGCTCCAAGGCCCCGCCTGAGTCGGCGCGCCTGCTGCCGGAGTCCGACGGCATCATTTACCTCAATCTCAAGCCGTTCCGTGCCTTCAGCCATAAGCAGATTCAGCCTCCCCAGCGCGTGCCCGAGTACCAACAGTTTGTGGACGCGACGGGCGTGGACTGGGAGCGCGATCTGGATCAGGTAGCCATTGCGCTGCACCGCATGCCCGATCCCAACGGCCCCAACGGCCCGGTGGCCTACTCCATGGTGCTGGCAGGCAAGCTCACCGGCACGCGCCTGAATGCATGGCTCGACGCGCATGCCACATCGCGCGAGAGCTACGCCGGCCACACCATCTACAGCGTGCCGTCGGAGGCGCGCACCGTGCGCATCGCGCAAATCGGCTATGACATGCTGGCAGTGAGCAACTTCCCCACGCCGGAGAAGATTCACTCCATCATCGACCGCCACCGCACCGCCGCACTGCCCTTTGCCGGCTCAACGCTGCTCACGCGCCACTACCACGACGTGCCTCTGCTCTCCCTGGCCTGGGGCGTGGGGCAAATCGGCCTGCCGTTCTCTGAGAGCGGTGCCATCAAGATCTTTGGCTTTTCGCTGCCGCTTACAGACGGAGCCACCATCATCGCCAGCATCACACCGTCACTGCCGCTGGCCGGCTCACTGCACTTGCACGTGGAAGAGATTGCGCCCAGCGAGCCCGTAGCCGTGCAGCAGGCCGCTTCGCTGGCTACTCTGGTCACGCTGGCGCGCGGCTTTA
>DCFV01000192.1:10584-33591 GCA_002314435.1 Acidobacteriaceae bacterium UBA1795 | reverse complement strand
TCCACGGCCAGCGCGTGCTTGCGCAAGCTCTCGCTCGCAGTCCACTCGGTCAGCAGCTTCCATGCCGCCTCCCGCCCGAACTGGGACTGCCCGTCCGTTTCCGGTTGCACCATTTTTCTCCCTCCTGTTGCTGCATTTGGTTCGCATATCTTCGGGTTTTTCAGGCTATCATGGGGGAAACTTAGGTTTGACCCTAAGTTTCTACTTGACAATTATGGTTCATTCCACCGACAGTAACACCAAAGACGGTGAGAGCATCCACCGTCGAGAGCAAGCTCTGGCTCTCCGCAATCAAACTATGGCCACCACACTCGTTAGCGTGGAGTCGAGAGAAGTTGTACGCTGCGATTTCTGCAGCCTGGTTCAGTACCGCACCAGCAACTCTCTCTGCCGAAAGTGCCACCGGCCCCTTGATATTGAGGAGCCAGCACCCCTGCTGCTGCAGTTGGTCACAGCGCAACCCGCTGCCGCCAGTGCTGAGGCCGGCCTCCAGGTTGCAGCGCAAGTCCGTGAGATTCGCAGGGCCCGCCACCTGAGCCAGCGCCAACTCGCCAGCCGCATGCAGGTACCCCGGACGTATATCTCCAAAATCGAGAACGGCAAAGCCATCCCCACGCTCGGCTCGCTCGAGCGCCTGGCCGCCGCCCTCGAGGTCGAGGTCAGCCAACTGGTCCGCGATGCCCGCAGCCGCCGCGAAGAAGAGGTTGCTGCGATCCTCGGCGATCCGTTCCTGGCCGAGATCGCCGCGCTGCTGCCCCAGCTTGACTCGCTGCACCGCACCCTACTCTATGGGTCGGTGCGCGATGCCGCACTGGGCCGCCGCCGCACCGCCTAGCACTGCTCCTCCGCCGCCTCTCCCGGGGCCGTCCACGCGCGGCCCTGCCACTTTTGTGGCGCGCAGGCAGGCTTTGTTTGCGGCGCTGGAAGCCCTTGTGCTAGCTTCGATTGTGCCGCCACTATTACCGGCATCCGGGTCTGAACTGTGTGTGCGGCGCGGCGACTCAGCCCTCTCATTGGACCGGGCATCACGACCGTCTGACGTCGGCTCTCCAGTGAGCCGTTCGTCGGACCGCAAGCCGCACTGGATGCACGAGGCGACCCCTTGCAACTGACGGACACGCTGCGGATTCATGAGCTTTCGCCGGAAGAGCGTGCTGTCTATGCCGCCCTCAAGCCGGAGCGCCTGCCCGAGCACGTAGCCATCATTATGGACGGCAATGGCCGATGGGCCGGCCGCCGCTCGCTGAAGCGTTTTCTCGGCCACCAGCAGGGCGCCAAGAGTGTCCAGCTTGTTACGGAAACCGCCTCTCGCATCGGCCTGCCGTGGCTCACCCTCTACGCCTTCTCGCTCGAGAACAGTCTTCGCCGCCCTCCCGCTGAGGTCAACTTCCTCATGCGCCTGCTCAAGAGCTATCTCGAGTCCAATGTTCAGCGCATGATGGACAACAACGTACGCATTCGCTATATCGGCCGCACCCATGAACTGCCTGCCGAGGTGCAGGACAAGATGCGCTGGGCCGAGGAGGCGACCGCTCGCAATACGGGCACCACCCTCACGCTCGCGCTCAACTACGGCGCACGGTCTGAGCTGGTCGACGCCGTCCGCTCCCTCTCCGCAGAAATGCAGCGCAAACACGTCGGTCCTGACCGGATCACTGAAGAGGACGTTCACCGCCATCTCTACACGGCCCATATGCCCGATCCCGATCTGCTTATCCGTACCTCGGGCGAGATGCGTGTATCCAACTTCCTTCTCTGGCAGATCGCTTATACCGAGATCTTCGTCACCGACCGCTTGTGGCCCGACTTCCGCGGGATCCATCTGCTCGAGGCCATCGCCGACTTCCAGCGGCGCGAGCGACGTTTTGGCGGCATCGGCGAGAGCTGCGGAGAAGTGGAAGAAGACCCCAAACGCATCAAGCTCGCCGCGGGCTGAGCGTGCCCCGCCCCTCGTTTGCGCTTCAGGCCGCAGCAGCCTTCTGGGCCGCCTGGCAGTGTATTCTCATCCGTAAATGAAACGCGTTCTTACCGCTCTCGTTCTGGCTCCTCTGGTGCTGGTCCTGGTCTTCTTCGGGCCCAGATTGCTCGTCATGCTGGTCGTGGCATTGGTGGCTCTGCTGGCGGGTTGGGAGTTCATGGCATTGACCGAGCGGTGCGGCGCACGGCCACCGCGCATTGCATTTCTCGTGGCCCTCGCGGCGCTTTTCCTCGGCAACTACCAGTGGCCTGATCAGACCCTTGTGCTCCTCGGTATTCTTTCGCTCGGCCTCTTCGTCTACTGCACCTTTGCCGGCCCTGTTGAGCGCGTCATGATGGACGCCACTTCTTGCGTCTTCGGCTTGATCTATGTCGGCCTAACCCTGCTCGCGATCCCGTTGCTTCGCGAGCAGCCCAACGGCCCCACCCTCGTCGTCTTCCTGCTCTTTGTCGTGTGGTCGGGCGACATCGCCGCTCTTTATGTTGGCCGCGCCTGGGGCCGCCGCAAGCTCGCTCCATCCCTCAGCCCGAACAAGACCTGGGAAGGATCCATCGGCTCCATCGCGGGCTCGCTCGCGGTTACCGGCCTTCTGTTTGCAGTCGCAGCGGGCCTGGCCCGCTGGGATCTCGTCCGCCTCTCGTTTGCTGACGAAGTCTGGTGGTGGTGGCTCATCCTCGCCGTCGTCGTGAATGTGGCTGCGCAAGTCGGCGACCTGGCCGAGTCCGCGCTCAAACGCTCCGCGGGCGTCAAAGACTCCGGCACTCTGCTGCCTGGTCACGGTGGTGTCCTTGACCGTATCGACGCACTGCTGCTGGCCGCGCCTGTTCTCTGGTATGCGCAGGTCATCCGCTAGACGGGACTTGCCGCGCCCGCTATCGGCGATAATGGATGCGGAAGGCAGGCACAGAGATCACCTTGAAGCGACTCGCAATTCTCGGTTCCACCGGCTCCATCGGCACCAGCACTCTCTCAATCGTTGAGCAGTTTCCTGAGCGTTACGGCGTCGCCACTCTGGCCGCCGGCCGCAACGTTGACGTCGCTTTTGAGCAGGCCGTCCGCTGGCGTCCGCGTGTTGTCTCCCTCGCTACGGAGGAACTGGCCTCGCAGCTTGCCGCCCGACTGAAAGTCGCTGGCGT
Organism: Acidobacteriaceae bacterium UBA1795; assembly: GCA_002314435.1. GTDB lineage: Bacteria > Acidobacteriota > Terriglobia > Terriglobales > Acidobacteriaceae > Telmatobacter. Next base: position 30,477 of record DCFV01000192.1, on the reverse strand, counting down.
CAACGGCATCGAGGTTGTCTTTGGCGCTGCCGGGACTGTTGCCTGCTCCACCCACCCTGAGGTGGATTTCGTGGTATCCGCAATCGTGGGCGTTGCCGGCCTTGAGGCTACCCACGCTGCTATCCTCGCCGGCAAGCCCATCGGCCTTGCCAACAAGGAGTGCATGGTTGCCGCCGGTGAAATCCTCACCGCTGCGGCGTGCGAGCACAAGGTGCCGATCCTGCCGATCGACAGCGAGCACAATGCTGTGCACCAGTGCCTCCGCGTCGGCGCGCATTCCGAGGTCAAGTTCATCTGGCTCACCGCTTCCGGCGGGCCCTTCAGGCGTTTACCCCTTGAGCAGTTTGCATCGATCACGCCTGAGCAGGCCCTCAAGCACCCGACCTGGGTCATGGGTCGTCGCATCACCATCGACTCGGCCAGCATGTTGAACAAGGGATTGGAGATCATCGAGGCATGCCGCCTCTTTGACGTGTCGGCAAGCCAGGTCCGAGTTACCGTCCACCCGCAGTCTACTGTCCACTCGCTGGTTGAGTATGTTGACGGTTCGATTCTGGCGCAGATCTCGGTGACGGACATGCGTTTGCCTATCCTCTACGCGCTGGCTTACCCGGAGCGCCCGTCCTCCAACCTTACTTTCGACCTTGCTGCGCTCAGCCATCTCGACTTCGAGCAGCCTGATTTTGAACGGTTTCCCTGCCTGCGGCTGGCGTATGAAGCGGCCGAAAAGGGGGGTGCCCACTGCATCGCTCTGAACGCCGCCGACGAGGTGGCTGTCGAGGCATTCCTCGATCGCCGTATCCTCTTTACCGGCATCCCGCGTACAATTGAAGCAGTGCTTGCAGCCACGCCCGAGGCGCACCCGGACACCATTGCCGGTGTGCTCGCCGCGGACCGGGAGGCCCGCGAAACGGCGCGCTCAGTTATCGCAGCCGCAGCTCTCCGGGTGCACGCCTAAGGATGTAACCCCAGATCTATGCATGATTTTCTAGTCGCCTCCGTCGCCTTCATCGTCCTCATTGCGATCATGGTGGTCGTCCATGAGTTCGGTCATTTCGCCGTTGCCAAGCTGTGCGGCGTCCGCGTTGAAGCCTTCTCCATCGGCTTCGGCCCCCGCCTCTTCGGCGTCAAGCGCGGAGACACTGACTACAAGGTCTGCCTGCTCCCCCTCGGCGGCTTTGTCAAAATGACCGGCGAGAATCCCGGCGAAGAGCAGACCGACGATCCCGGCGCTTTCACCAACCATCCCCGCTGGCAGCGCATGCTGATCGGCGTGGCTGGCCCGGCGGCCAACTTCATCCTGGCCTTTGGCATGATGATCTTCTACTTCGGCTGGATCAACGAGGTCCCCGACGTGAAGATCTCCACGCTGGAGTGGGTCTCGGCTAACTCCGCAGCGGCTCAGGCTGGCCTGCAGCCGGGCGACGTGCTGCAGCAGTACGGCTCGGCCGCGAACCCCGATCTCGAAACCGTCGTTGACGTGACCCGCAAGAACCCCGGTCAGACCATTCCTGTCACCGTGCTGCGCCAGGGCCAGCCGGTGCAGACCACGCTTCGCCTCTCTGACAAGACCGATGCCAGCACCTTCGAGCTGAGCCAGACGGGAATGTACCTGCAGTATGTGCAGGGCCCGATTCAGGTGGATCAGACTGTGGCCGGTGCTCCGGCTGAGCGCGCAGGCCTCCGCGCGGGTGACGCCATTGTCGCCATCGATGGGCACGTTTTCCACACCCTCGATCCCTTCGTCGACTATCTGCAGGCCAGCCAGGGCAAGCCCGTGACGCTCACTGTGCAGCGCAACAGTGCCATCCTGCCCCCCGTCGTCGTCCAGCCCACCCAGCAGGACAAGAGTTGGCGTCTCGGCTTTGTCGGCGTTGCCCCGTCCGATCCGCCCATGAAGACTCGCCCGCTGTCCCTCGGCGAGTCGATCGGTGAGTCCCGCGCCTTCTGCGTGGAGAACTCCAGCATGATCGTCGACATGCTGCGCAGGCTCTTTACTCGCCAGGCGTCGGTCAAGCAACTCTCGGGTCCGGTGGGCATCGCGCGCGTTGCCGGGCAGGCCGCGCAGACCAAGTACTGGGCGCCCAAGTTTGGCCTCGCCGCTGGCATCAGCCTCAATCTTGGCATTCTCAACCTGCTGCCGTTTCCCATCCTCGACGGCGGGCTGATTCTCTTGCTGCTGATTGAGAGCCTCATGCGCCACGACATCAGCATCAACGTCAAAGAGCGCATCTACCAGGCCGCCTTCGTCGTGCTCGTGATGTTCTTCGTCTACGTCAGCTTCAACGACGTTGCCAAGCTTTCCGTCTTCAGCCACTTCAAGCCCTGAGCCCGCAGCTCTGACTCGGAGAGAGTTCGCCTCATGTCCGTCATCACCCCTGTGCGGGTGCGCTATGCCGAGACCGACCAGATGGGCATTGTCTACTATGCCAACTATCTGGTCTGGTTTGAGATCGGCCGCGTAGAAGTGCTGCGCACTCTAGGCCTCTCTTACCGCGAGTTGGAAACTGAGTTTGGCTGCATTCTGCCCGTCATCGAAGCGACATGCCGCTATCGCTCGCCTGCTCGCTACGACGACGAGATTCTCATCGAGACGCGCCCGTCCCTTCTCCGCGGGTCGGTGCTCAAGTTCGCCTATCGCATCCTCCGCAAGGAAGCCAACGGTGCTGAACCGGCACTGCTGGCCGAAGGCGAAACCGTCCATGTAGTTTGCGATCCTCAGCTGAACAAGAAGCCTCTGCCCGAGCAGCACGCCCACGCTCTCCGCGCCATGATGAAGTAGGTAACTGGTCCGCTTCGACTCGCACACTGTTCATTCGAGACGTCATCGTGAACACATGCTGAACGGGTGCCTGAGGCGTAACTGAAAACCCATCCGAAGGGCATGTTCCATGCCAACCATTCATGTTGACGCCTCGTGAATTCGGGGGTACATTGATGGCGTACTGGGAAGGAGGGCAGTGCAAAAGATGCAGACATACTCTTCCAGCAGTACATCGTGTGAGGTGACTGCGGCGTAGGTGATCGCGCCCCGGAACCCCAGGTTACCCCGGCGGAGAGAATTCAACCGCACGGGACGCTACCGCATCCTTTCACGTAAAGATGCATCCTTTGACCCGATGCGGAGGGTGGCGATTCTTCCAATACAGTGACGATTCTGTCACCGAAAGAGCCCGTTGAACGGGTAGCGCCACTGAGCAATCGCGGTTCGGGAGCATCTGTGAAAATGCTCGGGCAATCGCGTAGCGCGATCGCCATGTTTTAACACGCACAGTTCACCACGACGGTCCAGGCGCTACGCTTGGGCCGTCGTTCTTTGTGCAGAGGAATGCGCAGGGAGACTGTGGGTTCCGTCTGGAATTGCGGAGTGACAACGCCTCACCAGTTCTTGACGTAGAGGATTCTCGTTTCATGCATTGACAGCATTGAGAGCAATCCGTACTTCGCGTAGCGAGCGATGTACGATGAGGCAGTTACTCGCTCGGTGCACCAGGTTTTCGATTTGCGTGAAGTCGAGGCCTCAGATGCCTGCGTACCACGCGTATCCGCCTTCAGGAGAGGCGGAACCCAGACCTTTGCCGAAGCGCTTGAGCGAGTCGGTTGCGGTAATTCGGGTGATGTACTTCACGCTCTTATAGCCCAGCTGACGGGGCACGCGCAGGCGGAGTGGGCCGCCGAACGACACTGGGAGATCGCCGTTGTTCATTCCCAATGTCAGGAACGTTTGTGGATGCAGGGCGTCGGCCATGTCGATGCTTTCCCACCAGTCGGGCTCAATAGAGAAGTACACGACATAGCGCGTCTGTGGCAGGACTCCGACTGCGTTGAGCACATTGACCAAGGGTGTTCCTATCCACTCGGCAATATAGGACCAGCCCTCTTCGCACGCCACCTCGGTGATTTGGTTGTGGATGGGAAGACGTCTTAAGTCTGACAACGAAAACGTGGTGGGATGCGCAACCATGCCATCCACCGATAGCCGCCAGTCAGAAAAGCCGGCGGCCTGATGTCGCTTAAAGGCATCGCTGGGCGGAGCGGTTTCGTTGGCGAAGGGCACCTTGGAAATCATGCTGCGGGGGAATTCGCGGGCCAGTGAGTTGTTGGTGAGAAGCCGTTGGGCAGCGTAGGTGAGCGTTTCGCCGGGACCATAGACGCCGCCACTGTCGGGGGGGATAAGCCCGTATTGCTGCGCGATTCGGGAAGCCGTAGCCAGACCTGCAACGCCAGCCGTAGCGGCAAGACCGGTGGTGATGAGCTTTCTGCGTGAGATTTTGCTCATATGCGCTCCGAGGGAGTTTCGACGTGGCCGGTGATCATTGCTCGCATACGGCTCTTGAAGCCGGCGAGAAGAATCATTGCAACGTGGACGACGAGGAAGAAGACGAGAAATCCTGACACGAAGAAATGAAGAGTGCGTGCAGACTGACGACCGCCGAGAACGTTGACGGCTGCGGGCACTGCGGAATCGAAGGCGGGAGACAAGGCAAGGCCCGTCCAGATGACCAACGGAAACAGCACGAAGATCACCAACAGATATGTGGTGCGCTGTACCGCGTTGTAGGCGCGGCTCTCCGTTGCGTCGGGTGGTGCACGGCGTAGGTGTTTCGCAAATACGTCACGGAACGCACGCCAGTTTCTGTCGACAGGCGGAGGGTACAGGTTACGCGAAAAGTGGCGAGTGAACAGTCCTGCTATCAGGTAGACCACGCCGGTGAGGACCAGAACCCATGCGGCCTCGAAGTGGAGATAGCGGCTCCAGCCATTCTGGTCGGGCATCACGTAGCTGTAGCCTGAGGGCACCGTATCCCTGGATGAGGGGATTGGGATGGTGAACATCGGATGAGTCCCGGAGTTGCCTGTTTCACCCCAATAGAATCGCGGGTGCGAGATCAGAATCTCAGCGCCGGTGACGAGCAGAGCAACGAAAGAAACCACGGTGATCCAATGCGTGACACGGACGAGCGCGGTATGCCGGGGAGCTCTTTCAATCTGGGGCGAGGAAGTGGTTGACACGCGGGGAGGATAGCACAGGACAGGCGGAAATTCTCCTGGAATTCGTCCGGATCTGTTCAGACGTTTCGCTCAGGGACGGCGATGGTTGATAGAGCATCGGGCATTTCAAGTGCCCCGGAAGATGGACCTGGATAGTTCGCCAATCGAGTTGTGGGTAAGCTGCGGGATACCACTCATGAACTGCCGAGTTGGCGGTTATCCCATCGGACCCGTGCCAGTTGTCGTCGCTATGGGGTCGCAATGCAGTTTCGTTTTGTCGGTGAGATCGCCGGATTGCTGGCATGAATTCATCCGGGAGATCGGAGGCTCATTCATTAGTGATCCCGCGCTTTTTCTTTTTCTCTTGAAGCCACGAGGCGGGCCACGGTGATCGCGATGTACAGCACCCCTACCACGGCTTCGAGCGTCGCAACCATGCGTGCCACGGGTTTGACCGCAACAATGTCCCCGTATCCCAACGTGGTGAGCGTTGTGAGGCTGAAGTACAGAAAAGTACTCCAATGTGTATCTACGGGCAGCGGTACGCCGGCTTCAGTGAATGATCCCGGTTGAACGATGTTGATTACGTTGTAGATTGCAAACCAGCTCATGCCGAGCATGAAATAGAGGCTGGCAGTGGCATAGAGACGGCCCGTCGTAAAGGAACTGTCTTTGCCAAGATAGTTGTACAAACTGACCGAAACGAGAATAAGAAATGCGGCCAGAACGATGCTGCTTGCAATCAGGAGAGGCTGTGTTCTGTGATTGTGACTGGCCCAGAGAAAAACCATCGAGCATCCGGCAATAGGGATGGCGCTCCAGAACACTGCCCTGCTTTCCCCGAGTTCTATGGTTGCTGCGACCAGTGTCACGTACAAATTCAGGATAAGAACGATCCTGCCGACTTCACGATCCTCCAAGATCGGAGCCAGCATGAAGAAAAGTAACAGCGAAGCCAGCAGAAGCTTTGAGGTGCGGTCCCGGTTGAGCACGCCCTTTTCGGAGAAGACTTGCTTGAGATTCATACTGACTCGCAGTCCGCAGCAGTAGTCCCGCAGTGTCAGCTCGCCTCGGGCATAGTTCAGATTTCGGGCGTTGACTGCCTCTCGCCAAGACGCGGGATTACGTGAGACTACTTCCGTTGAAAGCGAGTTAGAACTGGCAAAACTGTCAGCGCAGTGAGCTTGGCAATTGAGAGGGTTATCGCCGGTAGGGTCAGCAGTGACCCAAAACCCAAAAGCTAAGCCATCACGAACCTGAGAGTCTGCGTCCTTCGGTGGTTCTCTGATGAGAGAGGGGAGCCGGGGCATGGTGAAGTAGGGTCATAGCGAAGAGGAGATTCTGCGTGTTCTGCGAGAGGCAGAGTCGAGCGCAACGGTGGTTGAGATCTGCCGTAAACATGGCATCCGTCAGCGGAGCTTTTATCTGTGCAAGAAGAAGTATGCGGGTCTTGGTCTGAGCGAGTTGCGTGAAATTCCACGGCTCCGCAGCATTTCGGGCAACAAAAATACGGCCCGAAGGCCGTATTTCGCAAGCTGGACTATCGCTGCGGTGGTGCTCAAACATCGAGTCGTCTGCCGCAGATTCCTGCTACTTATCCCGCGCTACCACGAAGTCGGGCATCCACTGGAGCGCCCGCTTGAAGTCCGAGTCGGGAAGCGGGACGAGCGCCTGCCGCGCCTGTTCGGCGTAGTGATCGGCGGCAGCCATTGCGTATTCCACTGATCCGTTGCGGGTGAGGATCTCCTGGATGCGCTCGCGGCTCACATGCTCAAAACTCTTGTCGTCGAGCACGCGCTGGATCGTCTGCCGGTCGCGCGCCGTGCCGTGATCAATGGAGTGCACCACCGCCAGCGTCGCCTTGCCCTCCCGCAGATCGCTGGCCACGGGCTTCCCGAGGACCTCTTCTGTTGCGGTCAGATCCAGCACGTCGTCGACGATCTGGAAGGCCAGTCCGACGGCCCGGCCATAGGTGGCCAGGTTCATCTCCTGCACCTCGGTTGCTCCCGCCAGGATTGAGCCCAGGCGCATGGAAGTGGAAAACAGACAGGCGGTCTTGCGGAAGATCAGGTCGTAGTACTCAGCCTCGGAGACGGCTTTGCCAAGTCGTTGAATCTGGAGAAGTTCTCCCTCAACCATCTGCTGGGTTAGCTCGATCAGCAGATCCAGCACGCGCAGGTTCTTCTCTTCGAGAGCCACGCGGAAAGCCTGCATGTAGAGCCAATCACCGGCCAGCACGCACTTCTCGTTGCCCCAGGTGGTGTTCGGCGAGGGGCGCCCGCGGCGCATGTCGGCACCGTCGATAATGTCGTCGTGGACAAGGGTCGCGGTGTGCACCATCTCCACAACCGCACCCAGACGGATGGCGCTGGGGCCTGAATAATCAAGCACATGCGCCGCAAGCAGCAGCAGCGACGGTCGGATGCGTTTGCCGCCGCCCTCGCGCAGATACTCGGCAATTTCGGTAATGGTGCTCACGCTGGAGGCGGCGTCGCGGCCCAACTCCTGCTCGATCGCCACGAGGTCTTCCCGCAGCAGGTCGAAAACTTCTCTCGCCGTCGCTATCGCCAAGGTGCTCACTTATGTCGGTTCTCGTGCTTTCCGTTGCTGTGCCGGATTGGGCGGCGGGCTTGCACCGCGCCAGCGTCCTCCGGGTAAGTCCTAATTCGTCCGATAGTTGGTGAACTGCAGCTCCACGCCAAGGTCTTTGCCTCGCAGGGTTGCAATGATCGCCTGCAGGTCGTCCCGGTCTTTGCCCGCTATCCTCACAGTATCGCCTTGGATGCTGGCCTGCACCTTCTTTTTTGAGTCCTTCACAATCCGGACGATCTCTTTGGCCTTTTCCGTGGGGATTCCCTGCTGCAGGCTGATCTTTTGGCGCACGCTCGAACCGGCGGCCGGTTCCAGCTTGCCGTAGGTTAGATTCTTGAGCGAGACGCCGCGCTTCACCAGCTTTTGCCCCAGAATCTCTTTCACGGCTTCAAGCTTGTACTCATTAGCCGATGCGAGTTGAATGGCGTCATTGCCTTCCATCGTGACCTCAGAGTGCGAGTCCTTCAGGTCGAAGCGCTGGCGAATCTCTTTGAGAGCCTGGTCGATGGCGTTGCGGACCTCTTGCAGGTCCACCTTGCTGACGATGTCGAATGAGTTTTCCTGGGCCATGTTTCCCTCTTGCTGCCCGCGGCCACATGGGCCAAGGGGCCGAACCGCTGCAACTCTACCAGTTTCCCACGTTCGACGGGAGCTGAAAAAGCCGCCTGAAGTTTTTCGTTGTGGCGGAATTGATTTCTTCCCGCGTGACGCCCAGCGCGTCGGCCAGCGCGTCGGCCGTGCGCGCCACAAAGCCGGGCTCGTTGCGCCTGCCGCGGTCGGGCACCGGTGCCAGCCAGGGCGCGTCGGTTTCCACCAGCACCGCGTCCAGAGAGAGCTTGGAGGCCACATCGCGCAGCGGCTGCGCCTTCGGATACGTGATGTTGCCCGCAAACGAAATCAGAAAGCCCAGGTCCAGGGACCGCCGCGCCTGGTCCCAGCCGCCGCCAAAGCAGTGCATGATGCCGCCCAGGCCGGTGCTGCGCCAATGCTCTTCAAGGATGTCGAAGAGATCGTCCCAGGCGTCGTGCAGCCCGTCCTTGGGCCGGCAGTGGATGAGGATGGGGCGCTTGCGCGCTGCGGCGACTTCCAGTTGCGCAATCAGCTTTTCGCGCTGCAGATCGTGAGGCGCGCCTTCGTGGTAGTAGTCCAGTCCGACCTCGCCGCAGGCGATGACCTCGGGCTCGGCCAGGAGGCTGTCGAGCTTGGCCAGCGCGGCTGCGTCGGCCTCTGGAGCGTTGTGCGGATAGATGCCTGCGCTCGCGAACAGGCGCGGCATGCCGGGCTGCCCGTTGAACTGGCGGCAGAGGTGGAGCGCTTGGTGCATCTCCGCCGGCCCCTCGCCGATACCGATAGCGAGGATGGCGCCGACACCTGCCTCGGCGGCGCGGGCGAGCATTGAGGCGCGATCTTCGTCGTAGCGCGGGCTATCCAGATGCGCGTGCGAATCAATCAGCAAAACTAAGGCCTCCGGCGGATGAGAAAGCCGCCGCTTGTGCCGGGCGGCGGCCTGATTTCGCATCGTTCCCGTTTACTTCAGTCGCGCGCCCAGCGGAACTTCTTCGAGAAAACTCGCCAGCACCGGCGCGCCGTCTGGCAGCGAAGCGGCAAGCAACATGCCGTTTGACTCAAGGCCGCGCATCTTGCGGGGAGCGAGGTTGGCCACGATCACGATCTTGCGGCCGATCAGCTTCTCCGGCTCGTAGTACTGCGCGATGCCGGCCAGAATCTGCCGCTTCTCGTAGCCGAGGTCTACCTCAAGGCGCAGCAGCTTGTCGGCCTTGGGAACGCGCTCGGCCACCAGCACCTGCGCCACGCGCAACTCCACCTTCACAAAGTCGTCGATGGTGATCTGGGGAGAAGAGCCGCCGGGGGCCAGAGACTCGGGCGGCACCTGCGGTGCAGCGGGCTCTGCCGAAGCTGCGGGCGGGGCCACGGGTGCGGCCGCAACAGGCGCAGCAGCGGGTTCGGCCTTGGGCGCGGGCTTTTCTGCTGGTGCCGCAATTGCAGCCGACTTCGGGGCCGAAGGCTCTGGGTTGGCTGTGCCGCCGCTCGCAGCTTCCACGGCGCTGCGGCTGTTCTCGTCTTCGAGGTTCTGCATACGTTCGACCGCGTCCTTCTCCGCGCGCGGAAAAAGCGGCGCGGGTTCGGTGAAATGAGTTCCGGCATTGAGGCCGCCCCACGCGAGCTGCGTGAGGAAAGATGACTTTGCCGCGTCCTGCAACTCGCCCAGCCCCAACTGACGCCACACTTTGGCCGCTGCGTCCGGCAGGATGGGATAGAGCAGCGCGGTGATCACGCGGATGGCCTCGGCTGCGGTAGCCAGCACGCGGGCCTGCAGCGCGGCGTGGTCGGCGTCGGTGCGGTCAGTGGGCTTCTTCCACGGAGCATTGGCGGTGAGGTAGCCGTCGGTCTCGGCCACCAGCACCCAAATGGACTTGAGCGCCTCAGAGAAGTTGAGATCGTCGAACAACGGGCCAAACTCGGCCAGGGTGCTTTCGGTGTGGGTACGCAGGGCAATCTCGGCGGCGGTTTCCGCACCGGCCGCTGGCACCACGCCTCCGAAGTACTTGTGCACCATGTTGACCACGCGGCTGACGAGATTGCCATAGCCGTTGGCGAGGTCGCCATTGTAGCGCTGCACCAGCGCGTCAAAGCTGAAGTTGCCGTCCTGGCCGAAGGGAATCTCGCGCAGCAGGAAGTAGCGCAGTGCATCGGCACCCAATATGGCCTGCACCGTCTCCGCGCGCACAATGTTGCCGCGCGACTTGGACATCTTGCCCTGGTCAAAGAGCAGCCAGCCATTGGCACGCACCGAGCGCGGCACCGGAATGCCTGCGGCCATCAGGAACGCCGGCCAGTAGACGCAATGGAAGCGGCTGATCTCCTTGCCGATCAGGTGCATGTCTGCCGGCCAGAACTTTGCGAACCGCGCCTGGTCGGCGGGATCGTCGGAGCCGTAACCCAGAGCGGTGATGTAGTTCGCCAGCGCATCGAGCCACACGTAGACCACATGCTTCTCGTCGTCCGGTACGGGGATGCCCCAGGTGAAACTGGCGCGGCTTACGGAAAGATCTTTCAGGCCGCCGCGCACGAACGAAAGCACCTCACGGCGCGTGGACTCCGGCTGCATAAAGCCCGGGTTGGCCTCGTAGAACTCCAGCAGCTTGCGCTCAAAGGCGGAGAGCTTGAAGAAGTAGTTCTCTTCGCTGACGGTCTCGGTGACGCGGCCGCAGTCGGGGCACGGCGCGCCCGGCGCCACGTCCACCCACGCCTCGTCGGAGACGCAGTACTGGCCCGTGTAAGAGCCCTTGTAGATGTAGCCCCTGTCGCGCAGCGTGGCGAACAGCTCCTGCACACCGCGTTTGTGGCGCTCCTCAGTGGTGCGGATGAAGTCGTCGTAGCTAAGGCCCAACTGGTCCCACAACCCGCGGAACTCCCCCGCAATGGCAGTGGCGAACTCCTGCGGCGTGCGGTTGGCCAGCTTGGCGGAGCGCTCGATCTTCTGCCCGTGTTCGTCGGTGCCGGTCAGGAACCAGGTGTCAATGCCGAGGGCTCGCTTGCGCCGTGCGATGGCATCGCACACGATGGTTGAGTAGGCATGACCCAGGTGCGGCCGCGCGTTCACGTAGTAGATGGGCGTGGTGAGGTAGTAGCGCGAAGGTGTTGTTGCTTGGCTGGTCATGGGCGAAGGGCTTTCCCGCGCGCACCGTTGCACGAGGCAAGAGCGCGCGGCGGACATCCTCTATCTTACGGCATTGAGAGATGCGGCTTCACATTTCAGCTTATTGCGTCGGTTTGCATACCCCGCGGGCAATTCGCTCGGCGGGCAAGCGATCACGCTTTCGTCGTCGGCACCGCAATCTTCAACAAACGTTAGGGTTGAGAACTCGTCCAGTACCAGCTTGGGATAGGTTGGGCCTGCGTCACGGTAGGCACGCATTGCGTCCAAATGCTCGTTTTGATAGCAGACGGTCTTGCCCGGGTTCTGCACGATCCAGTTCGGGAAGAAAACCGCGCCATGCGTCTTGCGCGACGCCAGCATGAAGGTAAGGCTCACGCAGGTGCCCGTCGGCTCATCCCAGCTCACCTTGTAGATATCTTCGGCCAGCCGCACAATGTGCGCTTGCTGATCGCGCACCCAGCGGCCACCCACCAAGCCGGAGTGAATGCGGTAGTCCACCGTGGTGGCGTTCTTGATGTAGATCTCGTACTGCCAGCCGTTGTCGTAGGTATAAATCAGGTGCTTTCCTATGAAAGCCGACAGCTCTTCAGGCCTGGTGGATTCAAAGGATTCCAGCTCGTTCATTGTATTGCCCCCGACACGCATTGTACTGAAAGCGGTCCATCGCACCGGGTGGCAAGCAATGACCGGCTGATAGACTATCTGCTGGAGTATTCAAGATTTTCGAGGCGTATTCACGTGTATCTGGTACTGCAGTAGAGGCTTCAGGCGCAGCTGAAAAGCGTGCTTCAGGCCAAGTATGAACTGGCGGTCGAGTCCATCCCGCTGGAGACGTGGTTCGCACACAGGGCATGCCGGATGCGCCGAGGCGAATGCTCTTGACCTTCTGCGTGAGTCCAACGCCAGAAAGGCGCATCACGGCATGGGTGGAGTTAGAGCTATGGTCTGGAGACGGAGAATCCTTCGGGAAGCTGCATGCGGCTGGGGTTCGGCTCTTGACCAATCTCCACGTCCGAGAGCTCCCGAACAACGGTGGACCCATCGGGAAGCGCGGCTTTGGTTCTCACGATGATCTCCGGGGATCGATCAGCGAACCATATCTCTCCGTTGGGCTTTTTCGTATCGGGGTCCAGAGTGTGATAGCCAGTCGCCGTTACGCCTCCGATAATTTCGTGACCAATGGGCTCTGTCTGTGGAACTCGCTCAATCTTTTTGATCTTGATTGCCTGCCCGAAAGCCTTGTGCGTCAGGTAGTCAAAATAATATGTGGTCTTTTCGGAAGGTTTTGTTAGTCTTCCAGTTACCCGTGTCATGGAGTTAGCCGCATAGTTTTCCTCAAGTTGGGTTCCGTCCGATGACCGAAGGATTATGCCATAAGTGCGCGTGATGGTGTGATAGCCACCGGAGTCAACGTTGTCAACGGTATCGATTGTCTTGGCTGTGAATGCAACCCATCGCTCCTGCGAGTGAATTGGCAAAGCAGTGCACAGCAATCCGGCAAAAACAACTGTAACCGCAAGAATGCGCATACAAGCTCCTTTCTTGTAACGGAAATGACGTGCGACGGTCGATGGGCGTCGCTGAAGTGGTTCCGCTATGGGTGGCGGACGCTACACCGCCGTGCAGCAGCCGAGGCACATATAGATGCCACCGGTTTCATCGTCTGTGTACTGGAAGTAGACGATAATCCCGGGTGCAGTATAGTGCGGCAGCACGTTCTTATTGCAGACGACCTGTCCTCCACAGGCGCCTGCGCCGAACGCCACAACCTCGGCTCCGGACGGAGGGCAGGATGCGTACGCGCTCAATGGGGTGAGTGAGACCAGTATCGCGAATTTTCTTAGGAGTATTGCGTACTTATGGCAGAACATTTAGCAGTCTCCTCGGTTGTTACTTTAATAGCGAGGAGAATGTAGCTCAACGTGTAAATAAAAGCAATAGATGTCATGTGAATTTAATAGGTTGGATCACACCAGAGCTTGCGAGGGTCGAGGCGAAGAGTTTGAGGGGACTCACTGTTTCTAGCCTGTGCTGAAATTAGTAATAGTGGCGTCGAATCCTGCGGGAACTTCGACATCGAAGATGAAATTGTTATGCGGTGATGGTGCAAGGCGCGGTATGTTGCTTGGGTCCATTTAGCGTGGGAGCGAGTGGTAGAATCGCAATAGATTTCAAGGGGTTGCGAGGTTTTCCTGGTGTATCTGGAACTGAAGAACCGCCTGGGAGCGCAGTTGAAAAGCGTGCTTCAGGCTAAGTACGATCTAGCGGTCGAGTCCATCCCGCTGGAGACGCCGCCCGACCTGAAGATGGGCGAGCTGGCCACCCCCATCGCGCTGCAACTGGCGCGCACACTGCGCAAAGCGCCCAGGGTGATCGCGCAGGAGATCGTCTCCTCCCTTGGCCCTCTGCCCGGCTTTGCTTCGTTTGAGATTGCAGGCGCGGGCTACATCAACGCGCGGCTTGATCGCGCTGCCGGAGTGCACGCGATTGCGGATGCATCAGGAATTGGCCCCGCCGCAGACGGCGTGCATTCTCTGGTCGAGCACACCAGCATCAATCCCAACAAGGCCGCGCACATCGGCCACCTGCGTAACGCCATTCTCGGCGACACGTTTGTGCGCCTGCTGCGCGCAGCCGGCCAGCGGGTCACGGTGCAGAACTACATTGACAACACCGGCGTGCAGGTGGCGGACGTGGTCGTCGGTTTTCTGTATCTCGAAGGCAAGTCCGCCGCTGATGTGCGTGCTCTGATTGCGGAGTGTGAGGCGCGCAGCGCGGGTCAGGCTGACAAGTCGGGTGCGTTTGACTACCTTTGCTGGAATCTCTACGCGCGGACGTCGCAGTGGTATGTGAGCGGCACGGAAGAGGAGAACGCCGCGCGCAAGAAGCTTCGCTATGAGACGCTGCACGCCATCGAACACGGCGGCAACGAGACGGCGGAAATTGCCGAGCTGATTTCGACCGCAGTGCTCAAGCGGCATCTTGAGACGATGCTGCGGCTTGGCATTGAGTACGATTTTTTGCCGCGCGAGAGCGAGATTCTGCACCTCAACTTCTGGGCGCTGGCGTTTGAGCTGCTAAAGAAGACGGGCGTGCTCTATTTCGAGAACGAGGGCAAGAACAAGGGCTGCTGGGTGATGACGCGGCCCGGCGCTGACGTCACCGACGGCGAAACGGATGAAGACGCGAAGGTGATCGTGCGCTCCAACGGCACCGTCACCTACGTGGGCAAGGACATCGCCTATCACCTGTGGAAGTTCGGCCTGCTGGGCCGCGACTTTGGCTATAGGAAATTCTTCACGTATCCCGATCACGAGTGTTGGATCTCGACCGAAGAGGGCGAGGCGGAGCATCCGCACTTTGGCGGCGTGCAGGCCATCTACAACGTGATTGACTCGCGGCAAAGCGACCCGCAGGCCAACGTGATTCAGGCACTGCGCGGCATGGGCCACACGGCCGAGGCCGACCACTACACGCATTTCAGCTACGAGATGGTGGCGCTCACACCGCGCTGCGCGTTGGACCTGGGCTACGACGTGCCCGAGGAAGATCGCAGCCGCGCCTACATCGAGGTGAGCGGACGCAAGGGATTCGGCGTGAAGGCTGACGACCTGATCGACAAGCTCATTTCCGCCACGCTCGAAGAAGTGAACAAGCGCCAGACCGGCCGCGATCAGGCCGAGCGCGGGCAGATTGCAGCGCAGATCGCCATCGGGGCGCTCCGCTACTTCATGCTCAAGTACACGCGGAATTCGGTCATTGCTTTTGACTTCAAAGATGCATTGAGCTTTGAGGGCGAGACAGGCCCCTACATTCAGTACGCCGTGGTGCGCGTGCGCAACATCTTCCGCAAGGCGGGTACTACGCCTGAGGCTGTGCTTGCGGAGTTCGCCTCGATTGACGCAGCACCCTTCCTCGTCGGCGAAGATGCCGAAGACATCTGGGCGGTGTGGCTGCGCGCCGGTCGCCGTTCTACAGTGCTGGAGCAGGGCATTGCCACCTCTGAACCCGCGTATCTGGCCAAGCATGCGTTCCAGCTGGCGCAGGAATTCAACAACTTTTACCACAGGCACCACATCCTCACGGAAGAGAATGCCGCGCGGAAGAGGTTTCTTCTGGCGACGGCGGCGATCGTACTGCGCGAGCTAGTGACGGTGCTAGGATGGCTGGGCATCGAAAGTCCGGAGGCGATGTAAAGCGAGATCGTCGCGATGAAGCCGATCTCGACCAGAGCCACAATTCCGGCGATGTCTGTTTTTCGGTGGAACCGATGACACACGCTTTGTTGCCGATTGACGTAATTGCCCAAAAGCTGACACTGCCTGCCGATACGTATGAAACCATCGGCGTGTATGGCGCCAAGATCAGGCTGAGCCTGCTGCGCGACGAAACCTTTCCACCGCACGGCAAATTCATCGTGGTCACTGCGACCACACCAACCACTTCCGGCGAAGGCAAGACGGTCGTATCCATCGGCCTGGCGCAGGGCCTCGCGCACATCGGACGCAAAGCGATTGTCACTTCGCGCGAGCCGTCGCTGGGGCCGGTCTTCGGCATGAAGGGCGGAGCCGCGGGCGGCGGCCGCGCGCAGGTGGAGCCGAGTCAGAGGATCAATCTGCACTTTCACGGCGACTTCCACGCCATCACGGCCGCGCACAATCTGCTGGCGGCACTGGTGGACTCACACCTCTTCTTCGGTAATGAGCTCGATCTCGACCCCGAGCAGATTGCGTGGCCGCGCGCGCTGGACATGAACGACCGCGCGCTGCGCCGCGTGACCGTCGGCGTTGGTTCCAAGGGCGATGCAGCAAACCGCCCCACGAGTTTTGTCATAACCGCAGCGTCGGAGGTGATGGCGATTGTCGGGCTGGCCACCAGCCGTGCCGATTTGCGTCGCAGACTGAATGCGATCGTCGTGGGCACCTCGCGCGCGGGCAGGCCTGTAACGGCCGCCCAACTGGGTGCGACCGGTGCAATGATGGCGCTGTTGAATGACGCGCTTTTGCCCAATCTTGTGCAGACCACCGAGGGCACGCCGGCGATGGTGCACACCGGGCCTTTCGGGAACATTGCGCACGGTACCAGCAGCGTGCTCTCGCAACAGATGGGTGTGCGGCTGGCAGACTATGTGGTGAACGAGTGCGGCTTTGCTGCGGACCTTGGCGCGGAGAAGTACTTCGATATCGTGATGCGCGTGAGCGGCATTCGGCCAGCTGCCGCGGTGCTGGTGGCCACAGTGCAGAGTCTGCGCGCGCAGGGCGAGGGCAACCTTGAAGCGGGCTTTGCCAACCTGCGCCACCACGTGCAGACCCTGCGCGGCTACCGCGTGCCCATCGTGGTTGCGATCAATCGCTTTCCGACAAACACAGATGAAGAACTGGCTGCGATTGCGGCCGAGTGCGAGCGGATGGGCGTGGGATGCGCGCCGGTGGAAGCTTTTACCAAAGGCGGCGCGGGCGCGGCGGAACTGGCGGAAAAGGTGGTCGCGCTCATTGAGGCCAACCCTGTGCCGAGGGTGCAGTCCGTCTACACGCTTGATATGCCGTTCGAAGAAAAGTTGCACGCCGTGGCGACGAAGGTCTACGGAGCGGACGGCGTAGAGCTGAGCGAGACGGCGCGTACCAAGCTTGCGCGCTACGCGGAGTGGGGCTATGGCGAGCTGCCGGTGTGCATCGCCAAGACGCAATACTCGCTGAGCGACGACCCCAAGCGCATGGGCGCGCCCACTGGCTGGACGCTGCGGGTGACCGACGTATCGCTCTCGGCTGGTGCTGGGTTTGTGGTCGCAATCTCGGGCAACATGATGCTGATGCCGGGCCTGCCGCGCGACCCGCGAGCGTTCACGATCGACGTGGACGACGACGGCGACATCGTGGGCGTGTAGCGCTTCTGAAGTCACAATAGAAAAGCCGGAAGGACGATTTCGCCCTTTCGGCTTTGCTGTTTGGTCTGCAGCGGCTAGAAGCTGCGCACCCACTCCAAAATTGAGCGGACGGCGATGCCGCTGGGGCCTTTGGCGATGTAGGGCTGGGCATTCTCCACCCACGCCATGCCAGCGATGTCGAGGTGAATCCAGGGCGTATCTTCTGCGAAGACCTTCAGGAACTCGGCCGCGGTGCTGGCGCCGCCCCAGCGTCCGCCGGTGTTCTTAATATCGCCGATGTCAGACTTGATCATTTCGGCGTATTCGTCCCCGAGCGGCAGTCGCCAGAACTTCTCACCGCTGGTGGCAAGGGCGGTGTTGAACTTCTCATAGGTCGCATCGTCATTCGAGAAGACGCCAGCGTTGATCATGCCCAGCGCGACGACGCAAGCGCCGGTGAGTGTGGCCGCGTCGATCAAGTGGGTTGCGCCCAGCTGCTTTGCGTAGCTCAGCCCATCGGCCAGCACCAGGCGCCCCTCGGCGTCTGTGTTGATGATCTCGATGGTCTTGCCGGACATGGCGGTCTGCACGTCGCCGGGCTTCTGCGCCTTGCCGTCGGGCATATTTTCAGATGCGCACACAATGGAGATGACGCGTACCTTGGGTTTGAGCAGCGCGATGGCACGCATGGCGCCCAGCATGGCCGCGCCGCCTGCCATGTCGTACTTCATCTTCTCCATGTTTTCGCCGGGCTTAAGGGAGATGCCGCCCGAGTCGAAGGTGATGCCTTTGCCGACGAGGCCGAGCACAGGGCCGTCGGTCACGCCCTCGGGCTCATAGCGCAGCACGATGAGTGCGGGCGGCTCAGCGGAGCCCTGCGAGACGCTCCAGAACGCGCCCATCTTCAGCTCGTGCAGCTTCTCTGTGGAGTAAACCTCGGCCTTCAGCCCAACTTCGGAGGCCATCTTCGCGGCGCGCTCGCCCAGCACGGTGGGCGTGAGCTTGTTGCCTGGCTCGTTCACCAGCGTGCGGGTGAAGTTCTGGCTCTCGCCGATGACGATGCCCTCGGCAAAGGCGGCCCGCGCAGCGGTCTGGTCGGCAGGTGCAGGCGCGACCACGGAGAACGACTGCACGCTCAGGTCCTTGCGGTCGCTGCGATATGTGTCTGGATCGAAGTCGCCCACGAAGGCGCCTTCGGCGGCAGCGCGGGCGGCGGCAGGCAGCGCAATCGATTCAATCTCGGGCAGCGCAAAGGCCAGCGACCGAATGCCGCGGGGCTTCACAAAGCGGACAGCGGCCCCGGCAGCGTTACGCACGCCGTGTGCGGTGGCCTTGGCCTGCTTTCCCAGGCCCACCAGCAGCAGGCGTCTCGCTTTGAGGCCTGCGGGGGCATGCAGTAGCAGCATTTCGTTGGCCCCGGCCTTGAACTCGCCGCTGGCGAGCACGGCGGCGGCAGAGGTCTTTACTGACTCGTCGGAGGTGAGCAGCGCGGGCGCAGGCTTGGCGTCCGGTCCTTTGTCGGTTTGGGTGTCTACGGCCAGAACGGCCAGCAATTCGGTGTCGATCCCGGCAAAATTAGCAAAAGACAATTCAGTCCGCATGGTGTCTATTCTTTCACTTCTCCTATGGTGGATGGCAATACGGGCGCGCACTGGCTCTGAGACGACTGGTGATAGTCTGTGGGGGCTGAGGGCGACGGAGTGTCTCCCGGTGCGGAGGAAAGCGGTCGATGAAGAATCGAAATGTTCGGATTTGGATGGCGCTATGCGGTCTGGTGCTGGTTTTGCTGGTGGGTGCTCCGGGCTGCGCCGCGCAGACGAGCGGCACGGGAAACACAGCGCCCCTGATCGGGACCTGGAGCCTGGTGCTGGCGGACAATGTGCTGCCAGACGGCACCCGCATCCATCTTTATGGAGACAATCCACAGGGCATCCTGACCCTGGACGCCGGTGGTCGTTATGCCCTGCAGATTCTGCGCGCAGGCAGGCCGCGGTTTTCCGCAAACGACAAGAGCAAAGGTACGCCCGAAGAGAACCAGGCCGCAGTGCAGGGCTGCAATACGCATTTCGGTACCTACGTTGTGAATGCGAACGACCACACCATCACATTCGTCATTGAGCACGCCTTCTTTCCCAACTGGGAGGGAACCAGACAGACCCGTGCCTTTATGCTGACTGGCGACCGGCTCAAGTACACCGTGCAAACACCCACCACCGGCGGAAACGCAACCGGCGAAGTGGAGTGGAAGCGCGTCCAGCCCTGAGAGAGTGAAAGTCCAACCCTGATTCTGAACGGTGCGAGAACGCGCTTCAGCGCCCCATGCGGTGTTTGCTGGCGTTGATGGCGGAGCGGGCTTCGCGGTCGGCCTCGCGGCGGCGCTCGGTCTCGCGCTTGTCCCAATCCTGCTTACCCTTGGCCAGCGCCAGCTCGCACTTCACCCGGCCATGGCGGAAGTAGAGCCGCGTTGGGATGAGCGTGTGGCCCTTGATCT
This sequence comes from Acidobacteriaceae bacterium UBA1795, assembly GCA_002314435.1. GTDB lineage: Bacteria > Acidobacteriota > Terriglobia > Terriglobales > Acidobacteriaceae > Telmatobacter. The sequence continues at coordinate 10,857 of DCFV01000192.1, read as the reverse complement.
GCGTCTTGGAGTGTAGCTTGCGAACCTCTTCCCGGTGCAGAAGCAATTTGCGGGTCCGCGTTTCTTCATGATTCGCGATATTCCCGTGAGAGTAAGGCCCTATATGCATATTCAGCAAAAAAGCCTCGCCGTCTTTGATCAGGCCGTAGGCATCGCGCAGATTGGCCTTTCCTTCGCGGATGGATTTCACTTCCGTCCCGCGCAGGCTCACGCCAGCCTCGAACTTCTCCAGCAGAAAGTAGTTATGACTGGCGGCGCGATTGTGCGCGGCAT